>NZ_JBEPLH010000007.1:0-369692 GCF_040545135.1 Burkholderia sp. 572 | reverse complement strand
TGTGTGGGGGCGCCCACGCCTCCTCGAGCTCCCCCACCCCTTCGGCTTGTTTTTCATCGCTTCCCGCGTGCCGGCCACGTGCTCGCGGGGGGCGCCCCCCCCCCCCCCCCCCCCCCCCCCCCCCCCCCGACGCTGCAACACAGGCGGCCGCCCCGCGGCATGCCACATCAGCAAGCCCATACCGGTACCGAAACGAAGCATCGTGCATGTGCATGAGGTGTATGTGCGCGCGGCGATCCGGTGGCTCGCGTTCGTCAATCAGTCGGTGATTCGTCAACACGCCGCGCGTCACGCTGCGACGCGGGCGCGCGTCGACAACAACAGGAAGTGAACATGAAAAAGACCATCGCGGCCGCAGCCGCACTCGGGATGTTCGGCACCGCCGCGCACGCGCAAAGCAGCGTCACGCTCTACGGGCTGATCGATGCGGGTATCACGTATTCGAACAAGGTCGCGACGTCGGGCGGCCACGGCAAGCTCGTCAAGTATGGTGACGGCGTCGCGTCGGGCAGCCGCTGGGGCATTCGCGGGACCGAGGATCTCGGCGGCGGGCTGAAGGCGCTGTTCGTGCTGGAAAACGGCTTCAGCAGCGGTGACGGCGCGATCGGCCAGGGCGGTGCGCTGTTCGGCCGGCAGGCGTTCGTCGGGCTGTCGAAGAACGGGATCGGCTCGCTGACGTTCGGCCGCCAGTATTCGTTCTCGACCGACTACATCGGCGCGAACTACGCGATGGGCAGCCAGACGCCGGCCGGCAACTACGCGTATCACATCAACGATCTCGACCAGCTGACGTCGAGCCGCATCAACAACGCCGTGAAGTTCCAGAGCGCGAACTTTGCGGGCCTCACGTTCGGCGCGATGTACGGCTTCTCGAATTCGACGCAGTTCGCGGGCACGCCGACCACGACAGGCACGAACGGTTCGCAGGGTTCGTCGAGCGCATACAGCTTCGGCGCGAACTATGCGCAGGGGCCGTTCGGCATCGGCGCCGCGTACACGAACATCCGCTTCCCGAACGGCGCGACGCCCGCGTTCGGCGTCGGCATCGCGAACGTCAACACGCAGGGGCTGCGCGATCTCGAGACGGTCGGCGTCGGCGCGCGTTATGCGATCGCGGCGGCCCTCGTGTGGGCGAACTGGACGCATACGAAGTTCGTGCCGCTGTCGGGCGAATCGTCGACGCTGAACAACTACGAAATCGGCGGCCGCTATGCGTTCACGCCGGCCCTGAGCGGCGGCCTCGGCTATACGTTCTCGAAGCTCGACGGCCGCTTCGACGGCAAGTGGCATCAGGTCAACGCCGCGGTCGACTATGCGCTGTCGAAGCGCACGGACGTGTACGTCAGCGCGGCCTACCAGAAGGCGTCGGGCAGCAATACGATCAATGGCCGCGCGGTGCCGGTGCAGGCGGAGATCGGCTCGTCGGGTTCGTTCATCGGCAACGCGGGCGCGAACACGCAGTTCGTCACGCGGATCGGCCTGCGTCACAAGTTCTGATCGACCTCACCCGCGAGCGGGCGCTCCATCGGAGCGCCCGTTTTTGCTGTCGGGCGCGACGAAGCGCGACCCTGCACCGGTTGATCTGCCAGGCCGGCAATCTCGGAGATTTCGCTGCGGCGCCGGCGGCCGGGCTGTGGATCCTCGAAATCCGGATCGCGCACCCGACGCGGCCGTTCGGCGCGTTCTACGAGAATCTGCTCGTGTAGTGCCCGTCGCGCGGGCAGGGCGACGGGAAACGCATTCGGGTGCAACGCGGCTCGTCGCGCCCGAATGCGTGGCGGCCCCGTGCAGGGGGCCGGCACGGCACGGTCAGGCCACCGTCAGATGTTGATCGTGACGGGCCCCGCGAGCGGCGTGTAGCCGTCGTCGAACAGATACCACGCGTCATACTGCCCCGACGCCAGCGTGCTGTTGGCCGTGGACGAGAACAACAGCGAGCCGGTGCTCTTCGGCAGGTACGCCCACGACTTGTAGCTGCCCTTGGTCGGCTGCGCGCCATGCGCGAAGATGCCCACCCAGTTCTTCGGGCTGTGGCTCCACGGCGGCGCAACGTAGTCGAACCGCAGCGTGCCGAACGTCGAGCCCTGCGACGCGAGCGACGCGACGAACTTCTTGCCGGTATTGCCGATCGCCGAATCCGTGAGCAGGGTGCCGGATTGCGCCTGCACGCAGCCGGCTACCCGGCGCAGGAAATTCGGATCGTTCGCGTCGCGGATGCTGGCGTCGTACCAGCCGCCGTCGCCGTACCACGTGACGGCTTGCGTCGCGCCGGCGGCGACGGTGACCGACTGCCGCGTGTTCATGCCGTACGCGTTGTCGGTGAGCTGGAACGTCGTCGCGGCCGAGCCGGCGGAGTTGTCGAGCGTGATCTGCACGTTGCCGTTGGCCACGTCGTAGCACAGGCTGACTTCGGCGGTCGATCCCGTGTTGCCGGACGAACCGATGCTGCCGCGGAACGTCTGCAGGAAGCCGTTCGGTCCGTAGACGGAATAGTCGTAGCTGCCACCGGCATTCAGCGCGAGCGAATCCGACAGGTTCGCGCACTGGCCCGCGCCGGCCGCGATCGTGTAGTGCCGGGGGATCGTGTTCGTGCCGTCGACCCACGCCTGCAGGTGGACGCCGGCGGTGCCGGTGTTGGTCATCGTCAGCGACAGCGCATTGCCGGCGCGATTGACCTTGCCTTGCACGAAGAACTCGTAGGGCAGGCGGCAGGCGGTGCTGCGGCCGGCCGTCTGCGCCGGCACCGCGGTGGTGGTCGGGTAGGGGATCGGGACGGCCGGGCCGTTCGGGTTCATATTGCTTGCCGGCGGCTGGATCGCGGGAATCGTCCGGTCGGCGTTCGAGAAATCGAAGGCCGACGTCAGGTCGCCGCAGACCGTGCGTCGCCACGGCGTGATGTTGGTTTCCTGTAGCCCGAAGCGCGCTTCCAGAAAGCGGATCACCGATGTGTGATCGAAGACCTGCGAATTGACCTTGCCGCCCTTCGACCATGGCGAGATCACGAACATCGGCACGCGCGGGCCGAGCCCGATCGGCACGTCGCCGCTCGCCGAGCCGTCCGATGCGGCGCCGCTGCCGGAGACGAATTCGGCGGACGTCGAGACCGTGGAGCGGCCGGTGCCGGCGGCGGAACTGGCCGGGACGGCCGGCGGCATGTGATCGAACAGCCCGTCGTTCTCGTCGTACATGACGAGCAGCACCGTGCTGGCCCACACCGCCGGATTCGACGTCAGCGCATCGAGGACGCTGCTGACGTACCATTCGCCGCCGCTCGCGGCCCACGACGGGTGCTCGCAGTATGCGTAGGGCGCGGCGATCCACGATACCTGCGGCAGCGTGCCGTTGGCGACGTCGGCCCGCAGCTGACTGAAGAGGTTCGTATCGTATTCCTTGCCGCCGCCTGACGGGTCGATCTGCGTGCCGTTGAGCGCCGGCGCGAGCGGATCGCCTGCACCGAGGTTCTGGTATTGCCTGAAGTTCAGGATGACGTTGTCGCCGTAATTGCCGTTCCACCAGAGATCGCTTTTGGAGCCGTTGTATTCGCCGTAGCCATGTGCGGCATCCAGGCCGTTGCCCTTGTCCTGGTAGAACTTCCACGTCACGCCAGCCGTGTTCAGGCGCTCCGGCATCGTGGTCCAGCCGGTGCCTGTCATCGTGTTCGTCGTGTACGGCGAGTAACCGGCGACGTTGCCGCAGCATCCGGTCCACAGATACAGGCGGTTCGGGTCCGTCGGGCCGAGCATCGAGCAGTGGTACGCGTCGCACACCGTGAACGCGCTCGCCAGCGCGTAGTAGAACGGAATGTCCTTCTGCGTGAAGTAGTACATCGTGCCGCTGGTCTTCGCGTCGGCCCAGTTGTCGTAGCGGCCGTTGTTCCAGGCACTGTGCGTGCCGCTCCAGCTGTGGTCCAGGTCGCCGTAGTAGGTGTCGCCGTTGGCCGTGCCGGAGGGCGGGGACGGGTTGAACGGAAACACGTAGGACGTCAGCCAGGGCTGGCGCCACACCGGATACCCGCTCGAAATCACGACCGGCCGAGGATCGCCGAAGCCGCGCGCACCGCCCAGCGTGCCGAGGTAGTGGTCGAACGAACGGTTTTCCTGCATCAGGATCACGACGTGCTTCACGTCCTGGATCGTGCCGGTGACGGTGGCTGCCGGAATGGCCTGGGCGCGCGCGATGCTTTCGGGCAGCATGCCCGTGATCGCGGTCGCGCCGGCGAGCTTCAACGCATCGGCGAGGAACTGACGTCGTGTCGTGGGTTTGTTTTGCATGATCGCTCTCTGTCGTGGATGGCTGGCCCCGGGGCCAGCGTCGGTCAGTGGCACGCGCTCGCGCAGTGCAGGACGGGCGTGGATGCCGAACCCGGTGCGGCCGCGCGCGCGGCCGCCACGTTGGCCGCGGTGCCCGAGTCGCCATCGCCGCAAGCGGCCAGCGTGCACAGCAGCGCGATCATGAAAACGCCGCGCCAGTGCGGAAAGCGGCTTTCCGATCGACGCGACCTGACGACATGCTTTCGACTCGACTCGAATCGGATTCCTGAATGATCGAGGCCGTTGCTGCGAGTTCCGTATTTCATTACCCCTCCCGACATGAAAATGGACAGCAGAGAATATCGCCCGAATCAGAACAACTTCATGACAGGCCACCCGCGCGTGCCTGCCACCTGCAAAAGCCTCGAATCGGGATTGGTGGCGACCGGATGCGTGACGTAATCCAGCAGCGGCACGTCGTTGATCGAGTCGCTGTAGAAGTAGGTGCGCTCGAAATCCGACGGCGCGTAGCCGAGCGATTCCAGCCACGCGGTCGTGCGCACGATCTTTCCTTCGCGGAAGCTCGGCACGCCGGTGCTGCGCCCGGTAAACGCGCCGTCCGGCGTGCCGTCGTCGGTATCGAGTTCGATGCCGAGCAGGTGCTCGATGCCGAATTCGGCCGCGATCGGCCGCGTGACGAAGACGTTGGTCGCCGTCACGATGCAGCAGAGATCGCCGTTTTCGCGATGCCGCCCGACCAGCTCGCGCGCCTGCGGCGTGATCGACGGACGGATCACTTCGTCCATGAACCGCGCATGCCAGCGCTCGAGCACCTTGCGCGGATAGCGGGTGAGCGGCGCGAGCGTCACGGCGAGATACGCGTTCATGTCGAGCGTGCCGGCCGCGTAATGACCGTAGTGCTCGTCGATCAGCGCGGCGTGCGCGTCGTCCTCGCGCCAGCCGACCCGCGAGATGAAGCGGGCCCAGGCCTGGTCGCTGTCGAGTGGCAGCAGCGTGTGGTCGAGATCGAACAGCGCGAGATTCTTGTACATGCCGGGTTCCTTGTCTTGCGGGCTCATGCACCGATCAGCTTCTCGATCGCATCCTTCGCATTCTTTCCGTCGATGGTCGTCACGCCGTCGAGCCACTTCGACAGCACGCCCGGATGCTTCTTCGCCCATTCCCTGGCCACCGCGACCGGGTCTGCGTGATTCATGATCGGCACCATCAGCTGGTTTTCTTCGTCGGTCGTGAACTTCAGGTTGGTCAGCAGCCGGCCGACGTTCGGGCAGCGTTCGAGATAGCCGGGCGTGACGAGCGTGTAGACCTTCGCCGAGCCGTAGTTCGGGCCGAACACGGTGTCGCCGCCGTCGAGATAGGTGATCCGGTAGTCGATGTTCATCGGATGCGGCTCCCACGCGAGGAACACGATCATCCGGTGCTCCTGCACGGCGCGCGTCACTTGCACGAGCATGCCGGCCTCGCTCGATTCGACCAGCTTGAAGCCGCCGAGCCCGAACTCGTTCTTGTCGATCATTCGCTGGATCAGCGCGTTGCCGTTGTTGCCGGCGCCGATCCCGTAGATCTTGCCGTCGAGCTGGTCGCGGAACCTGGCGATATCGGCGAAGCGCTTGAGCCCCTTGTCGGATGTGTATTGCGGCACGGCCAGCGTATAGCGCGCGCCGACCAGGTTGGGCTCCGGCAACTGGTGGACGGCGCCGGCGTCCACGAACGGCTTCACCGTCGGCGTCATGCTCGGATCCCAGTACCCGAGGAACGCGTCGATCTGCGCCTTCTTCACGCCGGCCAGCACGATCGGCGGCGACGCGATCGTCTTGGTCGCCTCGTAACCGAGCCCGTCGAGCAGCATCATCGCGACGCCGGTGGTGGCCGCGATGTCGCTCCAGCCGACGTCGCCGAGCGTCACCTTTTTGCAGACGTCGCCTTCCGATGCGTGAGCGGGGGCCGTCGCCAGCGCCGCCAGCAGGGTTGTGGCCAGCATCCATGCCTTCTTCATCATGTTGGTCTCCTAAGCAAGTGTTCCGGATCGTGTTGCCTGAATGGTCTGACGATTGATCGTGCCGATCGGATGAAACAAACGAACTTGGGTCTGGCTTTGCAGTTTTTCGTACCGTATATTAGAACGCACAAAATCGCAAGATCGCACAAAAATACAACTCGCCGAGTGCCGGGTGCGGCAACGGGCGGGCGCAGGCAGGAAGAACCGGACGGCGGCCCCATGCGGGCCGCGCCTCATCGGATGGACCAGGCAAAGCAAGGAGATCTCGAATGATCAGTCAGCTGGAAATCGTGTCCCGCCTGCTGCTGGCGGCATTGCTCGGCAGCCTCGTCGGCATCGAGCGCGAGCGCCTGTCGTGGGCGGCCGGATTGCGCACCCATATGCTGGTGGCGGTGGGCGCCGCGCTCGTGATGGTCGTGTCGGCGTTCGGCTTCGCGGATGTCCAGAACGCGAAAAACGTGTCGCTGGACCCGTCGCGCGTCGCCGCGCAGGTGGTGTCGGGCATCGGCTTTCTCGGCGCCGGTTCGATCATGCTGCGCGGCGAGATCATCCGCGGCCTGACGACCGCGGCGAGCCTGTGGGTCGTGGCGGCGGTCGGGCTGGCCGTGGGCGGCGGCATGTATGTGGCCGCGATTGCCGCGACGGCGATCGTGCTCGCGATCCTGGCCGGCCTGAAGCCGATCGAGAAACGCTTGTTCGCGACGCGGCAGCGCTGGGGCGTGCGCATCCTCGCGAGCCGCGGCGCCGTGAAACTGACGTCGCTGCAGGCGATGCCCGGCATCGACCAGGCGCGCATCGTCCGGTTCATCATCGAACAGGACGACGCCGCGCCGGACGACGACCGCATCCACGTGGTGTTTTCAAAGATGACGAGCAGCGAGTGCCAGGCGGTGCGTCAATCCCTGCAGACCCTCGTCGGCATCAAAAAACTGGAGGAGAGCGCTGCGTAGTTCGCCGTTCGAATAACATTGACGTTCATTCCGAGGATATTCCATGTGGCAAGAAGAGCGATACCAGAGGATCCGGCTTCTGTTATCGAAGATGCAGCGGGTTTCCACCGACCGGATCATGGCCGACCTGAACGTGTCGCGGGAAACCGTGCGTCGCGATCTCGTCGATCTCGAAGCGCTCGGTGAACTGAAGCGCGTGCACGGCGGCGCGGTGCAGGTGGGCGACGAAGCGCCGATCGCCGAACGCGCGCAGACCCACGTGAAGGCGAAGCTGGCGATCGCCCGCGCGGCGGCCAGGCTGGTCACGGGCTCGCAGACGCTGTTCATCGACGCGGGCACGACCACGACGCTGCTGGCCGAGGAACTGGCGAAGCTGTCGGGCCTCACGATCGTCACGAACTCGATCGACGTCGCGCTGAAGATGCGGTCGAGCGACCCGGGGCAGGCGAGGAACGAGACGATCCTGCTCGGCGGGATGATCGGCACCCGCGCGGCCGCGACCGTCGGCGACGGCACGGTCGCCGAGATCTTCCGCTATCGCGCCGACCTCGCGCTGCTGTCGCCGGTCGGCGTCGATGCCGTGCGCGGCGCGACCAATTACGACCGGATGGAAACCGAAGTGGCGCGCGCGATGGTGAGCAACGCGGCGGACGTCGCGATCCTGGCCGATTTCAGCAAGCTCGGCACGAACAGCCGGATCAGCTTCTGCGAGCCGGCGCGGATCGGCGCACTGGTGACGGACGCGAAGGCGGAATCGGTCGACAGCTTCAAGAGCCTGAAGAAGGTCGTCAAGAACATCGTGCTGTCGTAGCGCCGGGCACGATCGGCCGGCGTTATGCCGCCCATGCGGCGCGCATTCCGCCGGCCGGTTTTTTCCCGGCGTAATATATCCGCCGATACGACGCAGGCCTGCCCACCGGCAGGCCGTCATGGAGGCGGGCGATGGAGAGGGCAGGGACGGCGGCGCTTTCGGCGCAGCAGGTGCAACAGGCGCAACACGTGCAACCGGCGGCGGCAGGCTCGATCGCGCTGACGGGCGCATTCGTGCGGCCGATGACGGTGACGCTCGACGATCTGCGCCGGCACGCGAGCGCGACGGCCGAGCCGTTCGACCTGCGCTGCTTCACGACGAATCGCTTCATCCGCTCGGTCGCGCCGTATCGCGGCGCACGGCTGAAGGACCTGCTCGACGCGGCCGGGCTGCGCAACGACACGCCGGGCGACTTCAAGCGCATGGTGTTCATCGCGCATGCGCACGACGGCTACGCGGTCACGTTTTCCTGGCACGAACTGTTCAACACGCCGGTTGGCGAACACGTAATCGTCGCGTTCGAATGCGGCGACGCGCCGCTGTCGATCGACGACGGCGCGCCGCTGCTGTTCTCGGGCGCCGACCTCCTGCCCGCGCCGCGCCACGTGAAGCGGCTGGCCGGCATCGTCGCCCGCGTGCTCGAGGTCTGAACCGGCGTGGGCGGCCGGCATGCGTCGCATCGGCCATCGTGTATGCTTGCCCGCATCGTTCAAAGGGCAGCACAACATGAAGACACCGGCACACCCCAAGCCTGAAGTGCGATTCAGGATGCGTATCCAGCAGGCCGACACGATCGCGCTCGGCCCGGGCAAGGTCGCGCTGCTCGAAGCCGTGCACGAACACGGTTCGATTTCGGCGGCGGCGCGCAGCCTGAAGATGTCGTACCGGCGTGCGTGGCTGCTGATGGACGAGCTGAACCGCTCGCTGAAATCGCCGGCGACGGTGTCCGAGCATGGCGGGCAGAGCGGCGGCGGCAGCGTGCTCACGCCGGTCGGCGAGGAGATCATCCGCCTCTATCGCGGGATCGAGGCGCGCGCCTACGCGGCGTGTGCCGACGAAATCGCCGCGCTCACGAAAATGGTACGGCGCTGAAGCGCGGGGCCTGTTGACGCCGACGACGCGCTTGCACCGACCCGCTGAAGGGCAGAAGGAGCGCGTCGAAGCGAATCAGGTCTAGCCGTGCCGCAGGCAGAAGCGCGGCGTGCCGCCGGCGGCGGCATCCGGCGCCATGACGTCGCGCGCCTGGGCATCGAGCCGCCCGATCAGTTCGACGAAGCTGGCGACGCTGGCCGTCCGCAGCGGGTAGTACGCGACGTGGTGGCGTTCGCAGATGCGCTTGAGCAGGTTCATCGAATCGTGGTCGATGCAGTCGACCGGGAACACGACCATGTGCGCGCCCGGTAGCGCGGCGGCCAGCAGGCCCTTGCGATCCTCGATACCGCCGTCATGCAGCGCCACGTCACCGCCCGCCGTTTCGACGATCCGCCTGATCGCACGGTTCGAGCCCGGGCGCCCGCCGACGTAGACCAGACGCGTGCCCCGCAGGATCGACAGCGGATCGGCCGCGTGTTCGGCGGGATCGTCCGCCGACGCCTGCACCGCCTGTTCGATCGCGCTCGCTTCGGCGCGCAGCGTCTTCACCATCGCCATCAGGTCGTCGAGCCGCGCGCGCATCGCGCGTGCGCTCGCCTGTTCCGCGGCGATCCGCTGCTCGGCCGCCTCGCGGCGGCTCGTGTGCAGCGCGAGTCGTTCATCGCGCGCGGCCAGTGCCTCGCGCAGTTCGTGGACTTCGTCGCGCAATGCGCTTTCAGCCGCCGGCGGCTGTGCGTTCCGGCGCGCAACGAGAGCATCCCGCTCCTGCAGCGCCGCGTCGCGCTGCGCGCTCATTTCTTGCAGGCGCGCCTGTTGCCGGTCGATCTTCGCGTGCAGCGCCGCATTCTCCTCCTCCAGCACGACCAGCCGCCGGATATCGGCGCGATTGGCCGCGCCGACCAGGTGCGACAGCATGTGCAGGTCGCCGAACGCGGCCTGGCGCACGGCCATCGTCGTGCGCGGATGCGTCATCAGCGCCCAGTAGGCGGGCGGGATGTCGCCGCTCTTCAGCGCATCCTTCCAGCGTGCAAGGAGGTCATCCGCATCCTGTGCGCTGTCGAATGCGCGGATCGCGCCGGCGTAACGCTCGTCGAGCGCCTTGTGCAATGCCTTGGCGCCGGCCGTGCCGTCGATCGCGAGCTCGACGGCGGCGTGATGGATGTCGAGGTCGGTCGCGTGCTGGCGGTCGAGGTCGGTGTATTTCGGCACGAGCCTGCGCAGCTCGTGCGTGGTCAGGCAGGTGCCGATGATCGAGCAGTGCAGGTTCGCGTCGAGCTCGGACAGGCGCGTGCGGCGCTTCAGCTCGGTCAGTTGCGCGCGCGACGGCGCGCAGCATGCGTCGACCCGCGTGCCGGTTGCCGCGGGCGGATTACCGCCGGGCGACGAGAGATCCGCCGTGCGGGCAAGGCGAAAGGGCGGAGCGTGCATGTTGACCTCTGTCCGGCATAGTCGGGCCGGGGACGGATGCGCGAAAGATTTTCGAAATATACCACGGAATATAACGAACGAAATTCGGGGGAAAGCACCGGGTAATGCGGCGTGGTGCGGCGTGGTGCGGTCAGCAGAGCGCGGTCGGGCGGTCGGTGAGCGGCAGGGCGGCGGAGGGCGATGCCGGGGCGGACGGTGAAACAGGACGCGATGCCGGCGCGTGGCGCTCCATCACGTACTCGACGCACAGCCCGACGAACAGCACGTCGACGCGCTCCAGCGCGGAGACCGTGTCGCGCATTGCGGCCGGGTCGTTACTGAACGAATCGGAGAACACGTCGTCGCGTGTGCGTTCGAGGCGGCGCGCGTGGCCGATCGCCCGTTCGAGTTCGGGCAGGCGCGTGAAGCGGGCGGTGCGTGCGTCGTCTTCGAGCGTGGACAGCAGTTCACGAAAGCCCATCGCGGACAGCGCATCGTCCTGCGCGTTTTCAGCATGCGCAGCCGAGAACATCCGGATGAAGCGCACGACGCTGCCGCGCAGGCGCCGGAACGCGTCGACGACATCCGTGACCTGCTGCGCACGTGCGTCGCTCGACAGCGGCCTGAGCGCGCTGATCTTGTGCGCGAGCGGCTGTTCCCGTGCGGTGCGCTGCTGGGCGCGATCCGTCGGCGTGCGGGGCATGGCGAATCTCCGGAAGTGCTGGTTGCGATATATTCTACGGAACATATCGAGTGCGCGAAAAAAACGGCACCGTGCACGAGACATGGTGTCGTCAGCGGCCCTGGTAACGGCCCTCGCAACGGCCCTCGTAACAGCCCTCGTAACAGCCCTCGTAACAGCCCGAGCAACAGCCCGAGCAACAGCCCAAACAACCGCCCAAACAACCGCCCAAACAACCGCCCAAACAACCGCCGGAGTCACTCGATGTCGCGCCCGACCGTTCCGAACGCGACCGCGACGCCGAGGACCACGCTGTCGCACAAGGGCTGCACGCGGCCCCCCGCCCCATCGGGCACATCCGCCCCGCGTTCGTGAATGCGCCCGCGCCTAATGCTGCCGCGTGAGCGCCGCCGGCAGCACGGCGGCCCGGGTGCCGGCCGATTCGTCCACGGTCGTCCTGCCGCCGTCCCGAAAGAACGCCTGCTCGGCGGCATTGTTCATCACGAGGATGCTGATGCGACGATTGGTCGGCTCGTCCGCGACGTTCCGGTCGAGCGGCAGGACATCCGCGAGCCCGCGCACCTGGAGCAGCTTTTCCTCCCGCAATCCGCCCGCGACCAGCGCGCGCCGCGCGGCGTTCGCGCGATCGCTGGAGAGCTCCCAGTTCGAATAACCCGTGGGGCCGTCGCGATACGGCGTCGAATCGGTATGGCCGGCAATCGACACGCGGTTGTCGACATCGTCGAGTGCCGTGCCGATCTGGGTAAGGATCGCGGTGGCATACCCTTCGGGTTGCGAACTGCCCGACGCGAACATCGGGCGCTTGAGCGAATCGACGATCTCGATGCGCAAGCCCTCGTGAGTGATCGCGATCCGGATCTGGTCCTGGTACGCGCGCAATGACGGGCTTTGTGCAATCGCCGCGATCAGCTTCGCCTTCAGGCGCTCGAGCTTTTGCGTATCGACGATGTCGGCAGCGGCCGCGGGCGAGCTGGCCGGCACCGGTTGCGCTTTCGCGTCGATGGCCGGCGCCGGGTCCGACAGGTCGCGGCCGCCACCCTGCACGATGCTCGGGCGCGGCGCCTGTGCGTCTTTCCCGCCTGACAGGAGCGTCGACAGCGGCGTGTTGAAGTAATCCTCGATCCCCTGCTTGTCGTACTTGGACACCGAGCCGAGCAGCCACATCAGCAGGAAGAACGCCATCATCGCCGTGACGAAATCGGCGTAGGCGATTTTCCAGGCGCCGCCGTGGTGGGCGTCGTGGTCCTCGCCCTTCTTGCGGCGCACGACGACGAGCGGTGCCGATGCGGACTGTTTCGACGGGTTGGAGCGATGGTCGGCCATGGCGCCTCCGTTATGCGGGCCTGGGCGACTTCGTCGCGCGGACGGCCTCGTCGAGCTCCTTGAAGCTCGGGCGATCGGCCGTGAACAGCACCTTGCGGCCGAACTCCACCGCCACCGCCGGCGCGTAGCCGCTCATCGACGCGAGCAGCACGGCCTTCACGCACTGGAACGGCTTGGCCGCGGCGCGGCCCTTCGCATTGAGCAGATCCGCGAGCGGGCCGACGAAACCGTACGCGAGCAGGATGCCGAGGAACGTGCCGACGAGCGCGCCGGCAATCATCTTGCCGAGCACGGCGGGCGGCGCGCCGACCGAGCCCATCGTATGCACGACACCCATCACCGCCGCGACGATGCCGAACGCCGGCAGGCCGTCCGCCATCTTCTGGATCGCATTGGCCGCGACGGACGCTTCCGCATGGTGCGTATGCAGTTCTTCGTCCATCAGGTCCTGCATCTCCAGCGCGTTCACGTTGCCGCCCGACATCATCCGCAGATAATCGACGATGAAGTCGAGCAGGTGATGGTCTTCGAGCACGTGCGAATACTTCTGGAACAGCGGGCTTTGTTCGGGTGCGTCGACGTCGGCCTCGAGCGCCATCATGCCGTCCTTGCGCGCCTTCTGCAGCAGCTCGTACAGCAGCGCGATCAGTTCGACATATTGCTGTTTCGTATAGCCGCCGCCCTTGAAACAGGTCGGCAGGCTCTTGATCGTCTTCTTCAGCGTCGCGACCGGATTGCTGACGACGAACGCACCCAGCGCGGCGCCCAAAATGCACAGCAGTTCGAACGGTTGCAGCAAGGCCGGCAAATGGCCGCCCACGCCGACAAAACTGCCGATCACCGATCCGATCACGACGATCCACCCGATGGCTACAAACATGATTACCTCTTGCGCGACTCGCGCTGCCGCATCTGTTGTCGAAAAGCGGGCGGGACGTCCGGCCATCCCGCTCCATGCCCGCGACGGCGCCGGATCGTTGCGTGTCGAATGCGATTCCGGCGGCCGTCCCGATGTATCGCAACGCGATGCCGGTCGGCGGGTGTTGATGCAATAACGGCGGTCGCCGGGGCGACTGAACCCGTGATTCCACGTAGCGCGCACGATTCACGCGTGGCATACGTTTGCGGGCGGCGGTAGGCGCGATTTTCTTGATCGAAGTCAAAAATTGCGCGCCTTCGCGTGAATTTCCGTCTGGATGCGGCCCGGAACACGGCGGCGAATGACACACCCGTCGCGACGGAAGGCGCCGCGCGGAAGTCCGGGGAACGCGGCGCACGGTGCATCGCCTGCCGGCGCGGGTTCGCGCGCCGGCAGGGTTTTCATCAGGACATCCGGGGCGCCGCACGATCCATCATGGAGAAAGCACCGTCGCAGCCAACCGCAGGAGGGCGCACCGTGACGTCCGATCCCACTTCCTCGACCGCCTTCGTGTTCGCCGGCGGCGGCAGTCTTGGCGCGATCGAGGTCGGCATGCTCCGCGAGCTGGTCGCGAGCGGCGAACGGCCCGATTGCGTCGTCGGCGCGTCGGCGGGCGCGATCAACGCCGCCTATTTCGCCGGCCGGCCCGATGCGGACGGCGTCGCGATGCTCGCCGCGCTGTGGTGCCGGATCCGCCGCCAGGACATCATGCCGTTCTCGATGCGCAGCCTCGTCGCGATGCTGCTGCGCAACCGGCCGCATCTGGTCGAGGCCGATGCGCTGCGCCTGCTGCTGGAAAGGAACCTGCCGTACCGGCGGATCGAGCAGGCCGCGTTGCCGCTCCACATCGTCGCGACCGACGTGCTGAACGGCCAGGAAGTCGTGCTGTCCGCCGGCCCGGTCGTGGATGCCGTGCAGGCCAGCGCGGCGATTCCCGGCGTGTTTCCGTCGGTCAGCATCGGCGGCGTGGAACTCGTCGACGGCGGCGTCGCGAACAATACGCCGATCTCCGTCGCGGTCGCGCTCGGCGTCAAGCGGATCGTCGTGCTGCCGGCCGGGTTCGCGTGCGCGTTGCGCGTACCGCCGCGCAGCGCGATCGCGCATGCGACGCACGCGCTGACGCTCGTGATCGCGCGGCAACTGGTGCGCGATCTGGAGTTGTACGGGGCACGCGCGCAAATCCACGTCGTGCCGCCGCTCTGTCCGCTCGACGTGTCGTCATACGATTACTCGCAGTGTGCGCAGCTGATCGACAAGGCCGCGGAACGCACGCGTGCGTGGATCGACGCGGGCGGGCTCGCGCAGTGCGCGATTCCCGGCCAGCTTCGCGAGCACGACCATGCCGCCGTGCTGTCGCATTGAGGGTTGCTCACGCGCCTTGAGATCTCATGATCGGCGCACGGCGAACACCCCGGCGCTCTCCCCGGAAATCCGCGAAGAACCCAAAAAAAGCGGCACCGTGCAAGAGACACGGTGCCGCCAACGGCCTGAACGGCCGCACTGGTCAGTCGATCGCGCGCATCGCGTGGCGCAGTTCCTGATAGCTGCGCAGCCCCGCGACGCCGAGTTCGCGGCCGATTCCGCTGAGCCCGAACCCGCCCCAGCACACGTGCGGATAGATCAGCTGCGGTGCGTTGATCCACACGAGCCCCGCGCGCACGCGCTGCTGGAACTGCTTCGCGATGCCGGCATCGCGCGTCACGACGGTCGCGACGAGCCCGTAGCGCGTGTCGTTCGCGAGCGCAATCGCTTCGTCGTCGGTGCGGAACGATTTCACGCACGCGACGGGGCCGAACACTTCGTCGGTCCACAGCGGGTTGTCGGCGGCCGGCTCGGCGATCACGACGGGCGCCATGAAGAAGCCCGCACCGCCGGCGTCCGTCACCCGGCCGCTGAAGGCGACGCGTGCGCCCGCCTCGATGCCGTGCTGGAGCATCGTTTCGACGCGCGTGCGCTGCGCGGCCGAGATCAGCGGCCCCATCGCGACCTGTTCCGCGGCGGGCGGCGCGACGACGAGCGCACGCACGGCCGTCTCGAACGCGGCCATGAAGCTGCGGTACACGCTGTCGTGCACGAGGATGCGCGCGGTGGCCGAGCACATCTGGCCCGCGTTCGTGAACGCGCCCGCAACCGCGAGCGACACCGCGACGTCGAGATCGGCGTCGTCGCGCACGATCAGCGACGACTTGCCGCCGAGTTCGAGCGTCACGCGCTTCATGTCGGCGGCCGCGGCCTGCATGACCTTGCGGCCGGCCGCCGTGCTGCCGGTAAACGAAATCTTGTCGATCAGCGGATGCGCGGTCAGCGCCGCGCCGACCTCGGCGCCGCCGTTCACGACGTTGACGACGCCGGCCGGCAGCCCCGCTTGCTCGACGATCTCGAGCAGCGCGTGCTCGGTCGGCGACGTGAGTTCGGACGGCTTCAGCACGACCGCGCAGCCGGCCGCGAGCGCGGGCGCGAGCTTCCACGCGGTCGTGACCATCGGGAAGTTCCACGGCATGACGAGCGCCGCGACGCCGACCGCGTCGTAAAAGCGTTCGGCCGTGACGGCGTTGCTCGGCAGTGCGACCGGTTCGGCCGCGAACAGCGCCGGGTCTTCGCACAGCTTCGCGTAGTACGCGAACGTGGCGGCAACGTCGCCGACATCGGCCTCGGCCTCGAACGGCGGCTTGCCGCTCACCTGCATCTGCAGCGCCGCCAGGCGGTCGCGCGATGCCTCGACGCGCTCGGCGATCGTCGCGAGCATCCGGCCGCGTTCGGCCGGCGGCGTGTCGCGCCAGCCGGCGAATGCGTCGCGCGCGGCACGCACCGCGGCGTCGACGTGCGCGGCCGTCGCGAATTCCTGCCAGCCGATCGCGTCGCCGGTCGACGCGTTGAAGATCGGTGCGCCCGCCTTGTCGGAATGCGTGTGGACGGACTGCCCGGCGATGCGCGCGGCGGGCAGCACGAACGTCGCGGCGGAAGGGGAAAGCTCGGCGGTAGACATGAGGTTCATCCTGTCGAGGTCGGTCGGGTTAGCGGTAGGCGACGCCCGGCATCACGCAGAGCATCTCGAACGCGAGGTTCGCGCCGGTGAGCGCGGTGGTGCCGGTCGGATCGTACGGCGGCGCGACTTCGACGAGATCCGCGCCGACGATGTTCAGGCCCTTCATGCCGCGGATGATTTCCAGGCCCTGCTGCACGGTGAGGCCGCCGATTTCCGGTGTGCCGGTGCCGGGCGCGAACGACGGGTCGAGGCCGTCGATGTCGAAGCTGAGATACACCGGCGTGTCGCCGACGCGTTCGCGCACCTGCGCCATCAGCGGCGCGAGCGACTGGTTCCAGCATTCCTCCGCCTGCACGACGGTGAAGCCCTGCTGGCGGCACCAGTCGAAATCGTCCGCGTGGTAGCCGGTGCCGCGCAGGCCGATCTGCGTGACCTTGTCGCATTGCAGCAGCCCGTCTTCCACCGCGCGGCGGAACGGCGTGCCGTGTGCGATCTTCTCGCCGAACATCGTGTCGTTCACGTCCGCGTGCGCGTCGACGTGCACGACGGCGACCTTGCCGTACTTCTTGTGCAGCGCGCGCAGGATCGGCCACGCGATCGTGTGATCGCCGCCGAGCGTGATCGGCCGGCAGCCGTTCGCGACGATCTCGTCGTATGCCTCTTCGATGCGGCGCACCGAGTCCTTCAGGTCGTACGGGTTGGTCGCGACGTCGCCGATGTCGGCCACCTGCAGCGAATCGAACGGTGCGGCGCGGGTGGCCATGTTGTACGGGCGCAGCAGCACGGATTCGGTGCGGATCTGGCGCGGGCCGAAGCGCGAGCCCGAGCGGTTCGACGTGCCGAGGTCGAGCGGCACGCCGACGAAGCACACGTCGAGGCCGTCGGTCGTCTCGGCTTGCGGCAGGCGCATCATCGTGGCGATGCCGCCGAAGCGCGGCATCTCGTTGCCGCCCATCGGTTGATTGAGTTCGCGGGGCATGGGGCCGTCTCCTTTATCTGAGGTAAAGCGATCGGCCGATGGTAGAGGAGAACGCCCGCGCGAAGATTTTGAAGTCGCAACGTTTACATCGACGGGGCTCGATGCAAGTGGCGCCGCCGCATCGATGCGGCGCAACCGAACGCGGCCGCGCGGGGCCAGGTCAGGCCGGATCAGGCCGGCGCGAGAGGGCCGGCGGCGCGGCGCCGTCGTGCGGGCCGAAGGAAGGGAACGCTGTGGTCGCCGAACCCCATGCGGCGAGTTCGCGCTTCGTGCGCACGCCGAGCTTCGCGAACGCGCGCTTCACGTACGACTCGGCCGACGCGACGCGCACGCCGAGGATCTCCGCCGTTTCCGGCACGGTCTTGCCGGAAAGCAGGTGCTTGCAGGTTTCGTATTCGCGCTTCGACAGCTTCACGCCGTCGGCCGCGAGGCGCGCGTCGAACTGCGCGAGCGGATGAACTTCGGGCGTCGGGTGCGCAATGCGCCGCGCGGCCGTGGTCGACGCGTGCAGTTCGAGCAGCGGGAACAGCACGTCGCTGATGCTGCGAAAGCGGTTCATCTCGGCGAGCGTGAACGGCGGCCGGTCGCGGCCGCGCTCCAGCGCGATCGAATGCTGCGAATAACGCGTGCCGCGTGCGAGCACGCATTCGTGGCCGATCTGCACGTCGTCGAACAGCCGCTGGCGGAATTCGCCGGGCGGGATCGCCGCGATGTCGCGCACGACGAGCATCGTGCCCGTCTTGCCGCGCAGCCCCGCGAACAGCGGGTCGCTGTCGAGAAAACGCTCGTAGTAGAGCGTCATCACGTCGGAGACGTCGGCGCTCGCCGCGCCGATGCCGCTGCTGCCGATCCATTCGCATCGGTAGCCGGTGGGCATCGAGCCGTCGACGCGCGAGCGTTCGACGTGCGCGACGTCGAGCGGCACCACTTCATTGAGCAGTTGCGTGAGGCGCGGCACGAAGTGCGGCGTGCCGACCGTCTCGATCAGCTCGCCCAGCGCCTTGAACGACACGTTGAAGCGGTCGTTGTCGCGGTGGAAGGGGTTCACGTTGAGCAGCATGCGGTTCCCCGGTGAAAAGCCGGCGGATTGTAGCGTCGGCCACGCAAAACGTCATTAGGGGGAAATCCCGGCGGGTGTCCTGGCGACCTGCCTGGCCCCGGAAAACACCGCTTGTCCCCCCCGGAGGGGGGCATACCGGGGCAGTGTAAATGAGTAACTTTGTCTCTGCTTTTTTCAATCAAGAGACGAAAGATTCTGATGACCAAACTGATCAAGGACATCCTGCCGCTCGGCGCAGGCATCGGCGAATTCACGAAGCTCGACTTCGGGATGGACGAAAGCGACTGGCGCGCGGCGGAAGGCAAGAGCGGCAACTACCTCATCGGCTGGTGGGAAGGCAAGGTCGGCTCGGTGGAGTTTCCGGAAACCGCGGCCGACGAAGCGGTGTGGCTCGTCGAGGGCCGGATCGCGCTGACCGACGTCGAAGGCAACCGCAAGGAATTCACGCCGGGCCAGGGCTATCTGCTGCCGGCCGGCTTCGCGGGCCGCTGGGAAACGATCGAGGACGCGAAGAAGTTCTACGTGCTGCTCGAGAAGTCGTGATGGCCGAAGCCGCCGCCGGGGTGTCGTCGTCCGTGTGACGCGCGCCCGGCGGCGGTTTCGTTTCCGCGTGTGATGGCAGGGATCATGGAAATGGAAGTCAAGGCAAGAGAGACTGCACCGGCGCAGGCGCACGCATTGCGTGGCGCGCCGGTCGCATTGGGCGTCGAGGCGGCGCTCGCGAATACGAAGCTGTTCCCGTACTGGCTCGACAACCCGGCCGCGCCGGCCACCGAGCCGGAACTCGTCGGCGACGTGAGCGCCGACCTGCTGATCGTCGGCGGCGGCTTCACGGGGCTGTGGTCGGCCGTGCAGGCGAAGGAACAGATGCCGCACCTGAACGTGGTGCTGATCGAGGCCGGCAAGGTCGCGCACGGCGCATCGGGCCGCGCGGGCGGGATCATCTCGACGTCGGTGATGCACGGGCTGCCGAATGCGGTGCGCGTGTTCCCGAACGACATCGCGCAGCTCGAGGCGTTCGGCCATCACAACCTCGACGGCTTCGAGGAAACGCTGAAGCGTTACGACATCGACGCCGACATCGAGTGGAACGGCGAGATGACGGTCGCGGTCGATCCCGAGCACATCGCGCACCTGAAGGGCGATTACGACCTGCATCGCGAGTACGGCCACAACGTCGTGCTGCTGAACCGCGACGAAACGCTCGAACAACTGAATTCACCGCTGTTCGCGGGCGCGCTGTGGTCGCGTAACCGCAGCGGCATCGTGCATCCGGCGAAGCTCGCGTGGGGGCTGAAGCGCGCGGCGCTGTCGCTCGGCGTGAAGCTGTACGAGCACACGCCGCTCGTGACCGTGACCGACGAAGGCAGCACCGTGTTCGTGAAGACGCCGAAGGGCAGCGTGCGCGCGCCGCGCGTCGTGTTCGGCAGCGGCACCGCGAAGGTCGGGATTCCCGACATCAACCGCCGCGTGATGCAGGTGCGCGACCACGTGCTCGCCACCGAGCCGCTCACCGACGAGCAGCTCGCGCGGATCGGCTGGAAGAATCGCCAGGGCGTGTACGACACGCGCACGCAGCTCAACTATTTCCGCCTGACGAAGAACAACAACATCATCTTCGGCGGCCTGGTGAGCTATCACTTCGACGGCGATCCGGAACCGCATCAGGACGGCCGGCGCGAGACGTATTACCGGCTCGCGGAAGCGTTCTACCGCACCTTCCCGCAATTGAGCGACGTGCGCTTCTCGCATGCGTGGGGCGGCCCGATCGACTACTGTTCGCGCGGCTCGGTGTTCGCGAAGCGCTATCTCGGCGACAAGGCCGTGTTCGTCGCCGGCTATACGGGTTTCGGCGTCGCGGCGAGCCGGTTCGGCGCGTTCATGGGGCTGAACATCCTGTTCGATCGCGACAGCCCCGAGCGCAAGCTCGACATCGCGAACCAGAGCCCGAGCTACATCCCGCCCGAGCCGATGCGCTGGGTCGCCGCGAAGATCACGTTCCATGCGTTCGACGGCGCGGATGCGGAAGGCGGCTGGAAGCGCGCGTGGATCAGCGGCATCAAGGCGATGGGCTTCCCGATGTAAGCGACACGGCGGCCCGGGCCGGGCCGCCGCCATACCCGACTCCCTCGAGGAGACGGTCCGCGCCGCGGACACGGAGAGAGACACCGAATGAACGTAGTGAACCTGCAGGACGAAGCGCGACAGGAAAGCGCGCCGTTCGTCGTCGTGATGCTGCTGCTCGGCATCCTCGGGCCGACGGTCTTCCTCGGCCTGCCCGCGATCGTTGGGCAGGTCGAACGCCATTGGGGCTTCGGCGAAGCGGCGCTCGGGCTGTCGAGCTTCGTCGAGGTGCTCGGCGAATCGACGGGCACGCTGCTCGTCGCGTTCGTGCTCGGCCGCCAGCCGGTGCGGTGGGTGCTCGCGGGCGCGGTGACGCTCGCGGCCGGCGCGAACCTCGGCACGCTCGCGACGCACGGGCTCGTCGCGTATTCCGCGTTGCAGTTCATCGCGGGCGTCGGCTCGGGCGGGCTGAACGGGATCGCGCTGCGCTACCTGTCGTACTCGCGCGCGCCGGAACGCAATCTCGGGATCATGCTGATGGGGCAGGTGACGTGGAGCATGGTGCTGCTGGCCTACATCTTCCCGATGCTGAGCGACGCATGGGGCGCGCACGGCGTGTTCGGTTTCGTCGCATGCGTGCTCGGCGTATTCGTGCTCGCGACGCCGCTGTTTCGCCGGGGCGAGACGCTGGCCGCCCCGGCACCAGCCGGCGTCGCCGGCCGCATCGACCGCCGGGGCGCGATGCTCGTGCTGTGCGCGCAGCTCGCGCTGTACGGCGTCGTCGGCGTCGTGTGGACCTTCCTCGAGAAGATCGGCACCGCGGCGGGCCTGAGCGGCAGGTCGGTGTCGCTCGTGCTTGGCATCGCGAACATCGCGAGCCTCGTGATCTGCGCGGCGATGCCGAAGCTCGGCGCAGGCGCGGGCCTGCGCCGCTGGGCGCTCGTCAACCTCGGCGGCTGCGCGGTCGCGGCCGTGCTGCTCGCGATGCCGGCATCGGCCATGACGTTCACGCTCGGCGCGGTCGTGTTCATCGGCTGCTGGACCGGCGGCGCGCTGCTGATCTACGCGACGATCCCGCAGTACGACCTGGTCGGCAAGTCGGCCGCGCTGTCGCCGGGCTGCGTCGCGCTCGGCTACGGCGTCGGCTCGGTCGCGGGCGGCTCGCTGATCGAGCGCGCAGGCACGCAGTCGGCGCTGATCGCGGCGATCGTGCTGTGCGCGGTGGCGTTCCTGTGCTACCGGCGGCTGCGGCCGGCCGTGTTCGGCATGGAACGCGCGCTCGCGGTGGCACCTGAATGACGGTTTCGACGCGCGCCGCTGCCGATGGCGGCGCGCGTCCGGTCCGGTTCATCGGCGAAGGCGGCGGGCGTGGCGCGCGATGCGCGTCGTGCCGGCCGGGCAACGCGCACACGCGCAGCGGCTTCAGGCATGTTCTCGAATACTTCCGATCTCGATCTCCGGCTCATCCGGGTCTTTCTGGCCGTCGTCGACGCACGCGGCATCACGGCCGCCGAGGCGTCGCTCGGCGTGCGGCAGTCGACCATCAGCACGCAACTGTCGGCGCTCGAAGCGCGCGTCGGCTTCAAGCTCTGCGATCGCGGACGCGGCGGCTTTCGCCTGACGTCGAAGGGCGAACGCTTCGCGGCCACCGCGCGCACGCTCGTCGCGGCGACCTCCGAATTCGTCGCGCGTGTGCGCGACATCGACCGCAAGCTGGTCGGCACGTTGTCGATCGGCCTGATCGGCCAGGCGCCGCTCGTCGAGAACGCGCGCGTGGCCGATGCGATCGGCGCATTCCGCAAGCGCGACCAGGCCGTCACGTTCGCGATGAAGGTCGCGTCGCCGCAGGAACTCGAGGAAAGCCTCGTCAACAACCAGCTCGATCTCGCGATCGGGTATTTCTGGCATCGCGTGCCCGGGCTGCTCTATACGCCGCTGTTCACCGAGCAGCAGGTGATCTACTGCGGGCGCGGGCATCCGCTGTTCCATGCGTCGCGGCCCGTGACGGCGGACGACCTGCAACTGCACGACTGGGTGTGGCGCACCTATCCGGTGCCGGAGGAGCAGTATCCGCTGCCCGAGCGGCGCGTGACCGCGAGCGCGGACAGCATCGAGGCCGCGACGATCCTGATCCTGTCGGGCGGCCATCTCGGCTACCTGCCCGCGCACTACGCGGAGCCGTTCGAGCAGCGCGGGCTCGTGAAGGCCGTCGGCCGCGCGACGTTCAGCTTCGACGTGCCGCTGCATCTCGCGATGAAGCGCAGCACGAGCGACAAGCCGATCGTCGACGCGTTCTGCGAGGACCTGCTGCGCGCCTTCAACATCAAGGCGGCCGCGCTGGCCGCGTAAATCCAGGCCGCGCGTTCAGCAGTCGACGAGTACCCAGTCGAACAGCTCGCGGCGCGTGCGCACGCCGAGCTTCGCGAACGCGCGCTTCACGTACGACTCGGCCGTCGACAGCTTCACGTCGAGCTGCTGCGCGGCCTCGGGCACCGAGCGCCCGCACAGCATCAGCCGGCAGATCTCGTGCTCGCGGCGCGACAGCTGCACATCCTGCCGTTCGAGGCGCGCATCGAAACCCGCCTGCGACGCGGTATTCACCGACACCGCCGCCACGCGCCGCGCCGCACAGGTGCGCGCATGCAGCTCGAACATCGGGAACAGCAGGTCGACCATCTGCCGGAAGTGAAACAGCTCGTCCGTGGTAAACGCGGCGCGCCCGACCGTGCGCGCGAGCCCGAGCGCGTATTGCAGGTGCGCGTTGCCGTGCACGAGCAGGCATTCCTGCCCGATGCCGGGCTCGTCGAAGATCCGGCGGCGGAACTCGCCCTGCGCGATGCCGTCGACATGGCGCTGCACGAGCAGCGTGCCGGGTTTGCCGCGCAGCGGCGCGACCAGCGGATCGGCCTGGCAATAGTCCTGGTAGTAGATGTCCATCACGCGCAGCGTATCGGCCGCGAAGCGCAGGCTGCCGCTGCCGAGCCACTCGACGACGAAACCCGACGTGCTGCCCGTATCGGCACGCCAGCGCTCGAGGTGCACGGCGTCGGCATCGATGCTGTCGTTGACGAACTCCGTGACCGCGCCGACGAAATCCGGCGTGCCGACCGCGCGCAGCGTCGCGCCGAGTGAGTCGGGACGCACGCCGATCAGGTAGTGGCCGCGGGCGGCAGGGTCGGGCTGGAGAAGTCGCATGGTCGGACGAAGGCGGTCGGGAGACAGCGCGACGTTACGCGAACGCCGTGCACGCGTCAGCCGGGAATTCACCGGATCACCCCCACGGATTTCGTGCGTTGTCCCCAAAACGACGACAAGACCGAACGTGCGGCGGCCGGAATTCGTCCAAGCCCCGGCGGCGGGGGGGCATACCGGCGCGAATCGTCTGCCTATAGTGAAAGCACTTCGAAAACCTGATGACCAGAAAGGACAGGCCATGCAGATGCAACCGACGCACGCCGCCACGACGCCGGCGGATTTCGTTCTGACCAACGCGAAGGTCTATACCGTCGATCCGCACAAGCCCTGGGCGCAGGCCGTCGCCGTGCGCGACGGCCGGATCGTCCATGTCGGCGACACGGCGGCCGTGCAGGCGTACGTCGGCGCGCGGACGAAGGTCGTCGATGCGGCCGGCCGGCTCGTGCTGCCGGGCTTCGTCGAATCGCACTGGCACTTCGAGACGACCGCGTTCGCGTTCCAGGCGTTCGTGAACGACGAGGATCCGCAGAAGGTACTCGGCGCGCTGCGCGCGTATGTCGAATCGCATCCGGACGAGCCGGCGATCACCGGGATGGGCTGGGTGCAGGCGACGATTCCGCCGGCGCTGCTGCGCAAGGAGACGCTCGACGCGATCTGCGCGGATCGTCCCGTGTGCCTGCTGTCGACCGATTTCCATACGATGTGGGTGAACTCGAAGGCGCTGGAGATCGCCGGCATCGACGCGTCGACGCCGCCTGTGCAGGAAGGCGCGAGCTGGTTCGAGAAGGACGCGGCGACCGGCGAGCCGACCGGCCTGATCGTCGACGGCGCCGCGTACTCGCTGCTGATGCAGCGGATCAGCGCGGCCGGCCTGCTGCCGACCGGCATCGACCTGTACCTGAAATCGATCCCGCCGTGGCAGAAGAAGCTGTGCGCAGCCGGCGTGACGACCGTGTTCGACGCGGGCTTCTTCGACGCGAGCGGCGACCAGTCGCTGCTGTACGAGACGCTGCAGACGATGGAGCGCGCGGGCGACCTGAAGCTGCGGGTGGTCGGCAGCGTCGCAGTGATCGGCGAGATCGACGACCCGGTCGGCACGCTCGTCCGGTATCGCGAGCAGTACGATTCGCCGCTCGTGAAGGCGCGCGCATTGAAGCTGTTCCTCGACGGCACCGAGGCGAACCACACCGCGTACCTGCTCGAACCGTACGCGGACCGCCCGGACACCTGCGGCGCGCCGACGATGCCGGCCGACACGTTCAACCGCTACCTGCTCGAAGCCGATCGCGCGAATGCGAACGTGATGGTCCATTGCGTCGGCGACGCGGCCGTGCGGATGGCGCTCGACGGCTTCGACGCGGTGAACCGCACGAACCCGCCGCGCGACCGCCGCCACGTGATCACGCACGCATTCCTCACGCATCCGGACGACATCCCGCGCTTCCGCCGCGCGGGCGTGATGGCGAACACGCAGCTGCAATGGGGCGTGGTCGACGCGTACACCGAGCAGCTGCGCGACCACTACGGCCACGAGCGCTGGAGCAGCATGTACAAGTTCCGCACGTTCCTCGACGAAGGCGTGACGGTGTCGATCGGAATGGACGGCCTCGCATGCCAGTGCCGCTGCCAGCACAAGCCGCTCGAACACATCGAGTCGGGCCATACGCGCCAGCTCGCTGGCGAGCCCGATGCGCCGGTGTTTCCGGACATCGCCGAGCGCCTGAGCATTCCGCAACTGATCGCCGCGTACACGATCCACGGCGCATACCAGCTCGGGATGGAGCACGAGGTCGGCTCGCTGACGCCCGGCAAGCGCGCGGATCTCGTCGTGCTCGAGAACGACCTGTTCGAGGTCGGCCAGTACGACATCGGCCGCATCGACGTCGGGCTGACGATGATGGGCGGCCGCATCACGCACGTGGGCGACGATTTCGGCGCGCGCACGGGTATGCAGGCGTCCTGAACGGGCATCCCGGCTGACGAAGCGGCGACGGAATCTTTCGTGATGCTTTCGTTTTTCGCGGCTCGGCGCATCCGGCCGGAAGCGGATGCGCCGATTGTGCGGCGTGTCCCCCTATTGGCAGGGCAGACCGGCCAATTTCCTCTGGCTACATTTTTCCGGACCGAAGCACACACCGTTCATTGCGAGCGGATCATGATATCGACGGAGGAAACCATGGCAGGGGATTGGAGCAGGCATCTGGGAACGGCATGCGCGGCGCTCGCGCTGGGCGGCGTGCTGTGGGCCGGCGCGCCGGTTGCGCACGCGGCGGACGTCGTCAATGTGTACAACTGGGGCAACTCGATCGGCAAGGCGACGATCGCGAACTTCGAGAAGGCGACCGGCATCAAGGTCGTCTACCAGGAGTTCGATTCGAACGAGACGTTGCAGGCGAAGCTGCTGTCGGGCACGTCGGGCTATGACGTCGTCGTGCCGTCCGACATCTTCTGGGCGCGGCAGCTGCAGGCCGGCATCTTCCGCAAGATCGACAAGAGCCAGGTGCCGAACTACGGGCTGCTCGATCCGGAAATCCTGAAGGCGCTCGCGAAGGACGATCCGGGCAACCAGTACGGCATTCCGTGGACCTGGGGCACCGACGGGCTCGGGATGAACGTCGAGAAGGTGAAGGCGGCGCTCGGCAACGACGCGCCGCTCGACAGCTGGGCGCTGCTGTTCGATCCGAAGTATGCGCAGAAGCTGAAGCACTGCGGCGTGTCGGTGCTCGATTCGCCGGTCGATGCGTTCGGGATGGCGTTCGTCTACCTGAAGAAGGACCCGAACACGACGAACCCGGCCGACTACCAGGCCGCGTACGAACTGCTGAAGTCGGTGCGCCCGTACATCACGCAGTTCAATTCGAGCAGCTACATCAACGATCTCGCGGGCGGCGACATCTGCCTCGCGCTCGGCTGGTCGGGCGACGTGAACTCCGCGCGGATCGCAGCCGCTGTCGCGAAGAAGCCGTATCACATCAAGTACGTGATCCCGACCGAGGGCAGCGCGATGTGGTTCGACATGATGGCCGTGCCGAAGGATGCACCGCACCCGGACGCCGCGCTGAAGTTCGTCAACTTCGTGCTGTCGGAGAAGGAGAGCGCGAACCTGACCAACGACACGTCGTACCCGTCGGCCGTGCCGTCGTCGAAGCGCCTCGTGCGCGCCGAAGTGACGAGCGATCCGGCCGTGTTCCCGCCCGCCGACGTGATCCGCAAGCTGAGCCTCAGCAAGCCGGTTCCGCCTGAGCTGATGCGTCTGCAGAACCGCCTCTGGACGAAGCTGAAGACCGAGTAAGCCGGCCGCCGCTTCCCCGCTTCCCGCACACCTTTCGCGCGCCCCGCCGCTGATCGCGGCGGGCGGGGGCGCGCTCGTCCCGACGACCACCCAGAACATGAAACTCAAACACATGACGGCGCTGTGCCTGCTCGCGTTCGACGCGGCCACGGCATTCGCGCACACGCCGCAGGCGACCGATGCGAGCAGGATGAAGGCGCTGCAGGCGCAGGTCACCGCGCTGCAGCAGCAGGTGAACGCACTGCGCGCGAGCATGCTGGCCGCGCAGGCGCCCGGCGCCGCGACGGCCGCCAACGCAGCCACCGCAGCCACCGCAACATCGAGCGGCGCAAGGATCGGTTCGATCAACACGGCCGCCGCCGCCGCGCCGGCCGCCGATTCCGCACCGGCGTTCACGAACGACGACCTGCAGCAGATGCGCGAGCAGATCGCGAACGCGTCGCTGAAGGTCGACTCGCTGCAGGAAGCCGCGACGACCGGCCCGCTCGCGGGCCTGAGCATCACCGGCTACGTCGATCCCGTGTACCTGTTCAACCGCGCGCAGCGCACGTCCGGGTTCCAGTTCCTGAACCACGATCCGGGCGCGTACGACTACTTCAACAGCACGATCGGCGACGTCTACCTCGACATCAAGAAGACCTTCGGCGTCGGCCCGATGGCGCCGTCGGCGGAGGTCGTGATCCAGCCGAACCGCGGCTTCGGCAACGTGTTCAGCAATTCGCACGGCGGCGTCGGCAACAACATCGTCACGCAGGCCGTGGTGACCGTGCCCCTCAGCACGACGCGCACCTTCGAGATCGGGATGATGCCGAGCCTCGCCGGCTACGAGGTGCAGCCGTCGACCCAGATGCTGACGCTCACGCACGGGCTGCTGTACGACTTCAGCGAACCGGGCAACCTGATCGGCGTCGGCCTGAAGGGCTCCAACGCGGCGATGACGCGCTTCTGGCAGGTCGTGATCGGCAACGAGGTGCTGCGCACCGCCGGCGCGATCGCGAACGCGGCGAACAACACGACCAAGACCAACTGGACGCCGACGATCACCGCGCGCTTCGACAACGCGACGTCGACCGCCTTCGACTTCGGCATTTCCGGGATGCTGGGCCGGCAGTCGCTGTTCTCGCCGTGCGCGACGGCGGGCGGCTACGGCTACCAGTGCAACGGCTCCTCGCCGACCGGCCTCTACAAGTACGTGGAAGCCGACGTGACCTATACGCACGACAAGACGCAGGTCAACGCGCAGGTCGACTACGGCGAGCTGCAGAAGGGCGCGTGGAACGGCGGCACCGCACGCTGGTACGGGATGTCGCTGCTCGGCCATACGAAGTGGACGCAGGCATGGGTCGGCCGCATGGGCGCGACGCTGCGCTTCGACTACCTGAACAACACGTCGAACGGCGGCGGCGGCACGAACATCCAGTACGGGCTCGCGGGCGGCAATCCGTCGGTGAACGGGGCGAGCGGCTTCGGCATCGATCCGGCGTGCTTCCAGGGTTCGTCGACGAACGGCACCGAGTGCAAGGGCGCGCAGCGTTACGCGATCACGGCCGACCTGCTGTTCTATCCGACGCAGCAGATCACCGTGAAGCTCGAGTATCGCCACGACGCGGCGAACCATCCGGTGTTCCTGAAGAGCAACGGCACGTACGCGCGCAGCAACGACCTGGCCGGGATGCAGTTCATCTATTCGTTCTGACCGTTCCGACTGGTCTCGCCGTTCCGGCCGGTGCAAATGCCGGCCGACCGGCTGCGCCATGCATCACGTTCCGGGCCGCGCGGGCCCGGAACGCATTCAACCCAGGAGATTTGACCTTGAAGCTGCACACCTTCGTGACCGACCTCACCGATCCGTACGAGCGCGGCCGCCTGATCGGCGCGCGTTTCGCCGCCGAGATTCGCGAGACGGTCGCGCTTTACCTCGCGTTCTTCCCGAAGCTCGGCATCGAGCCGCAGCGCGCGCGGGAGATCGGCGAAGCGAGCCTGGCCGCGCTCGGTGCGTGGTGCCCGCGCCTGGCCGCCGAAGTCGAGGCGATCGCCGACGGCGTCGACCTGCCGCGCTGGCAGCTCGCGTGCCTGAACGCGCGCACCGAGATTCTCGCGACCGCGCCCGCGTCGGCCGAAGGCGAGTGCTCGACGACCGTCTACGCGCCGGCCGGCCCGCACGCGCCGCGCACGCTGCAGACGTGGGACTGGCACGACAGCCTCGCGCCGCAGGGGCTGCTGATGCGGTTCGCGACGCCGCACGGCCGCACCGTCAAGTTGTTCTCCGAGTTCGGGATGCTCGCGAAGCTCGGCGTGAACAGCGCGGGGCTCGGGCTGCACTTCAACATCCTGCATCACGCGAGCGACAACGACAGCGCCGGTGTGCCCGTGCACGCGATCGCGCGGCGCCTGCTCGAGGATGCGACGACGGTCCAGGAGGCGATCGAGCTCGCCCGGTCCGCACGCGTGAGCGCGTCCACGGTGCTGACCGTGTTCACGCGGCATGACGCGAACCCGCGCGCGGCGAGCATCGAGCTGAGTCCGTCGGGAATCGGCGTGGTGGTGCCGCGCCCGGACGGCTGGCTGCTGCATACGAACCACTTCCTCGATCGCGCGCTGAGCGGCGGCGAGTGCATGCCCGACAGCTCGACCACGCGCGAACGCTTCGCGCACCTGAACGAAGTCGTGAACGGGATGACGAGCGCCGATGTGCGCGAGCGCGCGGCGGCAATGTGTGGTGCGGCGGGCGATCAGGCCGTCGTGTGCTTCCACGCCGATCCGTCGATGCCCGACACCGAGCGCTGGGAGACGCTGCTGACCGTCGGCATCGATACCGACGCGTGCGCACTCGACTACGTGGCGGGCAATCCGCACGATCTCGCGCGCGACGGGTTTCAGCGGTTCTGACGCGGCACGCGGGCGGCGGCGAGGGAGGGCGGCACGCGTGTGCCGCCCTCGCGAGGCTCATGCGTCGATGCGTTCGACCTTGCCGACGAGCAAACCGTATGACAGGCTGCCCGCGAGTGCCATCGCGGCGATATAGGTGATCGCGCGCGAGAAGTCCGCGCCGTTCACGAGCAGCCCGATCACGATCGGCGTCGCGATCGCGGACAGGTTGCCGATCAGGTTGAACACGCCGCCCGTGAGGCCGATCAGCCGCGCGGGCGCGAGCCCCGACACGAGCGACCACGTGATCGACGCGAAGCCGTTGCCGAAGAACGCGATCGTCATGAACGCGATCACCCAGCCGGTCGACGTGACGTAGTTCGCGCCGATGATGCAGGTCGAGATCAGCAGCCCCGAGATGATCGGCAGCTTGCGCGCGAAGCCCTGTGACGCGCCGCGACGCATCAGCCAGTCCGACAGCACGCCCGAGCACAGCACGCCGACGAACGCGGCGAGGAACGGCAGCGACGCGAGAAAGCCCGACTTGATGAAGTCCATTCCGCGATACTTGACGAGGTAGGTCGGGAACCACGTGAGGAAGAACCACAGCGTCGAGTTCAGCGCGAACTGGCCGAGATAGATGCCCCACAGCTTGCGCCGGCCGAGCACGACGCCGAGGTCGCGCCACGTCGACGGTGCGCGCTCGGTGCGCGCCGCGATGCGGTCTTCGAGATCGACGAGGCCGCCGCCGTCGCGGATCAGCGCGATCTCGGCCGTGTTGACGCCACGAAACGCGCGCGGCTCGCGATACACCGCATACCAGATCGCGGCCCATGCGATGCCGGCGAGGCCTGTCGCGACGAACACCATGTGCCAGCCCAGATGCACCTGCAGCCACGCGAGCACCGGCGTGAGGAACGCGAGCCCGACGAACTGGCCCGACGTGTAGCCGCCGATCGCGCTCGCGCGCTCGCGGGTCGGGAACCACGTCGTCACCACGCGGTTGTTGATCGGGTAGGCCGGCGCTTCGAGCGCGCCCACCGCGAGACGCAGCACGACCAGCCCGACGAACGAACCGGCGAAGCCGAGCAGCAACGTCGCGGCCGACCACAGCGCGAGCGCGCCGGCATACAGCACGCGCGGCGACACCTTGTCGACGAGCCAGCCGCCCGGCACTTGCATCAGCGCGTAGGTCCAGCCGAACGCGGAAAACACGAGGCCCGCGCGCACGGGATCGATGTTCAGTTCCTTGAACAGCGCGGGCGCGGCGATCGACAGGTTGCTGCGGTCGAGATAGTTGATCACGACCGTGACGAACAGCAGCGCGAGGATCAGCAGGCGCTTGCGGCTGGGCGGCGCCGCCTGCGCGGCGGCCGCGCGGGCGGTTGAACCGGATGCGATGCCGGCGTGGGCGGGCAATTGATCCGGCGGGTTGGCGTGGGTGCGTGACGCGGATTGGGCCACGGTTGTCTCCTGTGTTCTGTGCCCGGCCGTCGCCCGCGAGCGGGGCGACCGAATCGAATGGCGTTGGGGCGAACGTTAGAGCCGCGGCGGGAAGCGCGTCAACATTTGGGCAGGTATCCCTATTAATGGGATGCTCTGCGTTCAATATGTGGGAAGGCGTGGCGAATAGGCCGCCGCTTGCATCAGTTGCCCATCGCCTCCTTCGCACTGACCCAGCCCTGCACCGCCCCCGCATGCGGGTTGCGATACCGCACCTTCAACCACTGGAAATCGGCGCTCGCGTCGATCACCTCCACCGTGTCGCCCGCGACGACATAGCGACGCGTGGGCGCATCGGTCATCGCATCGTGCAGCGGCAGGCGTGCCGGGCGCACCTTGAACGTGACGGTGCCGCCGCCATAGGCGTCGGGGCGGCGCGCGACACGCTTGCCTTGCGCGTCGTAGGTCAACAGCATCGACGACGGGCCGTTGTCGGTGTCGAGCAGGTCGCGCAGCTCGTCCGGTATCGCTTCGCTCGACTGGTACAGGTACATCCTGCCGCTGCCGTCGAAGCGATACGCATCGGTGTACCAGATCGGGCCGCCGCGGCACGAGCTGTACAGCGTGCGCTCCTTCGGCTTCGCCTGCACGTTGACCAGCCCGTCGCAATTGCCGTGCGGCATGTCGCTCGCGGGCATCCGCAACGGCTCGAACTGCTGGCGCGCGGTGTCGTACAGGTAGATGCCGTAGCCGTCGTTCACCATGCCGAGCGTCGCGTGCATCGCGAGATCGCGGTGGCCATCGAAGTTGTAGTCGTCCGACGCGAGGTGATAGCGGCCTTCCTCGTCGGCGGCGGTCACGTCGAGCGTCTGCGTCTTGCCGCTCGGCAGGAAGCGCACGGTAATGTGCTCGCTGTCCGCCCGTTCGACGCGGGCCGTGACGGTGTCGTCGACCTTGAACGTGAGCAGCGGTTTGGCCGCCTGCGCGGCGGGCGCGATCGATGCGCAGGCAACGAACAGCATGGAGCCGTGGAGCAGCGAACGCAGTCGTGAAGGGCGCGTCATGGTCGGATCAGGCGTGAAGGGCGTGAATGAGGATGGAAGCGGCCGGCCCCGACTTCCGTTTGCCGCCAATGTACCGGCATCCGGCGCTTTCCGCGAGCGGGGCCGGCATGGCCGGACGTTGCCGGGTAGTCGCCATACCGGTACGTTTGCTTGCCTTGTTCGGGGCCGGCGCGATTGCAAGAATGTCCGTTCCATTCCTGCTTGCTGGTGAGGTGACGATGACGATATTCAAGCCCGGTTTCGCCCTTTGCGTTGCGATGCTCGCTGCCGGTACGGCGCGGGCGGGCGATTTCTCGATCGAAAGCGCGGAGCTTGCCGGCGGCGCGTTTGGTCGCGCGCAGGTATCCGACAGCTTCGGCTGCCACGGTCAGAACATTTCGCCCTCCATACGGTGGAGCGGTGTTCCGGAAGGCACGCAAAGCTACCTGCTGACGATGTTCGATGCCGACGCGCCGACGGGCTCCGGCTTCTGGCACTGGGTCGTCGCCGACATACCGGCGTCGGCGCATGGCATCGCGCCCGGTTCGGGCAATGACGTTGCCGGACTGCCGGCGGGTGCCGTCCCGATGAAGAACGACACCGGCCATGTCGGCTATCTGGGCCCGTGCCCGCCGCAGGGCGACACCCATCGCTACGTCATTACGCTGACCGCGCTCAAGGTGGCGAAGCTGCCGGTCGAGCACGACGCGACGCCCGCGGTCGTCGGTTATACCGCTCACTACCAGGCCCTCGCGAAGGCGACGATGACGGTGCGGTTGAGCCGTTAGCCGCGCGTGCTGTCGTCCTGAAACCCGCTCTTCCCCGCGAAGATCTCCTTCAGCGCGGCGCGCAGCGTGACCGGATCGTACTGGCCGGGCGCGAGATGGATCACGTAACGCGTCTGGCCATCGAGTCGCGCGGCGATGCCGGGTTCGATCTCGATGTCGATCGTGTCGTCCGTCAGCCTCACCGACAGATCCTTGACGCGCCAGGTGATCTGGTCGCGCACCATCACTTCGATCAGCGTGTCGTCCGGAAAGCGCGACAGCGCGAAGCAATAGTCCTGCTCGGCGTCGTGACAGTAGATGTTGGCGAAGCTTTCGTCGTCGTCGAGATCGGACGTCGCCGCGCCGACGGTGGCGTGAAGTTCCATGAACGGGGTTCCTGCGTAAGGGTGGTAGGGGTTATCGGTTCGAATGAAGGGCCGTTCCGATCGCTGCCGCCGCGCCGGGCGTCGCGCCGGTGTCGCACGACGCAGCGGCATCGCGCGCCTTCAGCCACAGCCCGAATTCGCGCATGACCTCGACGACGGGCCGCAGCCGGTCGCCGTCGGCGGTCAGGTCGTACTCGACCCGCACCGGCACTTCCGGATAAACGGTGCGCCGCACGAGCCCGGCATCTTCGAGTGCGCGCAGGTCGAGCGTCAGCATGCGCTGCGAGATGCCGGGCATGTCGCGGCGCAGGTCGCTGAAGCGTCGCGGCCCGTCGAGCAGATACGACACCAGCAGCAGCCGCCAGCGGCCGCCGAGCAGGCGCATCGCTTCTTCAACGGAACATCCGGTCGCACTCGTTTTCATCGTGCTGAATCCTGGTCGGTAAATTTTTTGTGACTACGGCACAAACGACTGCCGTCTTCCCGGCGATGCGCCGATGCGAGATATTAGCGCCCGCGTCGCGGCGAATCGATACATGGACAACCCACGAAGGAAACGCATGAAGCTCTATCACGCTCCCGGAAGCTGTTCGCAGGCCATCTGCATCGTGCTGCGCGAAGGCGGCATCGACGCGGAGGTCATCAAGGTCGACGCACGCAAGCATGTCATTGAAGACGGGCGCAATTACTACGATGTGACCGAACTCGGCTACGTGCCGCTGCTCGAACTCGACGACGGCACGCTGCTGCGCGAAGGCCCGGTGATCGCGCAGTATCTCGCGGATCTGCGCCCGGAAGCCGCGCTCGCGCCTGCGTACGGCACGCTCGCGCGCTACCGGCTGATGGAATGGCTCAATTTTCTCGGCACCGAGATCCACAAGGGGTTCATTCCGCTGCTGTACGCGGTGCAGGCGGGGAAATACGTCGATCCGGCGAGAACGAAGCTCGACAGCCGCTTTGCATGGATCGACCGCCAGCTCGACGGCAAGGCATTCCTGACCGGCGACACGTTCACCGTTGCCGATGCCTACCTGTTCGCGCTGACCGGCTGGGGCAAGGCCGAATGGATGCGGTCGGTGTACAACGCGGATATCGACCTGACCCGGTATGCGCATCTGCGTGCGTGGTACGAGCGGGTGCGTGCGCGGCCGGCGGTGCGCGCCGTGCTGGAGGCCGACGCGTTGGCGCGGTAGCGTGCGGTGGGCGCGATGGGTGGGGCTACGGCGCGTCGTTCCGCCGTATCGATGCGCCGCCACACAGCAAAACCCCGCGCTATAATCGCCCGCATGAAATTCCTCCGGACCGTCATCCTGCTGCTGCTCTGCGCGGTGCTGCCCATCAGCGGGCTGGCAGCCAGCGGCCTGGCCGGGGAATGCCCGATGATGCAGCAGGGCATGTCGATGTCGACGGACATGGACGCCGGCATGTCCGCCGACATGCCGGGTTGCGATTCGATGCAGTCGTGGTCCACCGGCAAGGCCCACGCGAAAGCGAAGGGCCTGTCCTGCAAGCTGACGGCGCAATGCCAGTTCGGCAGTCTCTATCATCCGGCCGCTCGCGCCGAAGTCAGTCGTCCCGCTGCGTTCGCCAGCATCGTAGCCTTCCACTACGCGCAAATCCTCCCGGTCCGCGATCCGAACGGGTTGTGGCGCCCTCCACGCATCAGCTGATCCCGATCCGATAGGTTCGCCGCATTCGCGGTGAGGTTCGTCCTGTGCGCAGGACGTGGAATCCCCATGGGGTTCCGCCGTTGGGGTTAAACCATGTCATTCCATCCCGGCACGCCGCTTGCGCGGCGTGCGCGCCGGCGCGCGCCCATGCTTTGGGCGGCGCTGCTGGTTGCGGGCGCGGCTCACGCGCAGCAACCGCCTTTTACGCTGGACGCCGCGCTGCAGTCCGCCACCGATCATTCCGCGTCGATGCAGGCCGCCCAGGCTTCGGTGCGCGCCAGCTCGGAGGCGGCCGTGAAGGCCGGCCAGCTGCCCGACCCGATGCTCAAGGCCGGCATCGACAACCTGCCGGTCAATGGCGGCCAGCGCTTCACCGTCGGCCAGGACTTCATGACGATGCGCCGCATCGGCATCGAGCAGGAGTGGGTGTCCGGCGACAAGCGGCGCCTGCGCTCGGCACTGGCCAACGAGCAGGTCGGACGCGAGCGCGCCGGCTATCTCGCGCAGCTCGCGAGCGTACGCCAGCAAACCGCAACGGCGTGGCTGAACGCCGTCTACGCGAAGCAGGCGCTCGCGCTGCAGCAGGCATTGCTCGATCACATGAACCATGAACTCGACGCGACGAAGGCGTCGTATCGCGGCGCGAAGGCGAGTGCGGCCGATGTCGTCCAGGCGCGGGCCATGCTCGCGCAGACGCAGGATCAATGGCTGAAAGCGCGGCAGGTCTACCAGACCGCGCTCATCGCGTTGTCGCGCTGGACCGCCGTGCCGGCGTCGGACGTCACGGGCACGCCGCCCGCGCCGGAATCGTTCGTGTCGTCGTTGCCGCCGGACGAACTGCGCGTATCGCAGCCGGCACTGATCACGGCCGCCGACGATATCGCCGTCGCCGAAGCCGATACCGCCGTCGCGAACAGCGAACGACGCCCGAACTGGACGTGGGAAGTCGCGTACCAGCAGCGCGGCGGCGCGTATTCGAACATGGTGTCCGTCGGCGTCACGATTCCGTTGCCGCTCAATCGCAGGAACCGCCAGAACCGTGATGTCGCCGAGAAGGCCGAACTGGCGACGAAGGCGCGCCTGATGTACGAGGACACGCTGCGCCAGGTGCAGGCCGATATCCGCACGCAGTCCGAAACGCTCGCGAGCGGCCGCGAACGCATCGCGAACCTGAGTACGTCGCTGTTGCCCGCCGCCGACCAGCGCGTGCAGCTGGCCGATGCCGCCTACCGGGCGGGCACGGGTTCACTCGCCGACACGTTCGCCGCGCGGCGCGCGCAACTCGACGCGCAGTTGCAGGTGCTCGATCTCAGGCGCGACGTGTCGCAGACCTGGGCGCAGCTCGAATATCAGGTCGTGCCGTCGACGATGGCCGCCGCGCAGTGAAGGAGAACCTCATGAAGAAGCCATCCCTGGCACGCGCGGCGCTGTTGACGTTTGCCGCCGCGGCGCTGCTCGGAGCCGGTTACGTCGCAGGCATGCGCCATGCGGCGGGCGGCGTATCGGCCGCATCGTCCGTAGCGCCCGGCGCCGCACCTGCCGGCAAGACCGACCCGAACACGGGCCGCAAGGTGCTGTACTGGCACGACCCGATGGTGCCGAACCAGCACTTCGACAAGCCGGGCAAGTCGCCATTCATGGACATGCAGTTGCAGCCCGTCTATGCGGACGAGGGCGGCGGCGCGTCCGGTATCCGGATCGATCCGGGCCTGCAGCAGAATCTCGGCATCCGTTATGCGACCGTGCGCCGTCAGCAGACGGCGGCCGGATTCGATGCGGTGGGCACCACGCAGTTCGACGAATCGCGCGCAGAGGTCGTCCAGTCGCGCGTCACCGGCTACATCGATCGCCTCTATGCGCGTGCACCGATGCAGCGCATCGCGAAGGGCGCGCCGGTGGCGTCGCTGTTCGTGCCCGACTGGCTCGCGCCGCAGGAGGAATACCTCGCGCTCAAGCGCGGCGGGATGGACGGCAGCCTGCTCGATGCATCGCGCGCGCGGATGCGGGCGCTGTCGATTCCCGACGGCATGATCGCGAGCCTCGATCGCACCGGCCGCGCGCAGACGCACGTCGTGCTGACCGCGCCGGAAACCGGCGTCGTCAGCGAGCTGAACGTGCGGGACGGCGCGATGGTCGCGCCCGGACAGACGCTGGCGAAGATTGCGGGGCTGTCGACGCTGTGGCTCATCGTCGAGGTGCCGGAAGCGCTCGCGCTGAACGTGCAGCCGGGGATGCCGGTCGATGCGACGTTCGCGGGCGACCCGGCGCGGCGTTTCACCGGACGCATCCGCGAAGTGCTGCCCGGCATCAGCACGAGCAGCCGCACGCTGCAGGCACGCGTGGAGATCGACAACGCCGCGCTGAAGCTCACGCCCGGCATGCTGATGCACGTGCGGGTTGCCGGGAAGGCGAGCGTGTCGCGCCTGCTCGTGCCGTCCGAAGCGGTGATCGCGACCGGCAAGCGCACGATCGTCATCGTGAAGAACGGCGACGGCCGGCTCCAGCCGGTGCAGGTGACGACCGGCAACGACATCGGCGGCGACACGGAAGTGCTCGACGGGTTGAACGAAGGCGATACGGTCGTTGCATCGGGGCAGTTCCTGATCGATTCGGAGGCGAGCCTGAAGAGCGTGCTGCCGCGGCTGCGGAGCGACACCGGCGCAAGCGGGGCGGCGGTGACTTCCGAGCCGGCACCGAAAGCAGCGGCACCGATCTACGAAACCACCGGCAAGGTCGAACAGGTCACGGCAGACGACATCACGTTCTCGCATCAACCCGTGCCGGCGCTCGGCTGGGGCGCGATGACGATGACGTTCGGCAAGCCGTCGGCCGCCGCGTTCCCTGGCGTGAGGCCGGGCCAGACGGTGCGTTTCGCGTTCACGCAGACCGACGACGGTTATCGCCTGACGAAGGTCGAACCGCAGGGAGGCGAACGATGATCACGCGCATCATTCGCTGGTCGGTCCACAACCGCTTCCTCGTGCTGCTTGCCACCGTGCTGATCGCCGCGTGGGGCGTCCACTCCGTCGGGCAGACGCCGCTCGACGCGTTGCCCGATCTGTCGGACACGCAGGTGATCGTCAAGGCGTCGTATCCGGGCAAGGCGCCGCAGATCGTCGAGGACCAGGTGACCTATCCGTTGACGACCACGCTGCTCGGCGTGCCCGGTGCGAAAACCGTCCGCGCGTACTCGTCGTTCGGCGACGCGTTCGTCTACGTGCTGTTCGACGACCGCACCGATCCGTACTGGGCGCGCTCGCGCGTGCTCGAATACCTGAGCCAGGTGCAGAGCCGGCTGCCGGCCGGCGCGACCGTGTCGCTCGGGCCGGATGCGACCGGCGTCGGCTGGGTGTACGAGTACGCGCTCGTCGATCGCACCGGCCGTCACGATCCCGGGCAGCTGCGCGCGCTCAACGACTGGTTCCTGAAGTTCGAGCTGAAGGCCGTGCCGGACGTCTCGGAAGTCGCGAGCATCGGCGGCATGGTGCAGCAGTACCAGGTCGTGCTCGATCCGGACAGGCTGCGCGCGTACGGCATCACGCAGGCGGAAATCGCGAACGCGCTCGGCAACGCGAATCAGGCGTCCGGCGGCTCGGTCGTCGAGCTGGCCGAGTCGGAGTACATGGTGCGCTCGACCGGCTACCTGCGCACGCTCGACGATTTCCGGCACGTGGTGCTGCGCACGAACGACGCCGGCACGCCCGTGCTGCTCGGCGACGTCGCGCGCATCCAGGTCGGCCCCGCGATGCGGCGCGGGATCGCGGAGCTGAACGGGCAGGGCGAGGTGACGGGCGGCGTTGTCGTGATGCGCTCGGGCAAGAACGCGCTCACGACGATCGACGCGGTGAAGGCGAAGCTGGCCGACCTGAAGCGTTCGCTGCCGCCCGGCGTCGAGATCGTCACGACCTACGATCGCTCGCAACTGATCGAGCGCGCGGTGGGCAACCTGAAGGACAAGCTGATCGAGGAATTCGTCATCGTCGGCATCGTCTGCGCGGTGTTCCTGTTCCATCTGCGCAGCGCGTTCGTCGCGATCCTGTCGCTGCCGCTCGGCGTGCTGGCCGCGTTCATCGTGATGCGCTACCAGGGCGTCAACGCGAACCTGATGTCGCTCGGCGGGATCGCGATCGCGATCGGCGCGATGATCGACGCGGCGATCGTGATGATCGAGAACGCGCACAAGCATCTCGAGGCGTACGACCACGCGCATCCCGGCGAACCGGTCACGGCCGCGCGACGATGGGAGATCGTCGCAACGTCGGCCGCGGAGGTCGGGCCCGCGCTGTTCTTCTCGCTGCTGATCATCACGTTGTCGTTCATCCCGGTGTTTTCGCTGGAAGGGCAGGAAGGCAAGCTGTTCGCGCCGCTGGCGTTCACGAAGACCTACACGATCGCCGCCGCTGCCGGGCTGTCGGTGACGCTGGTGCCGGTGCTGATGGGTTATCTCGTGCGCGGCCGCATTCCGCACGAGCACGCGAACCCGATCAACCGCGTGCTGATCCGCGTGTACCGGCCGCTGCTCGAAGCGACGCTCCGGCGGCCGTGGGTCGCGATCGGCGTCGCGGTCGTCGCGCTCGGACTGACGGCCGTACCGTTGTCGCGGCTCGGCGGCGAATTCATGCCGCCGCTCGACGAAGGCGACCTGCTGTACATGCCGACCGCGCTGCCGGGCCTCTCCGCCGACAAGGCGAGCGAGCTGCTGCAGCAGACCGACCGGCTGATCAAGACCGTGCCCGAGGTCGACACGGTGTTCGGCAAGTCGGGCCGCGCCGATACCGCGACCGATCCCGCGCCGCTCGAGATGTTCGAAACGACGATCCGCTTCAAGCCGCGCAGCGCATGGCGGCCCGGCATGACGCCGGAGAAGCTCGTCGACGAACTCGACCGCGTGGTGAAGGTGCCGGGCCTGTCGAACGTGTGGGTGCCGCCGATCCGCAACCGGCTCGACATGCTGTCCACCGGCATCAAGACGCCGGTCGGCGTGAAGATTTCCGGGCCGGACCTGGCCGGGATCGACGCGATCGCGAAGCAGGTTGAGGCCGCGGTGAAGCGCGTGCCGGGCGTGACGTCCGCGCTTGCGGAACGGCTGAACGGCGGCCGTTACATCGACGTCGATATCGACCGGCTCGCGGCCGCGCGCTACGGATTGTCGGTGGCCGACATCCAGTCGGTCGTGTCTTCGGCGGTCGGCGGCGACGACGTCGGCGAAGTGATCGCGGGGCGCGAGCGCTTTCCGATCAACCTCCGCTACCCGCGCGAGATCCGCGATTCGGTCGAGAACCTGCGGCTGCTGCCGGTCGTTACCGCGCGCGGCGCGCAGATCCGCCTCGGCGACGTCGCGCGCATCGCGATCGCCGACGGGCCGCCGATGATCCGCAGCGAGAACGCGCGACTGTCCGGCTACGTGTACGTCGACATCCGCGGCACCGATCTGCGGAGCGCCGTGCGCGCGATGCAGCAGGCCGTCGCGCAACAGGTCGCGTTGCCGCCCGGCTATTCGATCGCGTGGTCGGGGCAGTTCGAGTATCTCGAACGCGCGGCGGCCAGGCTGCGCACCGTCGTGCCGGTCACGCTCGTGGTGATCTTCGTGCTGCTGTTTCTCACGTTCGGCTCGGCGGCCGATGCGCTGCTGCTGATGTCGACGGTGCCGTTCGCGCTGGTCGGCGGCTTCTGGCTCGTGTGGGCGCTCGGCCATGCGGTGTCCGTCGCGACGTCGGTGGGTTTCATCGCGCTCGCGGGCGTGGCCGCCGAATTCGGCGTCGTGATGCTGCTGTACCTGAAGGGCGCGCTGCAGCGCCGGCTCGATGCCGGCGAACCGCTGACCGACGCGCTGCTGCTCGACGCGATCCGCGAAGGCGCGGTGCTGCGCGTGCGGCCGAAGGCGATGACGGTCGCCGTCGTGCTCGCCGGCCTCGTGCCGATCATGGTCGGCCACGGTGCCGGTTCCGAAGTGATGCAGCGCATCGCCGCGCCGATGGTCGGCGGCATGGTCACGGCGCCGCTGCTGTCGATGTTCGTCATTCCCGCCGCCTGGCTCCTGCTTCAGCGCCGTCATGCGCGAAGCACGGGCCGCGTGCGGCATTCCGATGCAGTACCTCACGGCACGAACGTGCCATCCATCCCAACCGGAGAATCACGATGAAGAAGTGGATCACTGTCACCACCACCGCAGCCGTTCTCGCGACCGGCGCTTTCACCGCGCCGGCCTTCGCCGCCGGCGACATGGCCGGCATGGACATGCCGGGCATGAAGATGTCGTCGGGCAGTGCGGCCGAGTCGAACGCCGCGCTGACCGATGCCGAAGTGAAGAAGGTCGATGCCGCGAGCGGCCGGATCACGCTGAAGCACGGCGCGCTCGACAACGTCGGGATGCCTGCGATGACGATGGCGTTCAAGGCGAAGGACGCGGCGATGCTCGAGCACGCGCATGCGGGCGACAAGGTCAAGGTGCGGATCGAGAAGGTCGACGGCACGCTGACGATCGTCAAGCTCGTGAAGGCGTCCTGACCTGACGGCGCGCCGGTGCCTCGCCGATCCGTGAACCGGGGCGGCGGCCGCACCGGCGTCGCGCATGTCGGGCCGGATGCGGCTCGCGCGGCGGCGTTCGGCGATGCGCGGCGGGTCGGGTGCAGCCCGGTTATGCCGTTCGACAGGGGCTCGGCACCTTTATTTCAACAATTCTTGAAATATGGAAATGAAGACGCTATCCTTCGCGCCATGGACTCCAATCTCGTCGTGCGCGCCCTGGGCGCGCTTGCTCATGAAGCGCGCCTGGCCATCTTTCGCGCGCTGGTCGTCGCCGGGCCGCAAGGGCTGCCGGCCGGTGCGATCGCCCAGCAGATCGGGCTGTCGCCATCGAGCCTGTCGTTTCATCTGAAGGATTTGTCGCATGCGGAGCTGGTCACCGCGCGTCAGGATGGCCGGTTCATCTATTACGCGGCGAACTTCGAATCGATGAGCGGCCTCATCGGGTTCCTGACCGAAAACTGCTGCGCCGGCGCTGCGTGCGGCGTGACGGCGGCGCCGGCCTGCTGCGGGGATCGCACGTGAGCGGCTCGAACGCGGCCCCGTCGCAAGCCGCGGCGGCCAGGCCCGCCATCGGATCATTCGAGCGCTACCTGACCGTCTGGGTGGCGCTGTGCATCGTGCTCGGCATCGCGCTGGGCCTGGCACTGCCGGGGCTCTTTCAGCGCATCGGCCGCCTGGAATACGCTCAGGTCAACCTGCCCGTCGGGTTGTTGATCTGGGTGATGATCGTGCCGATGCTCGTCAAGGTCGACTTCGGCGCGTTGCATGAGGTTCGCCAGCACGTGCGGGGGATCGGCGTCACGCTCGTCGTGAACTGGCTCGTCAAGCCGTTTTCGATGGCCCTGCTCGGCTGGCTGTTCATCCGGCAGCTGTTCGCGCCGATGCTGCCGGCCGACCAGATCGACAGTTATATCGCCGGCCTGATCCTGCTGGCCGCCGCGCCGTGCACGGCGATGGTGTTCGTGTGGAGCCGGCTGACCGGCGGCGATCCGTTGTTCACGCTGTCGCAGGTCGCGCTGAACGACAGCATCATGGTGATCGCTTTCGCGCCGCTCGTCGGCCTGCTGCTGGGGATGTCCGCCATCACGGTGCCATGGGCGACGCTGCTCACGTCGGTCGTGCTCTATATCGTCATCCCGGTGATCCTCGCGCAAGCGTGGCGCAGGCTGTTGCTCGCCAGGGGGCAGGCGGCGTTCGACCGCGCGATGGCGAAGATCGGCCCCTGGTCCATCGCCGCGCTGCTGGCCACGCTGGTGCTGCTGTTCGCGTTCCAGGGCGAGGCGATCCTGAAGCAGCCGCTGGTGATCGCGCTGCTCGCGGTGCCGATCCTGATCCAGGTGTTCTTCAACGCAGCGCTCGCCTATGGGCTCAATCGCGTCGTCGGCGAGAAACACAGCATCGCGTGCCCGTCGGCGCTGATCGGCGCGTCCAACTTTTTCGAGCTGGCCGTGGCGGCTGCCATCAGCCTGTTCGGCTTCCACTCGGGCGCGGCGCTCGCGACCGTCGTCGGCGTGCTCATCGAGGTGCCGGTCATGCTGCTCGTCGTGCGCGTCGTCAACCGTTCGAAGGGCTGGTACGAGCGCGCGTGAAATCAATCAGGATTCCGGAAATGACCGACATCACGATCTATCACAACCCCGATTGCGGTACGTCGCGCAACACGCTGGCGATGATACGCAACAGCGGCGTCGAACCGCGTGTCGTGCTGTACCTCGACACGCCGCCCGGGCAAGCGGAATTGCGCGCGCTGATCGCGGCGATGGGCATCCCCGTTCGCGACGTGCTGCGTCGCAAGGGCACACCGTATGACGCGCTCGATCTCGACAATCCGAAATGGAGCGACGACGATCTGATCGGCTTCATGGTCGCGCATCCGCTCCTGATCAATCGCCCGATCGTCGTCACCCCGCTCGGCACGCGGCTGTGCCGCCCGTCCGAACGGGTGCTCGACATCCTGCCCGATCCGCAGAACGGGCCGTTTGCGAAGGAAGACGGCGAAATCGTGATCGATGCGGAGGGCAAGCGTGTCTGACCGCCTGAACGATCTGCCGCAACTCGACGCCGCGCTGTTTCGCGTGCCGGATGCGAGCCAGCTGCAACCCGCGCGCCCGTCGACGCATCCGCCACGCATCGTGCTGCTCTACGGTTCGTTGCGCGCGCGTTCGTTCAGCCGGCTGCTGGTCGAGGAGGCGGCGCGGCTGCTGACGGCCATGGGCGCCGATGCCAGGATCTTCAATCCGTCCGGCTTGCCGTTGCCCGACGATGCACCCGAGCATCACCCGAAGGTGGCGGAGTTGCGCGAGCTCGTGCAATGGTCGGAGGGCATGGTGTGGTGTTCCCCCGAGCGGCACGGCGCGATGACCGGCGTGATGAAAGCGCAGATCGACTGGATTCCGCTGTCGGTCGGCGCGGTACGGCCGACGCAGGGCAAGACGCTGGCGGTCATGCAGGTCAGCGGCGGATCGCAATCGTTCAACGCGGTCAACCAGATGCGGGTGCTCGGGCGCTGGATGCGCATGCTGACCATTCCGAACCAGTCGTCCGTCGCGAAGGCGTTCATGGAGTTCGGCGACGACGACAGGATGAAGCCGTCCGCGTATTTCGACCGGGTCGTCGACGTCATGGAGGAACTGGTCAAGTTCACGCTGCTCACGCGCGACGTCGGCGCGTACCTGACGGACCGGTACAGCGAGCGCAAGGAAAGCGCCGAACAGCTGTCGCAGCGTGTGAACCAGACGCGCATCTGAACCGCTCGCGGGCACGCGGCGCGGCGGTGCATCGTTCGCACCGGGGCAGCGTGCCCGTACCGGGTGAGCCGGGTTAGCGGGCCAGTGTCAGGAACAGATAGGCTGCGTAACCCGCGCCGTTCGCCAGCAACGCCCAGATCGCGAGCCCGCGCGTGCGCGCGTTGACGCGCAGCCATGCGGCGGCCGCGAGCGTGACGATCACGCCGGTCAGCACTTCGAGGCGCGGCTCCCACGGCGTCAGCATGATGCCGATCGCCGGCAGCAGCGTGCCCTGGAACACCATCGCGCCGGTGATGTTGCCGAACGCGAGCGTGTCCTTCCCGCGGCGGATCCACAGCACGCTGTTGACCTTCTCTGGCAGCTCCGTCGCGATCGGCACGATGATCAGCGACAGCAGCAGGGCCGATACGCCGAGCACGTGCGATACGCCTTCCACGCCGTGAATGAAACCCTTCGCCCCGCCGACCAGCAGCGCGACGCCGATGAGCAGCTGCAGCGCGATGGTCGCAAGATTGGTCGGCACGCCCAGGCGCGACAGGAACATCTTGTGCGGCGCCTCGGTGCCATGCCCGGCATCGACGAGCTGGCTCGACGCACGGAACGTCATCACGACATACATCACGTAGATCCCGACCAGCATCGCGGCGAGCAGCGCGCGCACGGCGCTGTTGTGATGCGGGACGAACATCGCGGCGGTGGCCAGCGAGAACGCGGCGAGAAAGTAGTTCAGGTCGCGCACGAAACCCGTCCGTTCGGGCGCGATCGTGCCGCGCAGCCCGCGCGAGCGGATCACCGCGAGCGTCATCAGGAACGTGGTGAGCGTGGCGAGCATCAGCGGCGCGCCGAGAATCGCGCCGACACCGATCTCCTCGTTCACGGCCGGGTTCGCCGTGCCGCCGGCGAGCGCGAGCAGCGGCACCATCGTTTCGGGCAGCGCGGTGCCGACGGCGGCGAACAGCGAACCGGTGACGCCTTCGGAAATCTTCAGGCGTTCGCCGAGATGTTCGAGCGCATTGGTGAAGACCTCGGCGGCGACGAGGATGACGATCAGCATGACCGCCAGTTCGACGAACATGAACGTCATGCGGCACCTCCGCAGGCATGCGTGCGGACGGGGACGGCGGCGAAACGCGGGGAGAGGGCGGCGGGGAACATGGGGACTCCGTGGTCGGACGTTGACGAACCATGGCACATCCGCCGACGTCCGACCAGGAACGACGCGATGTGCCGATGGTCTCGCCAGGCCGATCAGGCTGAACGCGCCACGGCCGCAGGCCGAGTGTGTTGACGCGTTCGCTTTCCGGAGACGGAAAGCAGGCTACTCCCCAAAGACGAAGGGCAGTCTAGCCGAGCGGGTTGCTTTCGACAAGCCTTCATTTCGTACGGCATTGTCGGGTCGGTGGGTATGGGGAGACGCTGAATGACTGGGCACGCAATGATCTGGCCGATGTGATGTGTCGATCGTGGGGCCGACGGAAGTGGTCACAAAAGAGGCGAAAGTGCTCGTTGTCAAAGACGAGGTTGACCGTCCGGCAGAACCCGTCGCTGCAGTACACGCGCATCTCGTCGGTGACGTGCTGCAAATGCCCTTTGAGGGCCGGCAGACTAACCATGCCGGAGCGACTGGCATGGACCGACATCTGCGGCGGTATCGATGGGCGGTTGGTGACCATCTTCGTGTGATCGGGGTGCGATTTCGTCGAGGACGTTCGTGGCGGGATGCGGGACACATACCACTGCGGCCCGTCGACGCGAATCTCTTCACTCCACGCGTCCGGCCCCCGTGGAGGCTGACACGGTCGCCTTATTGGCAGACGAGGGGGCTGCGGAACTCGAGGACGAGATGTTGAGCCGTGTGGCGACGAAACCTTCTGTAACAGTCGTGCCGCCGGAAGACTGCCCGTACCGCTATGTCCTACGTAGGTTCGGCTGGATCTGACAAGTTGTCTTCGTTATCGACGTTGGAAATGCCGGGGTTTTGATTACGCTGAGACCGGTTCTCTCGCGAATCATCATTCAAGCGCTATGCCCGACGTCAAAAAAGTCCCGTATTACCAGCTGGAATCCGGAGTCTTCTATTCCGGCAAACGTTGGAAATGTCACGCTGGAGTGGTCGGATGCATTCCCATCGACACGCAGCAAAAAATCTCGTTCGACAGGCGTGCGCCGAACGAGCCGCCATCGCCGCCCAAGGCACCTGCACCGGTCAAGCCGCATCACACGTCCACCCCTGCGCCAGCGCCCACCGAACCGCCTGCCAAACCGCAGCCGAACGACAAGCCTCGGGACGCGGAGCAGGCCGACAAATTGCCCGAGTTCGATCTGCAGGACATCCCCAAAGCGATGGACAAGATGGGCTGGCCAATCTCGGCCAAGCTGGCGCGGAAATGGTTTGCGAGCCCAAGACATGTCTATAACAACGACCTCAACTCTGTACAGCCGCTCGATGACACGACGGTTTCCCTGGATTGGGCTCTGAAATTTCGCGGTGCAACGGAACGATTCAATCAGCTTGTCCGGCAAGCGATTTACACGCCGAATGCCGCACGCGCAGTAACGAAAGTCCTGGCGCCCGTGGTCGAGCGGAGTTTTTCGACCGGACAAGTGAGCGCGGCAGGTATTGTTATCGACACCTCCCCGTTTCTGACTGCTCCGCTCCAGTTTCACATCGCCTGGGGATTTCAGTACCAGCCAGTATCATCCCTCGACACGCTCGACGGTACCGCGATGACGGATTTGACCGGCGCCCTGGCGAACTTCAATTTCTACGCTGCCGTAGGGAAGGCGGCCGTTACCGGCGAACGCTTTTATCAATACGAAGGCGAGAACAGGGTCTTCTGTCTCGAGCCTGTCGCGCGGATTACCCACGTCTATGTCTACATCAAAGACAGCTATTCGTTCAACGACGATTCGCTTTCCAAGAGCCAATACCTCGGCCACTGGAACAGGAACAGGAACGGGATGGTTCTGTCCTATGCCGCGGCGGTCAACGATTTTTTCAAAAGCAGCAACTTGAACGTCGGGAACTCGACTATTGAAGAATGGCGGTATCTCCCCGCGGGCGAGGAGGTCAACAAGCCGATCGACAAACGCACCAGCCTTTTTCGGAAGTTCCTGGCGAAGGATGTCTACTGGCCAGTTCATAACAAGACGTACCGCGACTGGAGGTCGGCGCATAATCGTGGTGGCGACTTCATGGTCTACAGTCGCCCTAAACTCATCAAGCTGGACAAACCGATCATTCTGAAATTCGACACCGTATGCAGAACCGTCCCGGCCGAGCAATGAAGGCGACCGCCGTCATTCTCAAAGCGGTTTCGACCGTTGTCGTCACATGCCTGGTTGTCGCCATTGCATGGATGTTTTTGCCAGTGGACGTCAGGAATGCGATCGTGCTTTTCTCGCTCAAGCATGCGAAGAGCACGATCTTCGCCATCACGTCGATCATCTTCGTGATCTACTTCTACCGGCTTGTCAGAAATATCGGCCATTTCAGCAGAACGATGCGCGCAGGACTGGCGATCGTCACGCTGGGCTTCCTGGCAATCTTCTATCTCGTCAGCGTTCGCGGGATCACGACCGACGAAACCGACTGCCAGCGATACAACTACAACGCGAAACTGAACGGCGGCATCAAGCAGGTCGATGGCACAACCTATATCGTCAACATCTGCGGAAGTGGCCACCGCGGCGACGTCCTCTTTGCTGACCAAAACGAACAGATCAAAATCGTCGTGGCCGATGAGCACGGATCGACACTTGCTACCCGGCTGTTTTTCGTCTTCTGGGGCGGCCGGCCTGGAAACGATCCAATCGAGATCCACGACGGCAAGCTGATCTACTTCGACGCATCGGATGCGTACGACAGCACGCGGACGATCTCGATGCCGCCGACCACGATAGATTGGGTCGCGGCGAGAATTCCGATTTCGCTGCGCTGATCCGGGTGCTGAAACCCGTCGCAGTCCACGCGACGGCCCGAGCCACGTATGCCCGCTCGTGTCGGTCGAGACTGCCGATGCAGCGCGTGACGTGCGATTCGACGATGTTTCCCATGTGATCGCCGAAGTGATTGCGCCTGCGAAGGCGGCCTGATCGTGGCCGTGAAATCGCCGTGCGTCGAGCCGTGTGTGTTCGCCGGCCGTATCGGATTCTGCGTGGGCTGGCTGCGGACGCGCGACGAGGTGCGTGACTGGAAGAGGCGGACCGATCGTCGCCGGCACAAGATACTGAACGGCGGCACGTGCCGGCAATCATCGTGCTCATGGTGCCATCGGCGTCGATGCGCCGACGACCAGACTTCCCGCGCCGAGAAACAGCCTTGACGCTTCGCATCTAGCCGAGCGGATACCTTTCGACAAGCCTTCATCCCGAAAAAATATACCCCTCTCCCCTATACGGGAACCCTTCCGGATATATACTCCCCCTCCCTATTCAGGAGCCCGTCGTCGATGAGCCATACCGTTCGTGAAAAACAGAAGCTGCTGAACCGCGTGCGCCGGATCAAGGGCCAGGTCGAGGCCATCGAGCGCGCGCTCGGGGAGGAGCGCGGCTGCAACGAGGTCCTGCAATTGATCACGAGTTGTCGCGGCGCGATGAACGGGCTGCTGGCCGTCGTGCTGGAAGACCACATTCGCGAGCATCTGGTCGATGCGCACGAACCTGACGCACACGAAGGCAGCGCGACCGAGCAGCTGATCGACGTGGTGCACAGCTATTTCAAGTAATCGAGGCAGGACATGAACGCTTTCCGGGATGACGCGTTCGGCGCGGGGCACGACCATATCTTCCTCGGTGCGGCGCACGAGCAGAACGAACGCAGGACGTGGATGGTCATCGGCCTGTGCTCGGCAATGATGGTGGCCGAGATCGTCGGCGGCACGCTGTTCGGGTCGCTCGCGCTCGTCGCCGACGGGTTGCACATGTCGACGCACGCGGGCGCGATGCTGATCGCCGCGCTGGCCTATACCTATGCGCGCAAGCATGCCGACGATCCGCGCTTCGTGTTCGGCACCGGCAAGCTGGGCGACCTGGCCGGGTTCACGAGCGCGATCGTGCTCGCGATGATCGCGATCCTGATCGGCTACGAGGCCGTTGCGCGTCTGCTGGCGCCCGTACCCATTCACTTCGGCGAAGCGATTCCGATTGCCGTGCTGGGGCTCGCGGTGAACCTTGCCAGCGTGTGGCTGCTGAGCGGCGGCCATCACCACGGGCATGGTCATGGTCATCATCATGGGCACGACCACGACCATGATCACGACGATGACCATCATGCGCATCACGGTCACGGTTCGCACACGGCAGCCCATCGCGACCACAACATCCGGTCGGCCTACGTTCACGTGATCGCCGACGCGGCCGTGTCGGTGCTGGCCATCGTCGGCCTGCTGCTCGCACGTGCATTCGGCTGGGTCTGGATGGACCCCGTTGCGGGCATTGTCGGCGCGCTCGTGATCACGAACTGGTCGTACGGGCTGATGCGCGATACCGGCGGCATCCTGCTCGACGTCAACGTGGATCGCAAACTGGCGGCGCGCATACGTGATGCGATCGAGGCGCTGGGCGACAAGGTCAACGATCTTCACGTGTGGCGTGTCGGCCCGGGCCACATGAGTGCGATCGTGTCGGTCGAGACCGTCGAGACGGGGCGCGACGCGCGTTTCTACCACGCGCTGATCGAGAGTTTCGACGGCGTGTCGCACGTGACCGTCGAAGTGATGACGCCTGCGAAGGCAGCCTGACCGTGGCCGTGAAATCACCGTGTATCGAGCTGTGCGCGTTCGACGGCCGGACGGGCTTTTGTGTCGGCTGCCTGCGCACGCGCGACGAGGCGCGTGACTGGAAGAAGCTGACCGACCATCGCCGGCACCAGATACTGAACGACCGCAATCGCCGCCAGGCGAAAATCCGGCGCGAACCGGGAGAGTGAAGGGGCGTTGTCGTGCTTCGCCTGGTGTCGCGCCGGCCGTCATGCCGACGCGACACGCGCGGGAAACGCCTTACCCCTCGACGCCGCGCGGAAAATGCAGCGCAAACGTCGTGCGCCCGTCACGGCTTGCGACCTCGACCTTGCCACGATGCAGCTCCATGATCGATTTCACGATCGCGAGCCCGAGGCCCGCGTTGCGCGCCGCGCCGTGCCGCGACGAATCGATGCGGTAGAAGCGCTCGAAGATCCGTTCGACCTGTTCGGGTGGAATCGCGGCGCCGCGATTGGTGACTTCGACGACCGCATACCCGCCTTGCGTGGACACCGCCAGCTCGATCGTCGACCCGGCTTGCGCGTGTTCGAGCGCGTTCGACGCGAGATTGCTGACGGCGCGCCGGAACAGCGTCGCATCGGCGGCGACGGTCGCTTCGCCTTGCACGTCGATGCTTACGCCGGCTTCATCGGCAAGCGCCTGGAAATACGACGCGAGCCGGCGCAGTTCGCCGCCCGCGTCAAGTTCGGCGGTCTTCAGGTGCTGACGCGCATTGTCGGTGCGTGCGAGAAACAGCATGTTCTCGATCATCCGCTGCAGCCGTTCGCATTCCTCGATGTTCGAATCGATCAGCGCTTCGTATTCCTCGGTCGTGCGCGCGCGCGACAGCGTGACCTGCGACGAACTGATCACGTTGGCGAGCGGCGTGCGCATGTCGTGCGCGAGATCGGACGAGAACTGGGAGAGCCGCACGAACGCGCGTTCGAGGCGGTCGAGCATCCGGTTGACCGACGTCGCGAGTTCACGCAGCTCGACCGGGCCGCCACGCGCGTCGAGCCGCGCGTTCAGGTTGTGCGCCTCGATACGTGACGTCTGCCGGCCGAGGCTCTCGACCGGGCGCAGGCCGCGCGACGCGACCGCGTAACCGAGCGCGCCGACCAGCAGCGCGCCCGCGGCCGCCGCGAGCCAGATGTCGACGCGGTAGCTTTCGAGCAACGACTGGCGATCGGTCGCCGTGCGTGCAAGCGCAACCTGGATCGCATCGCCGGACGGCAGCGTGGCGCGCGCATACACGCAGCGCGACGTGCCGATGCCGGGCGGCGCGCACGTGAACGGGGTGCCGGTTGCGCCGGCCGGATGGGGCGCGGCGATCACCGACGCCAGCGTGTGGCCGGCTTCGTCGGAATGCTCGACGAGCGCGCGGTTCCGCGCGTCGTAGATGCCGAGATAGACGCCCGGATGCGACAGCAGCACTTCATGAAACACGGCCGGATCGGCGCGCAGCGCGGCAGCCGAGCCGCTCGCGTGCGCAAGCTGCAGGAACTGGTTGAGCTTGCCGGAGATCTCGATGTCGTCGCGCCGCGTCAGCTCGGCGGACAGCGAGCGATACAGGTACGCGCCGGTCAGCGCGAACACGAGCGCGGCGACGACGGCGAACGCCAGCGTCAGGCGCCGCAGCAGCGAATACGAGGCCGGGCTGCTGCGCGTCACGAACGATCCTCGAGCACGTAGCCCATCCCGCGGATCGTGTGGATCAGCTTCTTCTCATGGGCGTTGTCGATCTTCGCGCGCAGGCGTTTGATCGCGGCATCGACGACGTTCGTGTCGCTGTCGAAATTCATGTCCCAGATCTGCGACGTGATGAAGGTGCGTGTCAGCACTTCGCCTTCGCGTTCGGCGAGCAGCTGCAGCAGCGCGAATTCCTGCGCGGTCAGGTCGATGCGGGTGTCGGCGCGCCGCACGCGGCGGCGGATCAGGTCGACTTCGAGATCGGCGACATGCAGGATGTCGCGCACGTTGCGCGGCGCGCGTCGCAGCAGCGAGCGGATGCGCGCGAGAAACTCGGCATACGCGAACGGCTTGAGCAGGTAGTCGTCGGCACCCAGCTCGAGCCCGGCGACCTTGTCCTCGATCGCCTCGCGCGCCGTGAGCAGCAGCACCGGCGTCTGCTTCTGCGCGCGCAGGCGCCGGAGCACCTCGAAGCCATCCATTTCCGGCAGCATCACGTCGAGCACGACGAGATCGAAATCCTCGTGCAGCGCAAGGAACAGCCCGTCCTTGCCGGTTTCCGCGATGTCGACCGTGTAGCTCGCCTCCATCAGCCCTTTCCGGAGGTACGACGCCATCTTGGGTTCGTCTTCGACTATCAGTATCCGCATGGTGAGGCAGGCTGTCCGTGATTCCAGCCGGTCAGTGTAACGCGTGAGTATAGGGCGCCGAGCGTGCGCGAAGAATGACCGCCGGATGACGGAATTGTCATGAAGCGCTTGCGGCGCGTCGCACGCGTTTCATGAAAATCCGGTCATGTTTCGGCCATGTCGTCGTCACCGCGACGGCGATAAGCTGCGGCCGTCTTGTCCCCCGGCACGCGCTGTCACGGCGCCGCGCCGGCCCATCCGGTCGTTGCCTGCCTGATTCCGCATCCATGTCGTACTGGCGCAAATTCCTCCTTGTCGTGCTGCTGGCGCTGAGCCTGCCGATCCAGTCGTTCGCGACTGTTTCGATGCAGTGCGAACGCGTTGCCGTCGCGCCGATGGAAGCGGCGTCGCACACAATGCCGGCCGCGCAGGACGGCCATCACGACGCCGATAGCCACGCCCGGCATGCGCCGGCGTGTTCCGCGTGCGTGTCCTGCTGCATCGGCGCCGGCATGTCGGGCGCGCCCGCCGTGCCCGCCGCGGCCGGCGTTCGCGCGGCGATCGTCTCGCCACCGCCCGCGGCCGGGGTCGTGTCGTTCCTGACCGGCGGCATCGACAGGCCGCCGCGCCGGCTTCTCGTCTAGACCCCGCCCGCGGCCCCGACCGGCCGTGCTCCGCAATCCGCTCCGGCGGCGGCATCCCGTCCGCCGCACGACACACGACGAGACCCATTCATGCGATTGATTACTGCGGCGCTGCTTGGCGCGGCGGCCATCGTGCCGTCGCTCGCGCCTGCGCAAACCCCGCTGCCCGATCCGGCGGACGCCGCCGCGGCGGTGCCGGACGTCACCGTGACATCCGCATTCGACGGCTACCGGCCGTATCGTGACGACGAAGGCCCGGGCTGGAAACAGCTGAACCGCGACGTGACGGAACGGCCCGCGAAGGGGCGCACGACCGGTCGTGCGGCTGGCGGCGCTACCCGTTCGATGCACGAGGAGGCCGCGCGATGACGAGGCTGTCGATCTCGCCGAGGATCGGCGCGGCCGCGGCCGTGCTGGCCTTCCTCGCCGGCTGTACGACGTTTTCGAAGGACGGCGGTTTCGACGCGGTGTCGTCCGTCGCGTCGGAGCGCATCGGCAAGGACGCGGTCGTGGTCAGGACCGACGCCGACCGTGAAGCCGTCGACACGCGCACGAAGGAACTGCTCGCCAAGCCGCTGTCGATCGACGATGCGGTGCAGGTCGCGCTGCTGAACAACCGCGGCCTGCAGGCGTCGTACGCGGAACTGGGGCTGTCGGAGGCCGATCTCGTCCAGGCCGGCCGGCTGCCGAATCCGCGTTTCGCGTTCAGCCGCACGCGCGCGGGCGACGGCGAGCTGACCCTCGGCCGCACGTTCTCGGCGAACGTGTTCGCGCTGCTGACCCTGCCGCTTGCGACGAACATCGAACGCCGCCGCTTCGAGCAGACCAAGCTCGAAACCGCCGACGCGATGCTGAAGGTGGCCGCCGACGCGCGCCGCGCGTATGTCGAGGCCGTCGCGGCCGAACAGGCCGCGAACTATGCAGGGCAGGTGCGCGATGCCGCGAGCGCGGCCGCCGAACTGGCGCAGCACATGCGGCAGGCCGGCAACTTCAGCCGCCTCGATTACGCGCGGGAGCAGGCGTTCCACGCCGATGCGGTTGCGCAGCACGCGAAGGCGCGCCAGCAGGCCGTGGCCGCGCGCGAGAAGCTCACGCGCGCGATGGGGCTGTGGGGCGAACGCACGCAATACGCGCTGCCCGAGCGCTTGCCCGACCTGCCGAAAGCGCGGCCGAACCTGCCCGATCTCGAACGCTTCGCGATGCGCAACCGCCTCGACATCCAGGCCGCGAAGCTGCAGACGCAGGGTGTCGCGTCGTCGCTCGGCCTGAGCAAGGCCACGCGCTTCGTCAATGCGGTGGATCTCGGCTACGTGAACGACTACGAGACCGGCAAGGGGCACGAGCACGGCTTCGAGATCAGCGTCGAGATTCCGCTGTTCGACTGGGGCGGCGCGAAGGTCGCGCGGGCGGAGGCCGTCTACATGCAGTCGGCGAACCGGCTCGCGAAAACGGCCATCGACGCGCGTTCCGAAGTGCGCGAATCGTATGCGGCCTACGTGACGAGCTACGACGTCGCCACCCACTATCGCGACGAAGTCGTGCCGCTGCGCAAGACGATCTCGGACGAGCTGCTGCTGCGCTACAACGGGATGCTCGCGAGCGTGTTCGAGCTGCTGGCCGATGCACGCGAGCAGGTCGGCGCGGTGAACGGCTACATCGATGCGCTGAAGGACTACTGGCTCGCCGAAACCGATCTGCAGATGGCCGTCGGGGGGCGGCTGCCGACGCCGGGCGACGTGCCGCGTGCGACGCCATCTGCCCGGCCGGAATCCGCTTCCAACGCCGACGCTGCGCCGCAGCCGGCTCCCACCCCCGCGGCGCCACCGGCGCCCGCGACGCAAACGCATCCGGAAGGTCATTGACATGGTGTCCCGTCGACAATTTCTCAGCCACTCGGGCGCCGCGCTGCTCGGTTCGGCGATGGTCAGCAAGGCCGGCGCCGCGTCGTTGCCGGAAGCGCCCACGATGGCGAAAACCGGCACGCAGCCGCCGCTCGTGCCGCCGAACGGCCGGCCGTACACGCCCGTCGCGACGCTGAACGGCTGGACGCTGCCGTGGCGGATGAAGAACGGCTGGAAGGAGTTCCACCTGACGGCCGAGCCCGTCGTGCGCGAGATGGCGCCCGGCATGAACGCGAACCTGTGGGGCTACAACGGCCAGTCGCCCGGGCCGACGATCGAGGCCGTCGAAGGCGACAAGGTGCGCATCTTCGTGACCAACCGGCTGCCCGAGCACACGACGATCCACTGGCACGGGCTGCGGCTGCCGAACGGGATGGACGGCGTCGGCGGCCTCACGCAGCCGCATATCCCGCCCGGCAAGACCTTCGTCTACGAGTTCCAGCTCGAGGCGCACGGCACGTTCATGTATCACCCGCACGCCGACGAGATGGTGCAGATGGCGATGGGGATGATGGGCATGTTCATCGTGCACCCGAAGGATCGCGGCACAATGCCGGTCGATCGCGACTTCGTGTTCCTGCTCGCCGCGTACGACATCGATCCGGGCAGCTACACGCCGCGCGTGAACGAGATGACGGACTTCAACATGTGGACGTTCAATTCGCGCGTGTTCCCGGGCATCGATCCGCTGCCGGTGCGCGCGGGCGACCGCGTGCGGATTCGTTTCGGCAACCTGACGATGACGAACCATCCGATTCACCTGCACGGCTACAGCTTCGAAGTGGCGGGCACCGACGGCGGCTGGATTCCGCCGGCGGCGCGCTGGCCGGAAGTGACGGCCGATGTCGCGGTGGGCCAGATGCGCGCGATCGAATTCACCGCCGATCGCCCGGGCGACTGGGCCTTCCACTGCCACAAGTCGCATCACACGATGAATGCGATGGGCCATCAGGTGCCGAATTTGATCGGCGTGCCGCAGAAGGATCTCGCGCAGCGCATCGGCAAGCTCGTGCCCGACTACATGGCGATGGGCAGCACGGGCGGCGCGATGGGCGGCATGGAGATGCCGCTGCCCGACAACACGCTGCCGATGATGACGGGCACGGGCCCGTTCGGGCCGCTGGAGATGGGCGGCATGTTCACGGTCTGCAAGGTGCGGCAGGGCCTCGGCCGCAACGACTACCGCGATCCGGGCTGGTTCAGGCATCCGAAGGGCACCGTCGCGTACGAGTACACCGGCGAACTGTCGGACGGTTGAGCAGCAGCATGCGGCGGCCGTACCGATGCGGCCGCCGGTTTCCATTCACTCACACGGGAGTCGACACGATGAAGCAGGGACTGGTTTTGATGGCAACGGGTTGGGCGCTGGCGTTTTCCGCCGCGTCGTACGCGGCGGGCGACATGGCCGGCATGGACATGAGCGGTGGCGCGAAGCAGGAAGCCGCGGCAAAGCGGAGCATGTCGCACGGCGAAATCCGCAAGGTCGACACGGCTGCGGCCAAGCTGACGATCAAGCACGGCCCGCTCGAGAACCTCGGGATGGACGCGATGACGATGGTGTTCAAGGTGAAGGACCCGGCGATGCTGTCGCAGGTGAAGGTGGGCGACAAGATCGACTTCGTCGCCGAGGACGTGGGCGGCGCGCTGACCGTCGTCGAGCTGAAGAAGCCGTGACGCGAGGCATGAACATGAAGATCACGACTCTCAGGCGGCTGGCCGCCTTCGCCGTGGCCGGCACGATCGTCGCGGCCGCGCCGGTCGCCGCATCGGCGCACGGCAAGCTGGAAAGCGCCGCACCGGCGACGGGCAGCACGGTCGACACGGCGCCCGACACGTTGCGGCTCACCTTCAACGAAGACCTCGAACCGACGTTCAGTTCGGTGAAGGTGTCGGACGCGAACGGCAACGCCGTCACGCAGGAAAAGGCGAAGGTCGATGCGTCGAACCCGCGCGTGATGACCATTGCGATGCCGAAGCTCGCGCCGGGCGCGTACACGGTGCAGTGGGTCGCGATGACGGCCGATGCGCATCGCACCAAGGGCGCCTATACGTTCAAGGTGAAAGGGTGAACGACGGCTTCGTCGGTCTCCTGCGGCTCGTGTCGGTGGCGATCCAGAATGCCGGGTTCGCCGTCGTCGTCGGCGCGCTGCTCGGCAGCCACTGGCTCGCGCGCGGCGCGTCGACGTGGCAGCACGGCATCGGGCGGCGGCTCGTCGCGACGCTGCGCATCGCGTCCGTCGTGTCGCTGCTTGCCAGCATCACCGCGTTCTGGGCGCACTGCGCGCTGATGAGCGACGTGTCGATGCTCGACGCCGGGCCGGCCGTCCGCGCGATGCTCGCGGGCACGGGGTTCGGTCATGCGTGGCTGGCCGGCGCCATATTCATGCTCGTCGTCGTGCTGCTGTCGTTCGTCGGGCGAGCGCACGATTCGCGTTTTCCGTTCGCGATCTGGGCCGCGCTCGCCTGCGTCGCGCTTGCGCGCAGCAACGGCGGGCATCCAGTCGACGCGGGGCTGTTCAGCGTGCCGGTGTGGATCGACTGGCTGCATCTGCTGGCGATCAGCGCGTGGGTCGGGCTCGTGCTCGTGACGGCGTTCGGCGTGATGCCGCGGCTCACCGGCCTGCCCGCGAGCGAACGCACGACGGGCGCATCGTTCGTGCAGTCGCTGTCCGATGCATCGACATATGCGCTGATCGTGCTGTTCGCAACCGGCGCGTACAACGGCTGGCGCGGCGTCGACACGCCCGCCAACCTGCTCGCGTCGACGTACGGGCAGATCCTCCTGCTGAAGCTCGCGCTGGTGTTGATCGCCGCAGCGCTCGGCGGACACAACCGCTTCTTCGGGATGCCGAAGCTGTTGGCCGCGCTGAAGGACCCGGCCGCCGCGATGCCGGCTGTTTCGCTGAAACGGTTCGGCACAGTGCTGCGGATCGAGGCGGTCGTGCTCGGCGGCGTGCTGATGGTGGCGGCCGTGCTCGTGTCGAGCGCGTTGCCGGGGACGGTATAGCGCGGCGGACCATGCGCGAAGGCACGCGGGGGAATCGTCGCGAGCGCGACGAATTTATTGCCGGACGATTTCCCCGCGTTTTCAGGCCCGAACGTGCGATCGGTGGCGATCGCAGCGTGATGACGACGATTACATCAGCCTGTCTTTCGATTACCAAAAACTGTCATTGAGCGCCGCTAAGCTTTCGCCACCCTCACAACCGGGATTCCCCGTCATGCGCTCGATAATCCTCCTGTTTGCCCCGCTATTGCTTCTGCCCACGCTCGCTGCCCCGGCGATCGCCGCCACCGCCGCGCCTGTCAGCCCGAACTGCGGCGGCAGCACGACGCCGATCGCCGACATCCAGGGGCCGGGCGCGCCGTCGCCGCTCGCCGGCCAGAACGTGTCGATCGAAGCCGTCGTCACCGCCGATTTCGGCGGCACGGACGGCTTCGGCGGCTTCTTCGTCCAGCAGGCCGACGCGCAGCGCCGCAACCAGCCGGGCGTGTCCGAGGGCCTGTTCGTCTATGCGCCGAAAGTGCGCGCGAAGGCCGGTGACCTCGTGCATGTGACGGGCAAGGTCGAGGAGAAGTACGGGCAGACGCAGCTCACGCAGTCGGGTGCGATCGCGGTGTGCGCGAACGGCCAGGCCGTCACGCCCGCGACGCTCACGCTGCCGGTCGACAGCCCGAACGCGTTCGCCGCGTATGAAGGGATGCTGGTGCGCCTGCCGCAGACACTGAATGTCACCGACAACTACGAACTCGGCCGTTACGGCAGCGTGATGCTCAGCAACGGTCGCCTGCGCACGCCGACGAGCGTCGTGCCGCCCGCGCAGGCACAGACGCAGATCGATGCGAACGCACGCAACCGTCTCGTCCTCGACGACGGCTCGAACAAGCAGAACCCCGCGACCGTGCCGTATCCGGCGCCGGGCCTGTCGGCCGCGAACACGCTGCGTGCGGGCTACACGGTGCGCGACGTCGAAGGCGTGCTCGAAGTGCGTTACGGCGCATGGCGCGTGCAGCCGCTGCCCGGCGCGGCCGTGCCGGCATTCGACGCGCGCACGAACCCGCGCACCAGCGCACCCGCGCGCGATCCGAAATCGAACCTGCGCGTCGCGTCGTTCAACGTCCTCAACTACTTCAACGGCGACGGTCTCGGCGGCGGCTTCGACGATCCGAACAACCGCGGCGCGAAGAACTTCCAGGAATTCCAGCGCCAGGAAGCGAAGATCGTCAGCGCGCTGAAGGCGATCGACGCCGACGTGATCGGCCTGATGGAAATCCAGAACAACGGCTACGGCGAGCTGAGCGCGGTGCGCCAGCTCGCGGCGAAGCTCGGCAACCACTGGCGCGTGGTCGATCCGGGCGTGTCGCGCCTCGGCGGCGATGCGATCGCGGTCGCGATGATCTACGACAGCCGCAAGGTCGAGCCGGTCGGCCGCGCGGTCACGCTCGCGATCGACGACAAGAACCGCCAGCCGCTCGCGCAGTCGTTCCGGCTGGTCGGCGGCAACAAGCAGTCGCTGACGGTCGCGGTCAACCATCTGAAGTCGAAGAACTGCCCGGACGCCACGAACGACGATCTCGACCAGGGTGACGGCCAGGGTTGCTGGAACCCGACGCGCACGCGCGCGGCGGCGAAGGTGGCCGACTGGCTCGCCGGCAACCCGACGGGCGTCGCGGGCCAGGGCGTGCTGCTGATCGGCGATTTCAACAGCTACACGTATGAAGACCCGATCCGCACGCTCGAATCGCGCGGCTACCGCAATCTCGTCGCGCGCTGGATCGGCGCGAATGCGTACAGCTACGTGTACAACGGCGAAGCCGGTTATCTCGATCACGCGCTCGCGACACTGCCGCTCGCGTCGCACGTGAAGGCCGTGCACGAATGGCACATCAACGCGGACGAACCGCTCGCGCTGCAGTACACGCTCGCCTACAAATCGGCGGAGCAGCAGAAGACGTTCTACGCGCCGGATGCGTATCGTTCGTCGGATCACGACCCGGTGCTGATCGATATCGCGCTGCCGGGCGGCGGGCATTGAGCGCGGGTTGAACCGGCTTCGCGATGGACGACGTGCGGCACGTGCGCACGTCGTCGCGCGGGCGGCGGCGGATGAATCGCACGCCGCTCGCGCATCGACAAACCCGGCCGGATATCGGGTAAATAATTCCACTGGAACCGATGCATGCCGCGAAATCGGTATTTTATGGATGGCGGGGATGCATAAGCCCCGGATTGAAGAATGATTGAAGTGAATCGAATCTTCGAATCAAGCCTGCATTTCACCGCAATGAATTAATCGATTGGCGATAATAAAAATGAAAGAAAAATCCTGTCGATCTGAAGGTATTGAGCGTGCTGCATCAATGCAGTAAAGGCTTCGTCGTTGTTCGCGAAAAAGTAAAATATTCGGCGCGGCATTGCCGACAAGACGCACCTTGCACGAATAATCCCGTTTTCTTTCAAATGCCAGACACTGGCGACCCTTCGCATCATTGCGGGATTTTTAATATCGGAATGATCTTTGACAACGCGGCGCAGCACCGCCTATTTTGTCGATGTCGTAAATTTCGGTAATCAGAAAAGAAGTCCAAACTGCAGGGGGCGGTTCAAGCACGATTCTCGCCAGCAGTTTGCTGTGTCTGTATCACGTTCAGTCTCTTGAAGCAGTCCGATCCCAACCGCCTTTGCGCGAGTGGCGGGTGTTGCTGCGCGTCTCGCCAGTGAGGGCGGCCTTTGTGAAGCGGTATCCGAACCAGCCACAAGGAACGAGATGAAACCAGACAGGAGCAGTACCGGCAGCCATGGCCATCGCGGCCGGATGGCCGGGCTAGGCGCATTGACCGCGATGACACTCGCGCTCTCGGCGTGCGGCGGCGACGATTCGTCGTCCGTCGGCGCGTCGAGCCTCGCGCAGACAACGGCCAGTCAGCAGGCCAGCGCGCAAGCGGCCAGCAGCCAGACACCGGCGGCCAACCAGCCTTACGTCGACCAGGTCGCCTATTCGTTGAACGCGGGCGACGGCCTCGCGCCCGCCCAGGTGTCCGAGAAAGCGGCCGTCATGCATTACCAGTGGAAAAACGGTGGCACGACCGTCAACTACACGACGACCACCGGCCACCTGACCGCGCAGGACGCGAACGGCAATGCGGAAGCGTCGATGTCGTATGTCGCGTACACCGCGCCGAGCACGAACGGCAAGCCGCGCCCTGTCACGTTCGTCTATAACGGCGGCCCCGGCTCGTCGTCGATCTGGCTGCGTCTCGGCTCGTTCGCGCCGACCCGCGTGGCCACGCCCGATCCGGGGTTCGGCAGCAACTGGCCGAACTATCCGCTCGTCGACAACGCCGACAGCCTGATCGACACCACCGACCTCGTGTTCATCGACCCGCCCGGCACCGGGCTGTCGGAAGCCGTGTTGCCGAACACCAACCAGAAATACTGGAGTTCCGACGCGGACGTGAACATCATGCGCGACTTCATCCAGCGCTACCTGAACGTCAACAGCCGCAGCACGTCGCCGATCTACCTGTACGGCGAATCGTACGGCACGCCGCGTACCGACATGCTCGCGCTGGCGCTCGAATCGGCCGGCGTGCACCTGACGGGCATCGTGCTGCAGTCGGCGATCCTGAACTACTTCGCGGATGCGGTGGAAGCCGTGGCGATCACGCAGTCGACGGAGGGGCTGCTGCTCGAAACCGATACCGTGGCCGGTTACCTGCCCGGTTATGCGGCGGTCGCGGCGTACTTCAACCAGGTTTCGCCGGCACCGGTGAACCAGGATCTGTACGCACTGCAGACGGAACTGTTCACGACGCTGATCTACAACCAGCTGCAGAAGTATTCGCAGTCGTGGGTGTTGAGCCAGCTCGGCATTCCGGATGCGCTCGGCACGCCGGTGTTCCCGAGCGACGCGACGCTCAAGCTGTGGTCGATCCCGTCGAGCCTCACGCAACAGGCGCTGCGCGGCTACTTCAACGCGAATCCGTTCGGCACGAGCCTGCTGCCCGGGACGACGATCGGCCGGTATGACGGACGCGTGTCGTTGCCGAACTCCGATCCGCGGCTGCAGAACGACGGCGACCCGTCCGACATCCTGATTTCGCAGCCGTTCACGAACGCGCTCGCGACGCAGATGCCGGATTACCTCGGCTACACCGCGCCGAACGCGACGTACCTGCCGCTGAACGACAACATCATCGGCGTCTGGGACTTCTCGCACGACGGCCAGCCGATGCCCGACACGATCCCCGATCTGCTCGGTGCGCTGCAGCTCAACCCGAAGCTGCGCGTGCTCGCGGAGAACGGTTTCCACGATCTCGCGACGCCGTTCTTCAACACCGAGAAGCAGCTCGCGCGGCTGCAGACGGTGAAGGGCCTGAATCCGAAGCTGCAGGTGAACTTCTTCCAGGGCGGCCACATGATCTACCTGGACGACGTTGCCCGTCCGCAGATGAAGCGGGACCTGAAGACGTTCTACAAGGGCGCGCGGATTCCGACGGCACTGACGCTGCACACGCTGCCGCCGCCGTGGCCGGATGAAAACCCGCCGGGCGTGCCGACCGGCAGCGTCCCGGGCGCGACGGCCGCGACGACGCTGGCGGCGGCCCCTTGAGCGACGGACTCCTTGTCAAAGGAACCCTCTATTCATCCATTGAATGCGAGTGATCATGTCCCTAATCAATTTGATGCGGCGTATGTCCCCGTTGATCGTCCTCGGTGCCGTGATGAGCAGTGCCCACGCGTTGCCGCCGCAGTCGGTGGCGCCGGTGAAGCTGCCGCACGGCGGGCACGGTGTCGACGGTCCGTTCTTTCCTGCCACGCGGGCGGCGCCGGTGCTGCCGTCGACCGGCGCGACGTTGCAGCAGCAGGCACAGCAGCGTGTCGATGCGCGGCTCGGCGCCAATACGGTGCTGAGCAACGGCGCGGCCGTGACGAAGGCGCAGGCGCAGAGCAGCGGCCTGGGCTTCGTGTCGAAGCACTTCGACGAGATCGATGCGAAGCACACCGGCCGCGTGACGATGAGCGATGTGCGGCAGTTCATCCGGCAGCGGCAGGTGCAGGCGCAGCAGGATCAGCAGGACGAGTGACGTAGCAGGCAGGGCGGCGGCCGGCGCGGGATCGTTTGCACCGGCCGCCGGAAGGTGACAGGCGTTCAGGTTGCGTGGCGCGCGTAGCGCTTCGCGGTGGCCGACGGCAACTCGCCGGACATCGCGCGATAGTCCTGCGCGAAACTGCTCAGGTGCCGGGAGCCCCATTTGGTGGCCGCGGCAGACGTCACGGAATCGCCGAGCCGAAGCTCGCGACGTGCGTGATTCAGGCGCACGGCCCGCAGGTCCGCGACGGGGTTCAGGTTCAACGTATCCTGGAACGCGTATTGCGCGGTGCGCCGGCCTACGCGATCCGCTGCCGGTCGCGCCTCACGCCGAAGCGTGCGCGATAGTCGCGCGGCGAGACGCCGACCTGCTTCGCGAATGCGCGCTGCAACGCGTCGACGCTGCCGAATCCCGACCGCTCGGCGATCCGCTCGAGCGGCCAGTCGGCCCGCTCCAGCAGCGCCTTCGCGCGCTCGACGCGTGCCGCAAGGACGAACTGCGCGGGCGATCGTCCGGTTTCCTTGAGGAAGTTGCGCGCAAACGAGCGTTCGCTCATGTGCATCCGTGCGGCCAGCGCGGCGACACCGAGATCGCCGGTCGGATCGTCGGCGATCCCGGTGAGCAGCGTCCGCATGCGCGGCGTCGCGTTGGCCTGGATATCGAGCCCGACGCTGAACTGCGCCTGCCCGCCGGGACGGTGCACGAACAGCACGAGTTCGCGCGCGACCGCGAGCGCGGTCGGCGCGCCGCAGTCCGCTTCGACGAGTGCAAGACACAGATCGATGCCGGCCGTCACGCCGGCCGACGTATGAAACGGCGGATCGCTCACGTAGATCGCGTCCGGTTCGATTCGCGCGTCGGGGCACAGCGCCTGCAGCGTCGCACACTGGTTCCAGTGCGTGGTCGCGCGCTTGCCGTCCAGCCATCCGCCCGCGGCGAGCACGAACGCACCCGTGCAGATGCTCGCGATGCGCCGCGTGTCCGCGATTCGCGTGCGCAGCCACGGCAGCACGCCGGCTTCCGACGCGGCGTGTCGCAGTGCCGCTTCATTGCCGCCGGCGACGACGATCGTGTCGATCTGCCCCGGCAGTGCCGCCAGCGGGGCCGTACCGGCGAGGCGCAGGCCCGCGTGCGTGACGATGTCGTCGCCGTGTTGCGACGCGAGCGTGAGCCGGTACGGCAGCGCATGGTCGGGAAGATGACGGTTCGCGACCGCGAACACTTCCATCGGGCCCGTGATGTCGAGCGACTGGACGCCTTCGAAGCCGACGACAACGATGTCGCGTGCCGAACAGGTTGACTGGGACATGGCGGAAAGTGCGGTGGAGTTGTCCTTGTGACCGCGAGCATGATCCTTGTAATTTTCCGGACGTGCAATCGACGGATACGGGTGGACGATGCGGTCAGGGAAGACAGGTGGGGCAGTGCTGCTCGTGTGCGCGGTGCTGGGCGCGTGTGCGGCGGGGTGGCCGGCACCGGTGTGGGCGGAGGACGCACCGCCGGTCGCGCGAGCGCTCACGGTCGGCGCGCCGAAGGCGGGCCGCGTGCGGCCGCTCGTGGCGATCGTCGCGGACAATGCAGGAACGGAGACGACCGATTTCATCGTTCCGTACGCGATTCTGAAGACGTCCGGTGCGGCCGATGTCGTCGCCGTATCGGCCGACGAGGGCGAGGTCGAACTGATGCCCGCGTTGCGCATGCTGGCCGACACCACGTTCGACCGGTTCGACGCGGCCGTTCCAGCCGGGGCGGATGTCGTGATCGTCCCCGCGCTGCACGGTGCCGACCGGCCGGCGGTGCTGGCGTGGTTGCGCAAGCAGGCCGGCGGCGGCGCGACGATGGTGGCGATCTGCGATGGCGCGGAAGTCCTCGCGAACGCGGGCCTGCTCCAGCATCGCACGGCGACGTCGCACTGGTATTCGCGCGACCGCCTGCGTCGCCGCTTTACCGGGACGAAGTGGGTCGACGATCGCCGCTATGTGATGGACGGCGACGTCATGACGACGACCGGCGTGTCGGCGTCGATTCCCGCTTCGCTGGCATTGGTGGGTGCGCTGGCCGGGCCGGCCGCGGCGCGCGAGACCGCGCGGCGCGTCGGTGCGCAGGCATGGAGCGACGTTCATGACGGCAGCCGGTTCGTGTTGACCGCGCCGGCAGTGGCGGTCGCATTGACGAACCGCCTCGCGTTCTGGCGGCACGAGACGTTCGATCTTCCGGTCGAAGACGGGTTCGACGAGCTTCCGGTTGCGCTGACGGCCGATGCGTGGGCGCGGACCTGGCGCAGCGACGTCGTCGCGACGGCGGGCGCGCGCGTGATCGAGTCGAGGCACGGGCTGCGGTTGCTGGCGCAGCCGGCGACTGCCGGGCACGCGCGCGTGGCGATGCCGGCCGGACGGCGTGGCGAATCGGTGCTTCCGGGTGTGCTCGCAGACATCGCGGCACGCTACGGTGACGCGACATCGGGCTGGGTCGCACTGCAACTGGAGTATCCGAAGTAGCGGCGCGTCGCGCGCGCTTACTTCACCCACTCTGCGAGCTTGGGGTCGGGGTAAGGCAGGAGATCCTGCGACTGGGTGGGCTCGGCCACCCATTTCTTCCCGTTCCAGTGGAAATCGGCCTGCGTTTCCGACCCGTGGCCGTTCGAGTAGATGACAGCGGTGCAGGCGGCCTGGCCCGGATAAGTCGGGTTTTTGGCGCCGATGCAGGACCCGAGAAATACCAACACGTCGCCGAGGCCGAACCGCTCCTGCATCGCGTAGGTCGCGTCGAAGTCCGAGAGCCGGTCAGGGACGGGCGTCGCGTCGCACGCGGCGAGGCTCACGGCAAGCAGCAGCGCGGCGGCCCGGCCGGCATGCTGCCGGTTGCAGGGGCTGTCGGGGGAAAGGGCGTCGGCGCCAGCGCGCTTCCGCGCGCGGGAGTTTGGCGGGCAGGGCATGCGGGTTTCGGGTGACGGACACGACGGGCATTGTGCCGGAATTCGCCGGCGCCCGGCCTTTGCCAGCGGAAACTCGCGCAGTGCTTCGCGCGCGCCTTTCATCGCGTCGCATCGCACGCCGCCACGATCGCGATGCGGAGGCTAGGGCGCGATCACCGTCACCCTGAACGGCCCGCCGTTCGCGGCAGCATGCGCGACCGCATCGTTCGCGTCGTCGAGCGCGAACGTCGTCACGTCGAAATGCCCGAGGTCGAGCAGCCCGCCGTGGACGAGCCCCGCCATCAGCGTCACCGCTTCTGTCGGGTACATCCACTTGCCGCGCAGCGTGATGTCGTTGCGCATGATCCACGGATACGGCAGCTCGAGCCCCGCCCCGCCGAGCATGCCGACGCCGCCCATCAGCACCACGCGCCCGTAGGGGCGCACGGCCATCACGGCGGCACGCACCGTCGTCGCCGGCACCGCAGGCGGCATCAGGTCGATCACGCAGTCGATCGGCCCCGGTGCCGCCTGCTGCATGCGGGCGCGATCCGCGGCTTCGTCGCCGGTCAGCTCGACCGTGCGCACGCGATCGCCGAAGCGGCGCTCGAGGTCGGCCAGTACGCGCGCATTGCGGCCGGGTGCGACCACGCACCGCGCGCCCATGGCCAGCGCCACCGCGACGCATGCGCTGCCGAAGTGGCCGGTCGCGCCGCTGACGAGCAGGATCTCGCCCGCGCGCAGGTCGGACGCGAGCAGCCCGCCGTACGGCACGAGCAGCGTATTGAGCGCGCACCAGCGCGCGGCGTCGGCCGATGCGATATCGCCGATGCGCACCGCGTTCTCGGTCGGCACGCGCAGCCGCTCGGCGAACGGGCCGTCGTGAAAATACCGCTGCAACTGCTTGCCGCCTTCGCCGCGCGCGCTCCAGCCCTGCAAAACGATGTCGGGCATCCGCGCATCGTCGCGCGAGCGCACGGTCGGATCGCAGAACACCCAGTCACCCGGTTGCAACTGCGTCGCATCGGGGCCGGTTTGCCGGACCCGGCCGATCGCGCCGCAGCCGGGGACGATCGGCAGCGCGATCGGATAGCGGCGCTCGCCGCTGAACACTTCCCGCGCGTAGGGCAGAACCGGTGTCGCGACGACATCCACGATGACCTCGCCGGTGCCGAGCACGGGATCGGGCACCGTCTCGACGGCGAGCGGCAGGCCGAGTGACTTCAGGATCGCAGCTTTCATGAGGGTTCCCGAGGGTGGGGGACGCGCCGATTCTGGCAGGCTTAGAATCCGCAACAAGGCCCGGCGCGAGCCCAGGATCGGCCAATACCACCCTGCACGGAGCGAACCCGATGACCGTCACCACGCGAACCCCGTTCGGCGATTTCCTGCGCTCGCGGCGCAAGAAGCTGCGGCCGGATGCCGTCGGCCTGCACGGCGGCCCGCGCCGGCGCACGCCCGGTCTGCGGCGCGAGGAAGTGGCGGAACTGGCGGGCATCGGTGTGGACTGGTACGTGCGGCTCGAGCAGGGGCGCGACGTCAGCCCGTCGGATGCGACGCTCGACGCGCTGGCACGCGCATTGCGGCTGGACAAGGCCGAGGCTGCCCATCTGCGCACGCTCGCACGGCGCGACGAGGCGCGTGCGTTCGTGCCGGAGCGCGTGCCGCCCGCGATCGCGCGGCTCGTTGCACATCTTCGACAGCCGGCCTACGTGACCGGGCGGCGCTGGGACATCCTCGCGTGGAATGCCGCAGCGGCCGAGCTGCTCGGCTTCGACCGGCTGGCGGAAGCCGATCGCAACATCCTCGTCTACATGTTCGTCGAGCCGCACGCGCGTGCGCTCTTCGCCGCGAGCTGGGCCGACGAGGCGCGCCGGATGATCGCACTGTTTCGCGCGAACCACGATCTCTACGCGAGCGAGCCGGCATTCGTCGCACTGGTGGAACGCTTGCGCGCCGGCAGCGTCGAGTTCGCGCAATGGTGGGATGAGCACGACGTGCGCAGCGGCGTGTCGGGCGAGAAGGTGCTCGTCCACGCGCAACGCGGCGCGCAGCGCTACGAGTACGCGACGTTCCAGGCGAACGACGATCCCGCGCTGAAGCTGGCGATCTATACGCCGATGGACGGCGATGAAGGGACGTGAGGCCGAGTAGGCCGGCGTCACCGCGCGTTCAGGCAGCGAAGCGTCGGCTTCGTGCGTGAACGCGGACGTTGCGGTGTAACGACGGTAGTGTGCCGCCTCAGGCCGTGCGTCGTGCCGACAGGCGATTCCACAGCATGCCGGCCCGGTTGCCGCTTCCGCAGTATGCGAGCACCGGTTTCGGCAGCGTATCGACGAGCGCGCCGAATGCGTCGATGTCCGCCTCGCCGATGCGGTCGCGCTCGACCGGCAGGTAGCGCGCGTCGAGGCCCAGTTCGCGAGCCGCCGCGGCGATCTCGTCGAATGCCGGCTGGTCGACGCCTTCGCCGTCGGGACGGTTGCAGATCACCGAGCGGAAGCCGGCGTTGCGGATCGCCTTCAGGTCGGCCGGCGTGATCTGCCGCGAAGCGGAAAACCCGTTCGCGGCCGTCGCACGACACTGCTCGATCGCGCGGCGGAAACAGGCGATCGCGAAATCGACGTCCTGCTCCGTCGTAAAACGGCCGAAGCTCACGCGCACGGTGCGGCCCGCCGTCTCCGCGTCGAGGCCGATCGCGGTCAGCACGTGCGACGGTGCGCCGCTGGCCGAGTTGCACGCGGAGGTCGACGACACGGCGAGCGCTTCGTCGAGCATGAACGGGAAGAAGCCGGGCGCATTCACCGTCAGGCTCAGCGTGTGCGGGATGCGGCGTGCCGTGGCCGCGTTCTGCGTGACGTCGCCGAGCGCGGCCAGCGCGTTCGTCAGGCGCGCGCCGAGCGCCGCGATCCGCGCGGCTTCGCCGTCGAGCTTTTCCGCGGCCAGTTCACATGCAACGCCCATGCCTACGATCTGATGCGTCGCGAGCGTCCCTGAGCGCAGGCCGCGCTCGTGGCCGCCGCCGTGGATTTGCGGGGCGATCCGGTTGGCGATGTCGCGGCGCACGAACAGCGCGCCGATACCCTTCGGGCCGTACACCTTGTGCGCGGACATCGACAGCATGTCGATGCCGAGCGTGCGCACGTCGATCGGCGTCTTGCCGAGCGCCTGTGCGGCGTCGACGTGGAGCAGCGCGCCGGCGGCGTGCACGATGCGGGAGATGGCGGCGATATCGGTCAGCGTGCCGAGCTCGTTGTTCACCAGCATCAGCGACACGAGGCCCGTATCGGGGCCGATGGCGGCAGCGACTGCGTCGGCGGTGATCTCGCCGTCGCGCGTGGGCGCGACGAACGTGACCGACATGCCGTGCTTCGACAGGTTCGCCATCGTGTCGAGGATCGCCTTGTGCTCGATGCGGCTCGTGATCAGGTGGCGCTTGTCGGTCGCGTTTTCCGCGTAACCCTTCAGCGCGAGGTTGTTCGATTCGGTGGCGCCGGACGTCCAGACGATCTCGTCGGCATCCGCGCCGATCAACGCGGCGACTTGCGCGCGGGCCTGCTCGACCTTGTCTTTCGCCAGCCGGCCGGCGGCGTGCGAGCTCGATGCGGGGTTGCCGAAGATGCCGTCGAAGCCGAGGCAGGCCGTCATCGCTTCGATCACGTGGGGATCGGCGGGCGTCGTGGCTGCGTAGTCGAGGTAGTGCAGCGTGGTGGGTTCGCTCATGTCCGTCTCTTGCTCTGTTCTTTCAGAATGGGAGAAATGATACGGGGGACAGAAGGGAAAAAGGATCCAAAATGGGTTGGTGTTTGGGTCTGGCGTGGAATGTGGTTTTGTTTTTGTGGCGATTGGGGGAATTTGTTTCTTGATCAATGGCGCCGCGCGAGATGGCCCCGTCTCTGGGTTGCGGGGGAAACGATACCCCGCGACGTCTGCGAAACGGGGAAGGGGGCGCGGCGTTTCCCCCGGCTCGACCGGGTGGTCACAGCGAATCGAGTGGCGTGGCCTGTCGGTGAGTGTCGCGCACCCATGCATGCAAGGCGCTTTCGTACCTGGCAGGGATCGTGATCGTCAGGGTGGTCAGGCGCGTGTCGTTGCCCGGCAATGCCAGATATCGCTGCCACGCTCTCCGGACCAGCTGCGACATGGCGGAATTGGTGATGCCGAGTTCGGCGGCGAGCTTGCGCTGCGACTGGCCCCTGACGAAGATTTCAAACAAGGCCCACCGGTTCACCGGCTTGATCCGGGTATCGTGCAGCCTCAACAACTGAAACTGTTCGGCTGTCATGCGTCGAATCTGTGCCATTCAGATGCGCCCGGAAGTTTGCAGGGTAGAAATCAATGCCGCGCCGCAGGACGTCTTGTGATTGTGGAATGCGGCGGGGCGGCCTTCGACATCGAACGCCATGTCTCCTTCCGCAATCACGCAGGCGCCGTGAAGCGGGCACGAACATGCATCGCCGACGCGGGCGACCGCGCGTCCCATCACCTTGCTCGTCGCCGCCCCGGATTCGACCCGGCCGCCGTGAGTGTGCAGGTCACCTGTTCGAATGATGCCTCGCATATAACCCCTTTCCAGTGTGCTTCGGTGTGGCGGTCGAGTTCGTGCTCAACGCGCCGTGTGTCGGCATGCATCACCATGAATAGCCCTGCATCCCGTAGTTGGTGTCGTGACGGCGCCCCCACCACGGCAGGTAAGCGTTGTTCCCGCCACGCGCACGGAACCAGTCCTCGTTCGGATCGATCGGCGTGAGATTGGCCGGCGGCATGACCACGACGGCCGCGGGGTGTTTCGGGTCGGTCGTGCCCGCGACGAGCGCGTTGCCGCCGTAGTGATTGATCCGGCCGATCGCCAGCGCAACGTCGGTCAAGGCGCTGCCGGTTCCCATGTCGCCGAGCAAGGCCGCGGTGTTGAACGCCTGATTCTTGTGGTCGTACTCCGGCAGGATTTCGGTGAGTGTCTGCGATAGGCCGACAAGTCGCGTCGATGCGGCGTCGCTACCGGCACCGGCATCGTGAACGATGTACTTGATATCCGGAACGGCAATCCCGGCGTTGCGTGCTGCCTGATCGATGGTTGCCTTCCACGCTTGCACTGTTCGTGTCGTGCCGGCCTTCTGCGAAAACTCGGCGGTGTTGCCGGTCGTTGCCTTGCCGATCCACGCGAGCGGTTCGCGCTCGGTGTTGAAGGTCGGGCCGGCGAGGAACAGCACGACGAGGTTCTCGTTGATCTGGGCGTCGGTGGGCGGGAAATTCGGCGCGTCCCAATTCATTACCCACACGCTCTTGTCGGGGTTCGCTTGCAGGTAGTCCAGCGCGTTGTTCAGTGATGTGAAGCCGGCGTTTGCACCGCCTTGCGTGATCTGCACATCAGGGGGCGTGTCGCGGCTCCACAGAGTTTTGGGGGAAGGCGGGCCGATTTCATAGAATGTCATCATTCGATCGACCAGGCGCGACCGAGCGAACGTTGCGTCGAGACGAGTAGGAATGGCAATTTCAACGCGTATGCCGGCGAGTTCGCGCCAGTCCTTCTGATTCTTGGGGCCCACTGTGTAGAAGTACTTTGAATTCATCCCATAGCGCGTTCGAAGCAGCAGTATGGATTTATCAATGTACTTGGCATAGAAGCCTTTGAACGTCTCTTCCCCTTCGTTGCCGTAGACCAGTGCGCCAATTGACCGAAGCGAAGAGAATTTTTCAGGCTTGGTCCGTACCATATCGTCGTTCTTGTTGGGCGTAACAAGCCCTTGCGCCCACAACAGTTGCCACTCTGTCGGATAGTCCATCCGTTGCAATGGATTCAACCAAATCATGCCGACGACTTGCGCAACGGGGTTCCTGGCCGGATCGTCTGTACGGGCGGCTTCCAGAGTGGGGGGAATGGGGTGCGTCTCGGCTTGGGCCGGCCGTGCCATGGCCGTGGTGAATAGAAACATCATGAGCGCCAGCAAGCCGGGCACAGCTACGAATCGTTTCATCCAATCTCCCATTTTCAAGTGTGCCGGGTCCGGTTGTTCTACATGTGCCATTAGCGTGGCCATCAGCGGGATCGCGATTAACCAGACCATAAAGGCGATGGTGATGCGTCGGGATCGAGTGGCGATCAAAGCTTTCATAGCGGCCCTCCAACCTTCAGATAGAGCTGGCCCTCGCGCTCGTCTACGATTTTGCCGGGCATATTGCCTTCGCAATCATTGGCATGCACCCACTCATGCATTGTCATTCGGTCGAGTTGCCCGGACTCAAAATAGTCGAAGTATTTTTTGTTCAGATTGTCGAGTGGAATACCATTCCCCATCCGCCAATCTGCCTCAATGCGCAGAGCTCTCATCTGTTTTGGCGTCAGGTAACACGGACCAATCGCGACGTCATACGCAAGCGCTTTTTCCGCATGCTCCGGGTTGGTCATCGTCGTCGAGTGGTTCGTCGGGCTGTTCGTCGTACCGCGATCGAGCCAGTCCACGATCTGCTTGTCTCGCCACTCTTTGTAGCCATCCGGTAGAGCGCTTTTGCCATCTTCACCGATGACGTGACCGTCGCTGTCGAGCCACTCCGTGTTCAACGTGCGGCGCGCTTCCATCCGCATCAGGGCGCGGTCTTCGTAACGTTGCCCGGCTTCACTCGCGGCCGTACCGTGCGCGTCACCGTCCTTGTTCTTCGCCTTGTACTGGTCGTAAGGATCGTCGGCCCGTTTGGCCGCATCGATCTTGCCGGCATCGCGCCATGCGGATGGCGGATCGTTGTCTTCGTTGAAGGCGCTCGTTGCTTCGCCGTCCTCGGTCAGAATCGGCTTGTCGAACCTCAACGCCTGCGGCGGAAACGTCTCGTCCAGGGCCGGTGCGTCCGCCAATACCTCCCAACCCTTCGGCGGATCGGCGTTCACGCGAAACATGTTCATTGCCGAACTGACCGCGGTCGCGACGAACATGATCGGCGCCGAGAACAGCGTTGCCGCCATTCCCCACACCGACTCATTCCCCTTGAGCGCACCGATCAGATTGAATTTCGCCGGCGGCGAGGGCGGATACCAGAAGCCCCTCTTCGTGCCTTTCTTGCCGTACCGCCAGTCGTCTTCCCAATAGCGATAGCGCTTCTGCACACCGACATCGAAGCCGGACGCGAACACGCGCTGTGTCAGGACGCCGTGTACGCCGATATCCGTCAGTTCGTGCTTGTCGATGCCGCGCCAGCCGATACCCTGCACGGTGATCGCCGAAATCACCTGATCGTGCGGACAGCAATACGCGGTGACGCGCCCATATGTCGATCCGTTCAGGCCGTGGCGCGCACGGTCGGCCAGTGCGGTATACGACTTGTTGCTCGTCGGCGATACCCGATTGTTCGCCATGTCGGCGTCGACCGTGTCTGGCGACGGTTCATGGGCAGCGCGATCGCCAATCATCGACAAGAAAGTGCGGAGCGTCTGAGTGCGCGCTGCGTAGGTCTGCCGGCCGCGCTTGCCCTCGGCATCCTTCGTCGCACGTTGCGACCAGGTATCCATGAACGTGTCGGATTTGTGCGGGCCTTCGCTGTTCGCCAGGCTGTACGGGGCATTCGCCAGCACGTAGGCATCCGCGACGCAGCGTCCCTTGCGGCCCCACGGATCTTCCACTTCCGGAAACGCGTCACCGAAGAACGCGCCCGTGAGGCCGACGATATTCCCCTGGCTGTGACACACGACGGTGATCGGCGCGTCGGCGCGCATCTTCCGGATCGACTCGATCAGTTTGGCAAGCCGCAACGCGGCAAGCACGCCATAGGCACGCGGCGGCGCGCGATACAGCGGCCGGTTGGTCGGGTTGATGCCCTGCACGGTTATCCACCCCACGGCTCGGTCGTCGAGGCCGTCGTGCCAGAGATCGGGCAAGCTCGAACAGCCATTGGTGAACGGGCCGCCTCCCCAATAATCCTTCTCGTTGAGAAAGATCTTGTCGCCGTATTCCTTCAGTTCTTCCAGTGTCGCGCGGTAGCCCCACCGAAAATGGATGACGGGTGAGAACGACGGATCGGGGATGACGTAATTGTCCGGCAGCAAGTCCGGATTCAGAAACCCCTCCGGCGTCACGCTCTCGGTGTACTTCGCAGGCGTCAACTGCCCGGCGTCGACTCCGTGATACGTCATCTGGTCGTCCAGGCGTCCCAGCCGACGATTCAGGCCCTTGCACAATCCCTCTTCGGACGCCTTGTACCATTCGCCCTCGGAGTTGACGCCGTGGACGAAGATGACGACGCCGGGCAACGGCAGTTGCTTGACGCAGATGAGCCGCTTGTCGTTGTCGAACAGCATCGGCCCCTCGGCTCTGCCGACGACGACAGGGGGCAATTCGGAGTGCGATGCAGCGGTGGCGGGTGCGTCGGTCGTCGTGTCGGGCGCGTCGGCGCGCGCGCCCGCTACTGGCCGATGGTCGAGAATCGAATCGGTCATGGTCTTAGCCGTTCTTCTTGATGAACTGCACCGACAGCGTTTCGAACTGGTCGCCATGCACTGCGGGCAGCTCGCCGGCCGCGTCGGTGGTCACGTTCGACAGCGCTTCGGATGCCCGCTGCAGGTGCCCGTCGAACCCCGCCACCGCATCGCCGTCGGTCGCGCGAACGAGTTTCGGCACACGGCCGAGCGGGGCGTGGTCGAACGTCGGCATGTCGGTGCTCATGCTGGCCGGGCCGCCCCACGCATGGCCGGCCGACTTCACGGTGAACGTGCCGGGGCACCCGAGTTCGATGTCGCCGCCGTTCAGCTTCAGGTACGCACCGCCCGACGTCACGAACACGACCTGATCGTTCGCCATGCCGGCGAGCTTGCCGCCGGCCGCGGTCAACTGGATGTTCTTCGCGGAATCCACCTGCGTGTCGTCGTCCTGCGACTGGATCGTCACCTTCCCGCGATTCGCGATGGCCGACACGCCGCCGCTGTGCGCGAACATCGCGACGCCATGGCCGCCGTGCAGGTTGATGCGCTCACCGCTCGCGACCTGCACGTGCCGTTGGGCAATCTGGTCGATGTTCTCGCCCGCATACATGACATGCGTCCTGGGCGTGACGTGCAGCGATCCTGCCTGTGCGCCGAACGCCATCAAGGCGGACGTGTCGCCGGCGGAACCGGCATCCGCAAGGTCGGGCTTCCAGTGACGGAACGCATCGACGATCTTCTCCTGCCCGGCGGTATCCGCGGCTCGTCCGCCGTGCTGGCCGGCATAGTCGCCGAGCGAGTTGAACAGCATCATGCACTGGTCGAGCAACTGAATCAGTTCGTCACGATCGAGCTGACCACCGGTCGCGCATGTGCGCGCATAGGTCGAGAACAGGATGCCCTGGGCCGCGCGCAAGGCCGCCGCGGCATCGGTGCGCAACTCCGCGCCTTCGCCCCGATCGGCACCGTGTCCATCCTTGCGGGGCTGCGTCAGATAACCCAGGTTCAACTGGGTATGCGCATGCTCGCTCGCCAACTGCGCGGATATCTGCGACGGCGTATCGTCCAGGCGAAGCTGGTTGTACCGAGCGCCCTTGATTTCCTTCGTCTTGATCCCGGACACGTAACGGTTGCCGGGCAGCGCGCCGGTATGCGTGAACGTCGCGGGCGGGTTCGCCCCGTTGCTCAGCACGCCGATGATGACCAGGCGGTCCGGATCGCCCGACAGGCACCCCAGCAAGACTTCCATCCCGACGCGGGGCAGAAAGAGCGTGCCGAAGTTTCCGCCCGCCAGACTCGCGCCGACGCGTATCGGTGCGCTGTCGCCGGCCGACCCGTTCGTTCCGGCGCCTTGCGCGTGTTCGTGATCGGCGGGATCGAAGCCATGAATCCGTACGCGCACGCGGCCGGCCGCGTCGCAGAATACTTCCTCGCCCTCAGTGCCGACGATCGTGCCGGTCAGCAGGTGAGCCGGCGGGAGGTCGATTGTCGGATCGTAGGACGGCGTGAGCGGCACGCCGCGACGCACGCACGTGAAATGGTTCTCGTAGCGCGTATCCGCCTGTTCCGACGCATCGGCCGGCGCGGGTGGGGCGGCTTGCGCGAGGTTCCGGCTGGCTGCGTACAGCGCGATCACGCGGCTGGCCAGGTCTTTGGGAAGGTTGTTCCGGATGTCGTGCTGTACCGACGTCACGACGAACTGCCGCTGCTCGGCCGGCTTCATGTCGAGTTCGGGGTCGCCCGTCAGCGTGAACCAGCAGCCGACCGGCATGTCGCGAACGTGGCCGATACCGTCGTAGCGCTCCGCCGCGAACTGGTGGGCGAGTATCCGGTCATGCGTGATGCGGTCGTGATCGTTCCACGAGTCGCCGACGTGCGGAATGTCGATCGCGACATCGGTCAGCAGCCGGGCCAGGTCGTTGCCGGCGTCGCCCTGATCGATGCTCGTCGCGATCGCGGAATCGTCCATGCGCGCCTTCTTGTAGTCCCACGACGGACGGCCGGCTTTGCCGGGGGACAGGCGCTGATGATGCGCAAACAACGTCACCGTATCGCGTTGCGCGGTTCCCGAATCGCGCGGATGAAGGCGCACGGTGCCGGCAGGCGATTCCGGCAATCGCAGCGGGTCGTCGCAGAACACGAGCGTGTGGATCGGCCGCTCGTCGGCCGTGCCGCGCGCGTTGCCGACCGCCCACGCCTTTGCAAAGACGGTGATGCCTTCGCGTCGCAACAGCCGGCGCACGAAACGGGCGTCCGACTCGTTGACCTGCCGCGTCAGCTCGCGTGCCGGATAACGTTCGGCTCGCAATCCCGACAGGTCGAAATCGAACGCGCGCGCGAGTGCGGGGCTGCGTTGCCGCCATTCGTTCAGCAGCGTGCCGAGGATGTCGATGATGTTTCGCGACCGGAATACCCGGGAATTGATGCGGCGGTCCATCAACGACAGCGCATCGCAGATGCGCAGCTGATACACGGTCAACTCGCCGTCGGATTGACCGGCCTGCACGTCGTGCACGATCGCATTGATCGCCCGCACGTCGCCCCGGTCGGTCGTCAGCCGGACCGACACCGGCAGGCCGAGAAACAGCGTGGGCGCCAGATGGGCGTGGGTGGATATGCAGGTCAGCTGCCCGTCGATTCCCGACATCAATCCTTCGCGAATATCGGCGTGATGAAGCGCCAGCAGATGGCCGACCGCGTGTTGCGCCTGCCCGAAATGCAGGGCGACGGGCCGGTTGTTCCAGTCGACCAGACCGGACGCAAAGTTTCGTAATGCTGTTGCTATCGACATAACGGCAATCTCGTTGCTTTTCTGGCTTCGTATTCTTTGAGTCGGACTTTCAATGCGGTAAAACAGTGGTGATCGTGATTTCGGTGCGAAGAATATCAAACAATGGGGGTTTTAAAGGTTTATTGGTATTTTGAGATGGAAATCAATTAGCTCTGAAACGGTGTTCGACATTTTTCTGATTCGGTTGGGTATTTTGTTTTGGTTGGAAAAGTCTTATATCAGTTCGTCAGGGGTGGTATTTGTCGCTATCCCTTTCTGGACGGTTCGGACGCGGAGGTTGCAGGCAACTATGCCGAGCCGGATTGGATGTTGGCAATTCGAAATTCGACTTGTCCTAATTCGAATATAGATAAGGCGGATTTGAAATATAAAAATCGATGTGCGTGCGATCGCGCTCGTGCACCCGGTATGCGTGCCTGCTTGACAGCAGTTTTGCCGTTTTCAGTTTGATAGTGTGGAAGGCGGTTTCCGTCACGGCTCGCCATGGCCAACTGCATAAGCGCGAAGATTCCGGAACCCGAGTCAAAGTCCACCGCGGTCGAAGATCGAAAACGCATCTTTTGTCATACGAAATACGTTGTCCGCACGTATCGCCCGGCCTCGCCGGATCGGGTGCATGCCGGGCGTGAACGGGCCAGTCCCCGGTCGCCCGGATGTCCATGAGGGATTTCCCCCGAGACGCGCAATCGCGCGTCACTTCACCCCCACGACCGATCTCTCCCCGCCTTCCCACCGTCACTTCCGCCCACCGCCGCCGATTATTTGCATATCGCGAATGTCGCGTTCGCCGCGCGTTCGATACCCGATCCCCGGCGTTGCACCTATCGTTGTGCCGTCGGCTGGCCGGATTCGATATGTCGAACCGGAACGGCAGCCGGCGCTTCCCGGCGATTCACATCGCACACAAAAACCATCGGACCTGGCTGATGCGCAGGCGCTCCGTCGCGCGCAGGCGAACCCGTGTCCACGGAGACGGAAATGAAAGCAAACGAGTGGGATACCTCCTATGAGTGGAAGGCGGTCACGCTGCTGGCGCTCGGCTTCGGGCTGGTCGGCCTCGACCGCTGGCTGATCGCGCCGCTGTTCCCTTCGATCATGAAGGACCTCAACCTGAACGCGCAGGACGTCGGCAACTGCATCGGCGTGCTCGGCCTGTCGTGGGGCATCTTCGCGGCGCTGATGGGCGGCATCTCCGACAAGGTCGGCCGCAGGAAGGTGCTGATTCCGGCCATCATCGCGTTCTCGCTGCTGTCGGGCTTCTCGGGGCTCGCGGGCGGGCTGCTCGGGCTGATGGCGATTCGCGGCCTGATGGGTGTCGCGGAGGGCTCGTTCTGCCCGACGAGCTTTGCCGCGACTGCCGACGCATCGCATCCGCGGCGGCGCGGGCTGAACCTCGGCCTGCAGCAAAGCGGCTTCGCGCTGTTCGGGCTCGCGCTGTCGCCGATCATCGCGACGCAGCTGCTCGGTTTCGTGTCGTGGCGCTGGGTGTTTGCGCTCGTCGCCATTCCCGGCCTGATCCTCGGCGCGATCATGTTCTTCGTCATCCGCGAGCCGAAGGTCACGCCGGCCGTCGCGTCGGAGCATGCACCGGCATCGCTCGGCCATGTGCTCAGGAGCCGCAACATTCTCGTGGCGATGGCCGCGCTGTGCTGCGCGATGACGGGCGTATTCGTGCTCGGTGCGCTGCTGCCGCTGTACCTGACCGACTACCTGGCGCTCGGCACGCAGAAGATGGGCCTCGTCGTGTCGGCGATCGGCTTCGGCGGCTTTCTCGGGCAGTTCGGGTTGCCGGGCCTGTCCGACCTGGTCGGCCGCCGTCTAGCGAGCATCGTCGGCTTCGCGGGGACGGCCGTGATGCTCTATCTGTTCCGCGGCCTCGGCCCGGAGCCGTTCGCATTGTTCGGGGTGCTGTTCGTCGCGTCGTTCTTCACGCTCGGCCTGGTGTCGCTGCTGTCCGGCCCGGTGGCGACGGAGGCCGCGCCCGTCGGGCTCGTGTCGACGTCGATCGGCGTGGTGGTGGGCGTCGGCGAGATCTTCGGCGGCGGCATCGCGCCGGCGCTGGGCGGCTATGTCGCCGCACACTTTGGCATCCAGAACATTCTGTGGCTGCCGATGTGTGCGGTCGTGCTGGGCATCCTGGTCAGCCTGCTGCTGAAGGAAACCGCGCCGGCCGTGCTGCAGCGCCGCGTAGCCGTGCAGCCGGAACTGGCGGCCGGCGAGCAATCGCGGTAAGGCCCGCGCGGGCAGGGCGGTGCATGCGGCGGGCGGCGCCGCCGGCGATTGACATCGATTGGGTGACACAGTGACGCCTCCCGCATGACACAGCCCGATATCCGCACGGGTAGACTGCCGGTTTCGCTGTCGAAAAAGGGCGCGGCATGGACCGGTTTCTGAGCATCGAAGCATTCGTCAGGGTGGCGGAGGCGAGCAGCTTCGCTGAGGCGGCGCGGCAGCTCGGCGTGACCAGCTCGGTCGTGACGAACCGCATCCAGCAGCTCGAGAAGTTCGTCAACGCGCCGCTGTTCCATCGCAGCACCCGCCACGTGCGCCTGTCGGAAGTGGGCGAGGCGTTTTATCGCGAGTGCGCGGAGGTCGTGGGGCGCGTCAACGAACTGACGGACCAGATGCGCGAGCTGCGCGCCACGCCCACCGGGCGGCTGCGCATCCAGATGCTGCCCGGTTTCGCCCTCGATCATTTCGGCGCGCCGCTGATGGAATTCAACCGGCGCTACCCGGGCATCCAGATCGACGTCATCGTCAACGACCGTGTGGTCGACCCCGTCGAAGAAGGGTTCGACATCGCGTTCCAGATCTTTCCGCCGATCTCCGAGTCGCTGATCGAACGGCGGCTGTTCACCGTCAGGCGCCTCTTTTGCGCGTCGCCCGCCTACCTCGCCGCGCATGGTGCGCCACAACATCCGCGCGACCTGCTGCAGCACACGACCGCGCTGTATTCCGGCTACCCGTCGCGCAACCGCTGGACGATGACGCGCGGCGACGAGGTCGTCGAAATGGAGCTGCCGGGCATGATCCGCTCGAACTCCGTGCACCTGCTGCGCGAGTACGCGCTGACCGGCGGCGGCGTCGTCTGCCTGCCCACGCTCGTGGCGAGCGATGCGCTCGTCGCGGGCCGCCTGGTACCGATCCTGACCGACTATCAGCTCGCGCCGCTGAGCTTTGCCGCCGTTTATCCCGCGACGCAGCGACAGGCGCTGAAGGTGAAGGCGCTGGTCGAATTCCTTGCAGACCATATCGGCGACGAATCCCCGTGGGATCGTCCCCTCCTGGAGCGCGGCTGGGTGCGTTGAACCGCGCGGATTATTCGCGAAACGCAAATGCCGTAATCGCCGTCCGTTGCCTTGTTGCTGCTGTGCGTTGCCCCTAGAGTTGAATCCAACAAGCAGTTCAACTCAGGAGACAGCAATGACCGACACGGCATTCCACACCGTCTTTGGCTCGCTCGACCATTACCGGAAGGGCGAGATCGAAATCACCAGCGGCAGCGCCCGCCACTACGCGTTCTCGAACGTGTTCGAGGTCGCATCGAAATCGGCGCCGTATGAAAAGGTCGTCGCCGGCAAGAACCTCGAATACGTGATCGAAGTGCTGCGGACCGACGGCCAGTCGCCGTGGTTCGCGTGCCCGCACGACGAGTTCGTGATCCAGATGGACGGCGAAGTCCGGATCGACTTCATCAAGCTCGATTCGCCGCCGAAGTCGGGACGCGGCACCGTGAGCGCCGGCGCCCAGCCGGCCGGCCGCAAGATGGGGTATGTCGTGCTGCGCAAGGGCCATCAGGCGCTGCTGCCGGCCGGTTGTGCATACCGCTTCACCGCGAGCCGGCCGGGCGTCGCGCTGGTGCAGACCGTCCTTGGCGAGCTGTCCGTGGAGAAGTGGGCCGAAATCTGCCTGCACTGATTCGTCCGACCTCATTCGACATTCCCAGGAGACACGTTATGGCCACCCTCGACACCCTCGACCTTTCCACGGGCTTTGCCGCCGATCTGGTGCGATCGACCGAAGCCGATGCCGTCACCGGCTACCGCCGCTTCCAGCTCGGCGAATTCGCGTTCCAGCGCGACGAATACTTCGTGAAGATCAGCTGGCCCGCGAAAGGCCGGACCCGCACGCATGCGCTGCCGGCGGACGCGTTCCTGCGCGCGATGATGCGCGACGTGGCGTGGGGCTTCTTCTACGGCTGGGTGAATTTCGACCACGTGTTCGGCACGCGCAATCACTACGGCAAGGTGGACGTGTATGCGGGCACGTTCAACGGCATCCTGAAGGACGCCGGGGTCGACTACACCGAGACCTTCGAAACGCCCACGATCATGGCGACCTTCAAGGCGATGCTGCACGACTGGACGAACGAAGGCTTCGATCCGTTCGCGGCGCCCGAGGAAACGGGCACGGCGTTCGGGCGCAAGCACGGCGACAACGGCGCGGCGATCGAGCGCACGCGCATCGCGACGCGCCGCATGCCGGGCCTCGAGGGCGACTCGCCGCTGCGCGACGACCTGCCGGTCAACCGCGCGTTCCTCGACGTCGCGCAGGACGAACCGGAAGTGCATGTCGAGCCGGGCTTCGAAGGCGAACTGCACGCGTTCAACCTGTTCAAGTACCTGTCGCGTTCGGACGTCACGTGGAATCCGTCGGTCACGTCGGTCTGCGGGCGCAGCCTGTTCTGTCCGACCACCGAGGAATTCATCCTGCCGGTGTTCCATGGCAACGACCGCGTCGAATGGTTCCTGCAACTGTCCGACGAAATCGTGTGGGACATCGGCGACAAGAACACCGGCGCACCGCGCGCACGCGTCACGATGCGCGCCGGCGACATCTGCGCGATGCCTGCCGACATCCGGCACCAGGGTTATTCGACGAAGCGGTCGATGCTGCTCGTCTGGGAAAACGCGACGCCGGACCTGCCGCAACGCTACGAGAGCGGCGAGCTCGCGCCGTATCCGATCGCGTTCTGAGCAACGCAGACGCTTCCGCTTCAGCCCTGTACCGAGGACGATTCATGCAAACCCAACTCTTCATCGACGGGCGTTTCGTTGACGCCGTCGACCGCGGCACGATCGACGTGCTGAACCCGCACGACGGCTCCGTCATCACGAAGATCGCGGCAGCCGACGCGGCGGATGTCGATCTCGCCGTCGAAGCCGCCGCGCGCGCGTTTCCCAAATGGTCGGCCCTGCCGGCCGCCGAACGCGGCCGGTTGCTGCTGCGCCTCGCCGACGCAATCGAGGCCAACGCCGACGAACTGGCGCGGCTCGAATCGCTGGACACCGGCCACCCGATCCGCGATTCGCGTGCGCTCGACGTGCCGCGCACGGCGGCCTGCTTCCGCTACTTCGGCGGCATGGCCGACAAGCTGCAAGGCTCGGTGATTCCGGTCGAAACCGGCTTCCTGAACTACGTGCAGCGCGCGCCGATCGGCGTGGTCGGCCAGATCGTGCCGTGGAATTTTCCGCTGATGTTCACGAGCTGGAAGATGGGCCCGGCTCTCGCCGCCGGCAACACCGTCGTGCTCAAGCCGTCGGAGATCACGCCGCTGTCGACGTTGCGCATCGTCGAGCTGATGGCCGAGGTCGGGTTCCCCGCCGGTGTCGTCAATATCGTCCCCGGCTACGGGCATACGGCCGGCCAGCGGCTCGCCGAACATCCGGGGGTCGGCAAGATCGCGTTCACGGGGTCGACGGCCACCGGCCGCCGGATCGTCGAAGCGTCGCAGGGCAACCTGAAGCGCGTGCAGCTCGAACTGGGCGGCAAGGGCGCCAACCTCGTCTTCGACGATGCCGATCTCGACGCGGCCATCAACGGCGCCGCATGGGCGATCTTCCACAACCAGGGGCAGGCGTGCATCGCCGGTTCGCGTCTCGTGCTGCACGAACGCATCGCGGATGAATTCATCGAGCGATTCGTCGCGCTCGCGTCGTCGATCCGCATCGGCAACCCGCTCGACGCCGATACCGAGATGGGGCCGCTGACCTCGAAGCAGCACCTCGATCGCGTGCTGTCGTACGTCGACGTCGCGCGCGAGCAGGGCGGCCGCGTGCTCACGGGCGGCAGCGCGCCGCAGGACCCGGCGCTCGCCGGCGGCTACTACGTGCGCCCGACGGTCATCGAAGCGAGGAGCGCGGCCGATCGCGTCGCGCAGGAGGAAGTGTTCGGCCCGTTCGTCACGGTGCTGCGCTTCGGCAGCGACGACGAAGCGCTGGCCATCGCCAACGCGACGGAATACGGGCTGGGCAGCGGCCTCTGGACGAAGGACCTCTCGCGCGCGCACCGGATGGCATCGCGGATCAACGCAGGCATGTGCTGGATCAACTGCTACAAGCGCGTCAATCCGGGCAGCCCGTTCGGCGGCGTCGGCAAGTCGGGTTATGGCCGCGAGATGGGCTTCGAGGCCATGCACGACTACACGGAAGCGCGATCGGTGTGGGTCAACGTCGACGGCAACGTGCCGCCGCACTTCAAGCGCTGAGGTTTTCCATGGATCGCTTCGTCTATCAGGGCACGCCTTCCCGCGTGGTGTTCGAATGGGGCGCACTCGCGAGGCTGCCGGACGAGCTGTCGACGCTCGGCGCCCGCCGCGCGCTTGTCTTGTCCACGCCCGAGCAGCGGCCGCTCGCCGAGCGCGTGGAGGCGATCCTGGGCGAGCGTGCGGCCGGCATCTGTGCGCAGGCGGTCATGCACGTGCCGGTCGAGGTCGCGCATGCCGCCCGCGAGATGGCCGGCGAGCTGGACGCGGACTGCTGCGTCGCGATCGGCGGCGGCTCGACGATCGGGCTCGGCAAGGCCATTGCGCTCGAGTCGGTGTTGCCGATCCTGGCCGTGCCGACGACATACGCCGGCTCGGAAATGACGCCGATCTTCGGGCTCACGGAAGGCCGGCTGAAGCGCACCGGGCGCGACGCGCGCGTGCTGCCGCGTACGGTGCTCTACGACCCGTCGCTGACGGTGACGCTGCCGCCGGATATTTCCGCGGCATCGGGCATCAATGCGATGGCGCACGCCGTCGAGGCGCTCTATGCGGAAGACGCGAACCCGGTGATCAGCCTGATGGCGGAAGAGTCGATCCGCGCGCTGGGTGACGCGCTGCCCGTGATCGTGCGCGATCCGGAACACCGCGCGATGCGCAGCCGCGCGTTGTACGGCGCGTGGCTCGCCGGAACCTGCCTGGGCGCGGTCGGCATGGCGCTGCACCACAAGCTGTGCCACACGCTCGGCGGCACCTTCAACCTGCCGCACGCACAGACGCACGCGGCGATGCTGCCGCATACCGCGCACTACAACCATGCCGCCGCGCCCGATGCGCTGCGCCGCGTGGCGCGCGCATTGGGCGGAAACGACGCAGCCGAAGCCGGCCCGCTGCTGTTCGCGCTGAACGCGCGGCTCGGCATCGCACCTGCGCTCGCCGACCTCGGGATGCCGGAGAGCGGTCTCGACGAAGCGGCCGACCTCGCCTGTCGCAACCCGTACGCGAACCCGCGGCCGATCGAACGCGCGGCGATTCGCGCGCTGCTTCAGGATGCATGGGAAGGACGCGCGCCGCGGTGAGCGGCTCGCGCGTCAATGGAGACAGACATGAGCGATGACCACCATGACGGCGATGCCGGGTTGACCGGGCAGGTCGCCGCCGGCTTCGACGGCACGCCAGGCGCGCGCCTGCGCGTACGGTGCCTGGTACGGCCTCTTCGCGCGTTCGTCCTCGACCGGAGTTGATCGACATGGCGCGATTTTTTGCGGTGTTTGCGACGGACCAGCCGGGCATGCGCGACGTGCGTGATCGCATGCGGCCGATTCATCGAACCTACCTGCGCTCGGCCGACCAGCACGGCGTGGTCGTGCGGCTCGGCGGCCCGACGCTGGACCCGCACGGCGACGCGATGAACGGCACGCTGCTCGTCGTGGAGGCGGACGACATTCACGCGGTGATGCAGTTCGTCGGCAACGATCCGTACGTGAAGGAAGGGCTGTTTTCGCACGTCGAAGTGCGGCCGTGGGACTGGAGCCTCGGCAATCCCGAGCAGAGGGTGTGAGACATGGAAGCCCGACAACTCTGCCGTTTTTCCGATGTGCCCGACGGCGGCGCGCGGGTCGTCGACGAGGCCTGCATCGGACGTCCCGTGATCGTCGTGAGACGCGGCGGGCAGGTGTGGGCGTACGTGAATCGCTGCCCGCACTTCTCGGTGCCGCTCGATTTCGTCCCGGGCAGCGTTTCCTGTTACCGGTCGCAGGTGTTGATGTGCGCCCATCACAGCGCGCTGTTCCGGTTCGACGATGGCGTGTGTATCGACGGGCCTTGCTCGGGTTCGGCACTGGAGGCCGTGACGGTCGAGGTGGATTCCACCGCGTGGATCGTCCATCTGGGCGCTTGATTCGGGCGCTTCGACGAGTACGAGCGGGGCGGGTCGATGCGGCGGTCATCGAATTGATCAATCAGTCGAGCTAATCATGGTTCAGGCGTTGTTCGATTCCGCCTGAATGAACGCAATTTCCTTTGAAGCACCGAGCGAGCACCCGCCACGTAGCGGGTGGCGGCCTCGCATTTTCATAAAAAAGACGGAGACGACATGAAACTCAGGTTTGGAGCAGTGGTGATGCTTGCCGTGACGCACGGCGCATGGGCACAGAGCAGCGTGACGATGTTCGGTCTGATCGACGCAGGCATTTCTTATGTCAGCAACGAGGGCGGCGGAAAGAACGTCAAGTTCGACGACGGCATATTCGCGCCCAATCTCTTCGGCTTTCGCGGGACTGAAGACCTCGGTGGCGGGTATCGCGCGACGTTCGCGCTCGTGAACCAGTTCTCGATGGCGAACGGCAGTATCGTCGGGACGGGGATTTTCGGCCGCAACGCGTATGTGGGCCTCGAAAGCAACCGGTTCGGCCGCATCACGCTGGGCAACCAGTACGACTTCATGGTGGATTCGCTCTTTTCGAAGGGCAACGCCATCTCTCGGGATATCTCGGGGCTGTACGGCTTTCGCAATGGCCCGTTCCAGCGTCTCGCGCTGCCGGGCAATCCGACCGGTGCGTTCGATTGGGATCGCACGGCAGGCAGCAAGCCGATCGCGAATTCCGTCAAGTACAGTTCGCCGACGGTCGCGGGTTTTTCCGGCGGCGTGATGTACGCGTTCGGCGGGGTGGCCGGCTCGGTCGGCGCGGACAATGCGGTCAGCGCCGGGGTGAGCTACGAGATGGGGGCGTTCGGGGTCGGGGCGGCCTACACGAACGAGAAGTACGGTCCCGCGCCTGGCGTGCCGTCCACCAGCGTGCGCAACTGGGGTGTCGGGATGCATTACGACTTCGGTGCCGTGACCGCGAGTGCGCTGGTGACCACCGTGCACAACGCGTTCAACGATGCCGGCGTGTGGATGGCGGAGACCGGCGGGCTGTGGCACATCAGGCCGGATGTCGTGCTGGGCGCGAAATACATGTACATGAAGGGCAACGAAGCGGTGAACGACAACCACGCGCATCAGGTCAGTGTGGCGCTTCAGTACCTGTTTTCGAAGCGGACGATGGTTTATGTGTCGGCCGACTACCAACGCGCGAACAGCGGCGCGAATGCGCAGGTCAACGGCGTGCTGGATCCGAACGGGGCTTCAGGTTCTGCGAACCAGACGGTGGCGCGGGTGGGGCTGCATACGGTGTTTTGACGGGGCGGCGGGCGGGTCCGGGGCCAAGGTCGGCCCGCCAACGGATTACCCTGCCGCTGCGGCCGCCTCTTTGGCCTTGTCCTGTTCCGCCGCCAGCGCGGCATCTGCCGCCTGCGCGCGCTGGATGGCCGGGCGCGCAAGCACGCGATCGATGTAGGCGCGAATGCGCGGCGTCTCGGGCACCAGCTTGAACATCGTGGTCCAGTTCAGCGCCGAGCCCCACAGCACGTCGACCGCGGTAAAGCGCTCGCCCAGCAGGTAAGGTCCCTTCGCCAGTTGCGCATCGATCGTGTCGACGACGGTATCGAAGTCGCCATAGGGCGACGTCGAGTAGGCCGCGGGCGGGCGATTCATCGATCGGTCGACGAGGGCCGGCTCGAAACACGAACCATAGAACGTCATCCAGCGCAGATAGGGGCCGCGCAGCGAATCGCCCGGCGCCGGCGACAGGCCGGCTTCCGGATACAGTTCCGCCGCATACAGGTAGACGGCCGCCTGCTCGGTGACGATCACGTCGCCGTGACGCAGCGCGGGAACCTTGCCCAGCGGATTGATGCGCAGGTATTCGGCGTCGCGGTGTTTTCCGGTGGAGAGATCGAACGCGCGTAATTCATAGTCGGCGCTCAGTTCCTCGAGCAGCATCCGCACGCCGGCCGAGCGGCTACGCGGAGAGTGGAACAGGGTCAGGTGACGGTCTTGCGGCATGGCGGGCTCCGGTGGGTGCGTTTGTCGACAGGGATTCGAATGTAGGACGGTTGCGCCCCCTCGTCTTGGAAAAACCCGCTGTGGCGGTGCATCATTGCGCCTTCACCTCATCGGTTCCCGACCATGGCCGACCTGCGTAACGTGACCGACACGCCCAAGGGCGTGGTCGGCCCGAAGGCGATCAATCAGCGCTTCCGTCTCAATCGTTATCACCCGCGAGCCGAACTGGCCGGCGTGCTGGATCACCACTGGATCGTCGAATGGGATCTGCGCGGCCAGCCGCCTTACGTGCAGCGCACACTGCCGTATCCGTGCGTGAATGTGGTGTTCGACCGGCGGCAGACGGGGATCTTCGGTGTGGTGTCGGGGGCGTTCGAGACGACGCTCGCGGGCGCCGGCAGGGTGATCGGCTTGCGGTTTCGGCCGGGCGCGTTCCGGGCGTTTTTCGGCAAACCGGTGCATTTGACGACCGACAAGGTGCTGCCGGTGTCGACGCTGTTCGGCTGCGGCGATGCGGAAGCCGAAGCGGCCGTGCTCGGCGCCGGGGACGATGCCGGGATGGTGGCGGCGGCCGAGGCGCTGCTGTTGCGGGTGCTGCCGCCACCCGATCCGCAGGTCGAGCGTATTCATGCCATCTTGCAGATGCTGCAGCAGGACATCGGGCTCACGCAGGTGCGCGACCTGGCCGAGCGTGCGGGGTTGAGCGAACGCACGTTGCAGCAGCTCTTTTCCAGCCATGTCGGGGTGACGCCCAAATGGGTGATCTGTCGTTATCGCCTGCACGAAGCCGCGGACAAGCTCGCGGGCGGCGAGGCGGTCGATCTCGCGGAACTGGCCCAGGCGTTGGGGTATTTCGATCAGGCGCACTTCACGCGCGACTTCCGGAAGCTGGTGGGGAAGGCGCCGGCGGAGTATCGGCGCGAGGACGGGCGGGGATGAGTGTGCGGATTCCTGACGCGGGGGCGCTGCGCGTTTCCCGCCGGTTGTTGTCGCCCGGGCAACACGGTAGTGTGTCCGTTGGCCTGCCGCCGTGCCGACGACGAACCTATGATGGGCGCGCCGGCCGTCCGTGAATGTCAAACGGTGGGTGCGTTGCCGATCATTCCACCCTATAGTGCTCGTCGTTGAAAATCAGGAGTTCGTCGTGTTTTACCGGAAATTCACATTGGGTCGCTCGAACTTCGCGTGCATCGTCGCCCTGGCGATGATGCTGGCGCCGGTCGCGGCGCATGCCGCGGCGGAGGCTGCGGACGGCACGGCGCGCATCGCGTCGGCTGTCCATCCCGACACGTCGCCGGCACGACCGATTGCCGGCGACGACCCGGTTGCAATCCGGGATGCACTGAAGAAGCTGCACATCACTACCCTCTCCCCTTCGTTGCGCGACCGGGTACGCGGCCTGGTCTCCAGCGCGGTCGACCGGCGTGGCCCGAATCCCGACCTGGCGTCCGTCGATCTGGATCGTGACGTGACGTTCGTGGTACCGGTGCGGTACGGGCTGAGGTACTCGTCACGCCGGCACCTGTTGACGCTGGACGTCGACCTGTTCGACGCAGAGCGCAACGACCGGACGGGCATCCTGCTCAGAAAAGTCACGACGGGGCCGCGAGGGCGCGGGCTCGTGATCGCACCCGAAGCGAAGGCGAAAGGGTACATCCAGCACGTCGACATCATCGAACTCGATTCCGGCCAAGGCAAAAAGACCGCGATTCGTAGCCGCATGCGGCTATCGCCCGCCGAGCACGCACGAGCGAGCGGCGAATTCGCACTCGTTTTCTCCGGGCGGCTGGTTCGGCCTTACCTGACGGAACAAACCGAGCATGTCGATCCGAGTATCGACGAGCCGACCGACATCACGACGAGGATCTCCACGCTGCACATGGATATCCATGACATCTCGCTGGTGAGTGAGTCGAGCGGCATCGTCGTGTCGAAGAAGCTGCACTTGTCGAAGTAGCGGGGTTCTCGAACGGGGCTTCGACCGGCCACGAAGCTCCGCATGTGACGGCGGACGATGCTTCGGGGCGCGGACGGTTGCGTCGCAGTCGATCTGCCGTCCGGGCATCCGTGAGGCTGCCTCGGCCCTCATGTAAGATGCGCACAGCTTCACCCGGTCTTGAGAGGGGCCGGTTCTCGCGCCACAACGGCAATCAGCCGCACAACAACAAGGAAGCCACGAGAAATGCCGGGGATTCCCGCTGAAACCTTTACTGTCTGGCACACGATCCTGTCCGTGGCCCGACACGCACCGTCGCCGCACAACGTTCAGCCGTGGCGGGTGCAACTGATCTCGGACGATTGCGCCGAGCTGTTCATCGACGGCACGCGCACGCTGCCGAAAGAAGACACGACCGGCGCGTTCCTGTTGTCCGCGATGGGCATGTTCATCGACGCGATCGATCTGCTCGCGGCACCGCATGGCTTGTGCGTCGAATGGCAACTGCATCGCCCGGTGCAGGAATTCGCGGCCATCCTGTCCCGGCCGACGCCGCCGGGGCTGATTCCGTTCGCTGCGCTGCGGCTCGTCGCCAACACCAACGCGGATGCGCCGCGCGACGATCCGTCCGCGCTGATGCTGGCGCGCCGCACGTCGCGCATTTCGATGGATCCGACACCGGTGCCGGATGCCGCCGTCACGCAACTGGCTGCGCTGGCCGACGAATGGGGGCATCGATATACGCATCTGTCGGGTGCGGAACTGATCGAGCCGATCATCGCGGCGAACATCGACGCCGTGTTTCATGACATGAACGTCGCGGACTACCACGATGAAATCACGGCCTGGTTCCGGTTCACGGAACGCTCGACTGCCCGACATCGCGACGGTCTCGACTGGCGCTGCATGAACCTGTCGCGCGCCGAGTTCTGGATGTCCGCGCGTCTGTCGAAGATCCTGACGTTCAAGCCGACGCGCTTCTATTTCAAGCGCCGGTACCGGTCGCAGCTCGGCCATGTTCCGGCGATCGGCGTGTTGAGCGGCGATTTCTTCAATCCGGAGAAGGCGATCGAGTCGGGCCGCTTCCTGCTGCGCTTCTGGCTGGCGCTGACGAGCCTCGGCCTGTACCTGCATCCGTACGGCAACCTGGTCACGAACCCCGACGCTGCCGCGTGGTTCAGCACGCATGCCGGGGTCGACCGCGCATGGCTCGTGTTCAAGGTCGGCTACTCGCGTACGCCGCCGCAAAGCCAGCGCAGGGCGCTTGCCGACATCCTCGTCGACGCGCCGGTTCCATCCCATTCGCCGCAATCCGCATGAACACGCTCATTCGCCTCTTTCTCGAAGCCGTTCTCTGGACGCTCTGGTTCCTTCGCCGCGTGATCAGCGTCGACGGACGTCTCTATGTGTTCCTCAACGCGCCGATTTTTCAGCCCTATCTGGCTTATGTCGGCCGCATGCGCGCCCGCGTCGCGTTCCTCAAGGCGAGCACGTCGTGCCCGGCCTACATCGAGTTCCTGAAGGCCGAAGGCTACAAGGCCGGCGGCAAATGGCGGCTGGCGGACCTGCCCGCCATGACCAAGGAGAATTACATCAAGCGCTATTCGATCGAGCTGCGCTGCTACGGTGGTGCCATTCCGAAGTCGGGTGTCGTCATCGACGAATCGTCGGGGTCGACGGGGCAGCCGAACAACTGGGTGCGCAGCGCGGCCGAACGCAGCGACGTCAAGCGCATCCTGCAACTGAACTATCAGCTGGTGTTCCGCGACTCCGGCAAGATGCTGCTGAACTGCTTTGCGCTCGGGCCGTGGGCGACCGGCATGAACGTGTCGATGTCGCTCGTCGACGTCGGCATCATGAAGTCGATCGGCCCCGACAAGGCCAAGCTGATCAACACGCTGAAGCTGTTCGGGCCGAAATACCAGTACCTGATATTCGGCTACCCGCCGTTCATCCGTTCGGTGGTCGACGAATGCGATCTCGACCTGAGCGCGTACCACATCGATTTCATCGTCGGCGGGGAAGGGTTGTCGGAAGCGTTGCGCGACCATCTGCTGCGCAAGGCGAGCACGGTGATCTCGTCGTATGGCGCGTCGGACCTCGAGATCAACATCGGCGTCGAGACGCCGACGACGATCGGTCTGCGGCGTGCGTTGCTCACGCGGCCCGAGCTGTGCCGCGAGCTGTTCGGCCGCGATACGCCGCCGATGATTTTCCAGTACAACGCGCTCGATTACGTGATCGAAACGAATGACGATGGCGAGCTGCTGGTGACCATCGGGCGGCAGTCGGGCGCCGCGCCGAAGATCCGGTACAACATTCGCGATTCGGGTGGGACGTATCGATTCCGCGAGCTGAACAGGCGTCTGTCGGCGCATGGCATGCGCCTGCAGGATTTTGCCGCGCGGACCAGCCATTTCCCGTTCCTGTTCGTGTACGGCCGCAACGATTCGAGCGTGCCGTTCTATGGCGCGAAAGTGTTCCCGTCCGACATCGAGCAGGTTCTGTCCGCTTCGCCGGTGCTGCATGACGCGATCAGCACGTTCCAGCTCGCGACGACCGAGGATGCGCAGTTGACGAGTTTCCTGCACCTCCATCTCGAACGGGCGTTGGGCAGTGCGCCGATGCCGCTCGACGATGCGGCGCTGCATGGCGAGATGGTCGAGGGTATGAAGCGCGTGAATCAGGATTTCCGCGAGGTGTCGAGGCTGTTCGATCCGAAGCAGGTGGTCGTGCATCTGCATGAGCACGATACGGGGCCGTTCCAGGGGCGGGATATCCGGATCAAGAACAGGTATATCGCGTGAGGGCGTAGGTTTCGGGGTGGTTGGAGGGCGGTGAGGAGGGCTGACACAGCTCTTCCTGTCGCGTCGCTTACAAGGGCTGGATCGGTGAGGTCATCCGGCTAAAGTGCCGCTCTCCCGACACTTCTTGCGCTACGCGTGCTTTTCGGTATAATGAACCATCGTTCGGAATGTCGAACGAGAGAAACCAAGCATCCAGAGTCGGATTATCCGACGCCAACCTGCCCTCCCGGGCAAGGTGGACGCCCTTGAGGCGATGCGGCCGATTTACGGCAACGAAACGGGAGCAGCATGGCTGGCACCGGTTCGATAACCACTCAACCGGAGCAATCATGCGCCAGGATACCGCTGCTTCCCGCCAGACCGTCTGTGAAGACTGGTCGCACCTCCTTCCCGGTTTCACGCTCACGCATACGGTTCATCTCGTTTCGGGATTGAATCCGGGCATCGTGTCGACAGCGGCTGCCGTACTCGAAGGCGAAACCGCCACGGTCGACCGGTGGGCCATCGCCCGCTGTGGCGACGTTCTCGAGCAGAAGATCGTTCTCGGGGAAATGACGGAAGGGCAAGCGGTTCGGCTGCGCGATCGACTTGCCGCGCTCGATGGCGTGCTGCGCACGAGGATGGAACATCATTTCGTTCGTGCCGGTTCGGCCGCCTCCGGGAATTGACCGGAGGGTGGCCGTCAGGCGATGCATGATCGTTGTCGCCGCTCGGCTGATGTTGGTGCCAAATGAAAGCGCTCTGCGTCGCGTGCACATTGGACGCCACCGGTATTTTTTCCCACGGCCGCCCTTTGATCGCCGCGCGGCCAGTGCCAATTCATTGAACATTTCCGAGAGACTTGTGCGGAGCGAAGTCGAGCCGCCTGTTGCTCGTTGCGCGCGTGCCACTCCACATGCATGCGACCGACTCAAAGGCACGCTGACCCAGGACGGTAAGATATCGACGGGCCTGCTGCCGACTCCTTGGCTGATTGTGGGCGATATTCTCAATCATGAGAGATTGAAGATGATGGATGATGATTTTGTGCGGGCGCGAACGGCATTGAGATCATTCATGTTGGAAATGAATCATTGGGAAAAGGGTTTTTATAAGCAGAAGCGCAGTGCCCTGGAGAGTGGGCTCGACGTATCGGAAGTCGATGATTGTGCTCGGAAGGCGCTTTCGGGTATTTTCGAGAGATGGACATTGCGGGATAAGACAAACCAAGGTCGTCTGATTGACTTGGGTTGCTCGGATCCGCCGACATACGACCCTGAAACTGACGTTGAAGATGGCGTGGAATCCGCCGACGGAGAGGTGGTTTTCATCATTCGTCAAACCGTCGGGATGTTGGCGATATTCCGAATCACCATGAAGAACGACGCGGGCGAGTGGAGGGTGAGAAAAAAGGAATTCGTCAATTTTAAGGACAAGTGGCAGCGGTCAGTGCTGTAGCGAGCGCTACCCGACCTGCTGTTCCGGTTCGGTGTCGTTCAAACCGGCGCGCCTCCCGAGGTGCGGGAGAACCGGATGAGAAACTGCTTGCAAGGGCCGGTGGTGCTTCAATCGCGTATGGTGATGCGCCATCGTGGAATCGACCGTCGTGTACCGCATCAAAAGCGTTCCGGACAGGTCTGGCAATGCTTCGGGGCAGCTCGCCCCCCGTCCACGGAACGCTTCTATGAGACCCCACGGAACAGTTTCATTTTCTGCGAACAGCACCTCAGCACACCCGGCTCACCTCACTCCACCGTCACCGACTTCGCCAGATTCCGCGGCTTATCGATATCCGTCCCCCGCGCCAACGCCGCGTGATACGCCAGCAGTTGCATCGGCACCGTATGCAGAATCGGCGAAAGCGGCCCGTAGTATTCGTTGAGCCGAATGACCTCGATCCCGTCGCCCGGCACCAACCCGCAGTCCACATCCGCGAACACAAAAAGACGGCCATTTCGCGCACTGACCTCATGCATGTTCGACCGGAGTTTCTCGAGCAGCATGTCGTTCGGCGCCACTGCAATCACCGGCATCTCGTTGCTGACGAGCGCCAGCGGCCCATGCTTCAGCTCCCCGGCCGGATAAGCCTCCGCATGAATATAAGAAATCTCCTTCATCTTCAGCGCGCCCTCGAGCGCGATCGGATAATGCATCCCGCGCCCGAGAAACAGCATGTTGTCGCGCCTCGCGAGCAGTTCCGACCACGCCATGATCTGCGGTTCCAGCGCGAGCACTTTCGACATTGCATCGGGCAGATGCCGCAGCGCCCGCAGATGTTCCTTCTCCGCGTCGTCGCTCAACCGCCCACGCATTTGCGCAAGCGATAGCGTGAGCAGAAACAGCGCGACGAGCTGCGTCGTAAAAGCCTTCGTCGAAGCTACCCCGATCTCGACTCCCGCGCGCGTGACGAACTGCAGCGCACATTCCCGCATCAACGCGCTCGTCGCAACGTTGCAGATCGCGAGCGTATGCATCATTCCGCTTTGCTTCGCGACATGCACGGCGCCGAGCACGTCGGCCGTCTCGCCGCTTTGCGACACCGCGACGACGAGCGTGCGCGGATTCGGCACATTGTCGCGATAACGAAACTCGCTCGCAATTTCCACGCTGGCCGGCAGCTTCGCGATGCTCTCGATCCAGTACTTCGCCGTGAGCGCCGCGTGATAACTCCCGCCACATGCGAGCAACAACACCGAATCGACGTCGTTGAAAACCCGCCACGCACCGTCGCCGAACAGCTCCGGCATGATCGAAGACACGTCGAGCAGCGTATCGGCCACCGCCTGCGGCTGCTCGAAGATCTCCTTCTGCATGTAGTAGCGATACGAACCGAGATCGGCCGCGCCGCTATGCGCGGCGACCCGCTGCACCGCGCGCTCGACGCGCTGGCCGTCCGCATCGACGATCCAGTAGCGATGCAGCTGGATATCGGCAACGTCGCCGTTCTCGAGGTACGCGATCCGATCGGTGATCCCCGACAGCGCAATCGCGTCGGACGCCAGAAAATTCTCGCCCTCACCGACGCCGACGACGAGCGGCATCCCGTCGCGCGCGCCGACGATCCGGTGCGGCTCGTCGCGGCACATCACCGCGATCGCATAGCTGCCGCGCAGTCGCGCGACCGCGCGCCGTACCGCATCGAACAGATCGCCGTCGTACAGGTGGTCGACCAGGTGCGCGATCGCCTCGCTGTCGGTCTGGCTCGCGAACACGTAGCCTTGCGCCTGCAGTTCGGCGCGCAGTTGATCGCAGTTTTCGATGATCCCGTTATGCGACAGCGCGATGCGCGCGTTCGCGTCGCTCGGCGAAAAGTGAGGATGCGCGTTGAGCGTGACGGGCGCGCCATGCGTGGCCCAGCGCGTGTGCGCGATGCCGGTGTAGCCCGACAGCGCTTGCCCGGCGATCTCGCGCTGCAGGTTCGCGACGCGGTCGACGCTGCGGGCGCGCGCCAACGCCCGGTCGCGGTAGACCACCACGCCGCATGAATCGTAACCGCGGTATTCGAGCCGCTTCAGGCCGTCGACCAGGTTCGGCAGGATGTCCCGCTGGGCGACCGCCCCGACAATTCCACACATATCGCGCTCCGTAAATGTCCTGTCTGGATCAGTGAGAGCGATGGTAGAGGTCGTCTTATGGAATTAAATTTCAAAATACAAGAACAAATGAAATGGATGGTTGATCGTCTATCATGTTGAAATTAAATTTCACACCCTGACCGGAAGGAGCCGCCGATGGCCGGCATCACCCTCGACGATCTCGACCTGCGCATTCTCGCGATCCTGCAGGACGACGCGTCGGTGTCGAACCTGCAACTCGCCGAGCGCGCGCTGTCGTCGCCGCCCACCTGCATGCGCCGCGTGCGGCGGCTGACGGAGGCGGGCGTGATCCGCCGGCAGGTCGCGGTGCTCGACCCGGTGGCGATCGGCACGGCCGTCACCGCGCTGATCGAGATCAGTCTCGACCGGCAGACGGCGGAAGACTACGACGCGTTCGAGGCGTACGTGTGCGCGGAGCCGGCGGTCACGCAGTGCTACCGCGTGTCGCCGGGGCCCGATTTCGTCGTGGTGGCCGATCTGGCCGACGTCGCCGAATACGACGAATTCGCGCGCCGGCTGTTCACCGGCGCATCGAACGTCCGTAACGTGCGGACGTTCTTCTCGACGCATCGCGCGAAATTCGAGGCGAACGCGCGGGTCACGCATGCGATGCGCAAGCGCGCGTGAAGCGATCGCACGGTTCGCTTTGCGTCCGCGATGCGCCGGCGATGCGATTACGCGGCCGCGTCGGCCGTTTCGATCAGTTGCAGCGGCTTGCCATACCCGAAGCAATGCGCGGGCTCCGGGAACACATGCTGCCGCACGTCGTGCGCGTACTGGCGGATCGCGTCGCGCATCACGGCGTTCGCATCGGCGTAACGCTTCACGAAGCGCGGCGTGTACGCATCGAAGGCGCCGATCATGTCCTCGGTCACGAGCACCTGCCCGTCGCACGCCGGCGATGCGCCGATGCCGATCGTCGGGATCGTCAGCGTTTCGGTCAGGTGGCGCGCGAGCGCTTCGGCGGTGCCTTCGATGACGACGCCGAACGCGCCGGCCCGTTCGGCCGAGCACGCGGCGTCGAACACCTGCGCGGCCGAGCGCGGGTCCATCCCCTGCGCGCGGAAGCCGCCCGTCGCGTTGGCCTGCTGCGGCATGAGGCCGACGTGCGCCATCACCGGGATGCCGCGCTCGGTCAGGAAGCGGATCGTGTCTGCCATCTCGCTGCCGCCCTCGAGCTTCACGGCCTGCGCACCGGTTTCGGCGAGCAGGCGCGCGGCGGAGCGATACGCTTGCGCAGGCGATTCCTGATAAGTCGAGAACGGCAGGTCGACGACGACGCACGCCTGCGCGGCGCCGCGTACGACGGCCGCGCCATGTGCAATCATCATGTCGAGCGTGACGCGCAGCGTATCGGGCATCCCGTACAGCACCATGCCGACGGAGTCGCCGACGATGATCACGTCGGCCACTTCGTCGACGAGTTTCGCCATCGGCGCGGAGTAGGCGGTCAGCGAGACGAGGCTGCCGATGCCCTTGGTCGAACGGATCGCGGTGACGGTCTTGCGGGTGGTGCGGGTATGAGCGCTCATGGGCTGAAGCCGTGTGAAAGAAGAGCCGCCACGGTAGCATCGCGCTCGTTCGTGCAATGACCTTCGGAGGACGTCTTATGTTGCTGGCGGGACAATCGGGTGACCCTTACGCGGTGCCGCCGATGGCACGCCTGCCGAGGCCGCTGTATGTGCGTGCGTTCGAGATTCCCGGCAACGCGAGCGTCGACGCGCACAGTCATCCGTGGGCGCAGCTGATGTATGCGACGAGCGGCGTGCTCGAGGTGTCGACGCCGTCGGGCCGGCAGCTGTTGCCGCCGCACTATGCGATGTGGATACCGCCGCACGTGCCGCACGCGGTGTCGACGCGCGATTGTGTCGCGTTCCACAGCCTGTATCTCGACGCGGCGATCGCGCGCGACGACGTGCACGACGATTGCGCGATCCTCTGCATGACGCCGCTGCTGCGCGAGCTGGTGATCGCCACGGCCGAATTGCCGGTGAATTACGACGAAGCGGGGCCGGACGGCGCGCTCGTCTGCCTGATCGCCGACCGGATCGCACGGATGCGGGCGGCGCCGCTGACGGTGCCGCTGCCGCGCGATCCGCGTCTGCTGAAAATCGCGCGTGCGTTGCATGCGTATCCGGGCGATACGCGCAATCTCGACGAATGGGGGCATCAGGTCGGTGCGACGCGACGGACGCTGTCGCGGCTGTTCCGGCAGGACACGGGGCTGTCGTTCACCGAATGGCGGCAGGCGGTGCGGCTGCTGGCGTCGCTGCCGCTGCTCGATGCGGGCGAGCCGATCGGCGCGGTGGCCGCGCAACTGGGCTACGACTCGACGTCGTCGTTCATCGCGCTGTTCCAGGCGAAATTCCGCGTGACGCCCGGCGCGTATGCGAAGCGTGAAGCGCGCCGGCCCGTGCTGAGCGCGTGACGCGGCTGGCCGCCCTTACTCAGAACGCGAGCGCCTGCTGCGCCGGATGGCGGGCGCCGCGCTCGAACCCCGCGCCTTCGAGCGACAGCAGCGCACGCTTGCGGTCGATCCCGCCCGCATAACCGGTCAGGCTGCCCGATGCGCCGACCACGCGATGGCACGGCACCATGATCGACACCGGGTTCCGCCCGACCGCGCCGCCCACGGCGCGCGCGCCGCTCATCGGCAACCCGACGCGCTCGGTGATGTCGCCGTACGTCACGAGTTCGCCGAACGGAATCGCGAGCAGTTCCTTCCATACACGTCGCTGAAACGCGGTGCCGCGCAGTTGAATCGGCACCGAGAACGTTTCGCGCGTGCCGGTGAAATACTCGGCGATTTCTTCCGCGACCTTGCGCGCGATCGGTGGCGTCGCGAGCGCGTCCGCTTCGGTCACGATCGCAACCGGCGGGAAGTATTTCTGGCCGACGAAGTAGAGGCCCGTCAGCGCATCGTCCTCGATACGTACCGCGATGTCGCCCAGCGGGCTCGGAATCAGGTGAGCGGGAGTCATCGCAACATCTCTCCGTGAAGGGGCCGCATATGCCGTCGTTGTATCCGTGGTTAGAGCGAGAGCAGGCCAAGGCTTGCCGCTGCGAAAAGTATAAAGGTCAGGCCGACGAAGGCTTTTCGCGGCGCGATCGTATGAATCAGTCTCGCCGCCGCAACGGGCAGCAAGATCAGCGCAGCGGAGAGAAATGCAGCCGGTGCGGCAACTAACCACGTGATTACGTAGTAAATGAGAAAGAATGCCGCGAAGACAAGGGAAAGGCTCCCGCCAATTGCAATTGGATTGGTCAATTGCGGAGCATGGAAACCGGAGATGGTGGCAATTTTATAGAGCGGCTGCGAAAGGATTGCCATAAACGGAGTGCCGAGGAACACGTCCGATGCGCCTAGAACGATCGGTCCGAATATCATCAGACCTACCTGAGGTCTTATTCCCGTGATTGCACTCTTGTGATCCACGCACCACTTTATTGAAAACCAGCCGAACATGCTGAGCATGCCGATGGTCGACAGATAACCGGCCAACATTCGATTGGGGCCGATCATCCTGGGCAGGATGAAAAATAACGCAATCGATGCTATTGATATATAGCGGTATACCTTTCTCAAGGAATTCAAGCCCTCGATTACTTTGATATCCTTCAGGCGATTATTGAAGCTCCCGTAGCCATTCTCGAGATGCGCGACGAAATCATTGATTTTCGGATTTTGGCGCGCCATGTCCCCCGCCCAATAGAAGCCAATGAGGATTTGCAGGCAGGTGCAAAGGATTTTGAGCATGACGACAGTTTTGTGTTGTTGTGACGTTTCGAGGTCGGGCTTTGTGACGAGTGTACTGGATTGTTTGACGGCCTTGTATTGACTGACAGGGCGCATTGGTAGTGGCCGTCATCGTAACGATTCGCGAAATTGTGCTCTACGGCACGCATGCGGCGTGTGAAGCATCTGGCCGCGTGCATCGCGCGTTGTACTCAAGCGTGCCTCCATTGGCGGGACGGCAGTTGAAATTTGTTCCGAGCGCGAGGCGGGTTCGGTGCCCGGCGCGTGGAACCTGTAGGGCTGTGTTTTCCGGCGCGACGTCGTGATCTCCTGACCCCGTGCGGCGGCGTCCGGCTTTATGTTGCCTCCCAGAAAACGGTTAATGCCCAGCCACGAAACAGTCGTCTCTTTTGCCGCGACCAATTTGAGATGACTCATCGAAATCCCCGACTGACAGGGCGCCGGCTGACGACCTATCCTTTGAAAAACGTTTTCCAGATTGATCGGCGGATTCGGCCGTGCGCGACAGCGCGCCGCCGTCCGCCCCGGCGCCGGTCGCCGGTCAACGAATACCGTGCGGCGCGACGGGCGCGGCCGCGCATCGGAGACATTCATGCAATCTGCCGTCGTCGGCGCCGTGCGCGCGGCCGCCAGCCGCTACCGCTGGACCGTCTGTGCGCTGCTGTTTTTCGCGACCGTGATCAACTACATGGATCGGCAGATCCTCGGCCTGCTCGCACCGATGCTCCAGCACGACATCGGCTGGACCCAGGTGCAATACGGCCGCATCGTGATGGCGTTTTCCGCGTTCTATGCCCTCGGCCTGCTCGGCTTCGGGCGGATCGTCGACTGGCTCGGCACGCGCGTCTCGTACGCGGTCGCGATGCTGGTGTGGAGCATCGCCGCGATGCTGCACGCGGCGGTCGGCTCGGTCATGGGTTTCGCGTTCGTGCGTGCGCTGCTCGGGATCGGCGAGGGCGGCAACTTCCCGGCCGCGATCAAGACGACGGCCGAATGGTTTCCGCGCCGCGAACGTGCGCTCGCCACCGGCATCTTCAACTCGGGCGCGAACATCGGCGCGGTGTTCGCGCCGGCGATCATCCCGGCCATCGCGGTGGCCTACGGCTGGCGTGCGGCGTTCGTGATCATCGGCGCGATCGGCATCGTGTGGCTCGCGGTGTGGCTCGTGCTCTATCGCCAGGCCGATACGCGCGCGCTCGCCGCGGAATATGACGAGCCGCGCGACGAAGCGGAGGCGCTCGACGCGGCGAACGCGAACGCCGGCGCGCCGCGCTGGGGCGAACTGATCCGCAAGCGCGAAACGTGGGCGTTCCTGATCGGCAAGTTCCTGACCGACCCGGTGTGGTGGTTCTACCTGTTCTGGCTGCCGAAGTGGCTCAACGAATCGCGCGGGATGGACATGCAGCACATCGGCCTGCCGCTCGTCTGCATCTATGCGTTGACGACGGTCGGCAGCATCGGCGGCGGCTGGCTGTCGTCGATGCTGCTGCGCGCGGGCTGGAGCGTGAACCGCGCGCGCAAGACGGCGATGCTGATCTGCGCGTGCTGCGTGCTGCCGATCGCGTTCGTGTCGCAGGTGCAGAGCCTGTGGGTCGCGGTGCTGATCGTCGGCCTCGCCGCCGCCGCGCACCAGGGCTGGTCGGCGAACCTGTTCACGACGGCGTCCGACCTGTTTCCGCGCCGCGCGGTTGCATCGGTGGTCGGGATCGGCGGGATGGCCGGTTCGATCGGCGGCGTGCTGTTCTCGGAAGTGATCGGCCAGGTGCTGCAGCGCACGGGCCACTACTGGGTGCTGTTCGCGATCGGTGCGTCGGCCTACCTGCTCGCGCTGGCCGTGATGCACATGCTCACGCCGAAGATGAAGCCGGCGCAACTCGACGCGTGACGGGGTGATCGCGTAGTCACGTAGTCACTTCATCGCATGTCCGCAAACGAACGCGCCGCCCTTGGGCGGCGCGTTTTCTTTTGGAGGCGCGGGGCAGGGCACTCAACCGGCCGCGGCCGTCGACGCGCGCATGATCAGCCGCGGCTCGAACGTCGAATAACTCGCATCGGTGCGCCCCGCGAGCGCATCGATCAGCTTCTGCATCGCGAGCTCGCCCATGTTCTCGCTCTGGATGTCGACGGTCGTCAGCGCGGGCGCCGCGTATTCGCCGTACGGCACGTTGTCGATGCCCGCGACCGACACGTCCTGCGGCAGCCGGAAGCCGAGCGACGCGGCTTCCTTCATGAAGCCGAGCGCGATCAGGTCGTTGTAGCAGATCACGGCTTGCGGACGCTGCGGCCCGAGCATCACGCGCGAACACGCGCGCTCGCCGGCCTCGGCGGTCGGCGCATGCGCATCGTGCACGTCGAGCGTGAGCCCGGCTTCGGCGAGGCAGTCGCGCGCGCCCTGGATCCGCTCGTCGTTCACGCGCGCGGTGCCGAAGCCGAGATACGCGATGCGCGTGTGGCCGAGATTGAGCAGATGGCGCGCGAGCATGTAGGTCGACAGCCGGTTGTCGATGCCGACGCTCGGAATCGGCAGGCCGGGGCTGCGGCGCAGCAGCACGAGCGGCTTGTTGAGGTCGAGCATCCAGCCGGCTTCGTCGTCGGGCATCCGCGTGCTGACGATCAGCCCGTCGACGCGCTGCGCGAGCGCCTCGATCAGCGAGCGTTCGCGTGCCTGGCTCTCCTCGGTATCGACGAGCAGCAGCGTGTAGTCGTGCTGCAGCGCGACGCGGTTCGCCCCCTTCACCACGTTCGTGAAGTGCGGGTTGCTGATGTCGAGGATCACGAGGCCGATGGTGCGCGTGCGGCCGGTGATCATCGAGCGCGCGAGCGGGTTCGAACGGTAGCCGAGCCGGTCGATCGCCTCCTTGAGCCGGGCTTCGACGGTCGGCGAAAAGCGCTGCGTGCCGTTCACGTACTTCGATACCGTCGCGACCGACACGCCGGCTTCCGCCGCCACGTCGCGGATCGTCGGGGAAACTTTTTTCATGCGGAGGGTAACGTTTTCGTTCGATAACGCCGGATTGTGGCAGAAAACGGGGCCGTGCGGCCACGCGCCGATATCGGGAAAGTGCGGATGGCTGCGAGCGGGTTCGGCCATTGACGTTCGGCCGCGCTCCCGCGTATAGTTGGAAAACGTTTTCCGATCCAGTCAGATTTCAGGTCAGATTCAAGGAGATTCGATGAACGCCTCATCCACCGGCGCGCGCAAACCGTTCGGGCGCCTGCTGCTGACGGGCGCGGCCGGCAACCTCGGCCGCCAGTTGCGCGGCGCGCTCGCCGACTGGGCCGACGTCGTGCGCGTCAGCGACATCGCGACGCTCGGCGACGCGGCCGCGCATGAAGAAACCCGCGTCGTCGACCTGGCCGATCGCCCGGCCGTGATGCAGCTCGTCGACGGCGTGGACGCGATCGTCCACCTCGGCGGCATTTCGGTCGATGCGCCGTTCGACGATCTCGTCGGTGCGAACATCACCGGCACGTACAACCTGTACGAAGCCGCGCGCAAGCATGGCGTGAAGCGCGTCGTGTTCGCGAGCTCGAATCATGCGATCGGTTTCCATCCGGTCACGGAAGTGCTCGATGCCGATTCGCCGCTGCGCCCCGACAGCCTGTATGGCGTGACGAAGTGCTTCGGCGAATCGCTGTCGCGCTATTACTTCGACCGTTTCGGGATCGAGACGGTGTGCCTGCGGATCGGCTCGTCGTTCGAAGTACCGAAGAATCCGCGCATGCTGGTGACGTTCCTCAGCTATCGCGACTTCATCGAGCTCGTGCGCTGCTCGCTGCTGACGAACCGCGTCGGGCATGCGATCGTGTACGGCGCGTCGGACAACCCGGTGAAGTGGTGGGACAACACGAAGGCCGGCTTCCTCGGCTTCCGCCCGCGCGACAGTTCGGAGCAGTTCGCCGGGTTGTTCCCGGTGGCGGCGCCGACCGCCGACTACGACGATCCCGCGCAGCGGTTCCAGGGCGGCGGGTTCGTCGTCGGCGAGCCGATGGAGCGCAACGCGTCGTAAGCGCCGCCGGCGTCGCTGCGGCCGCGGTTCAGCGCAGGATGTCGGTCGCGCGGTGCCGCGCGTCGACGCCGTCGATCAGGATCAGCGGGCCGCTCGCGTGACGTGCGCGCAGCGGCTGGATCTGCCGGTACGCATCCGATTCGTACCATGCACGCGCGGTGGCGAGATCGGGGAACGCGATCGCGACCAGGTCGCCGCGCCACACGCCTTCGCGCACTTCCGGCCGTGCGCCGTGAATCACAAAATGGCCGTCATACGGCGCGAGCGTGCCGTCGATGCGCTCGAGGTACTCGACGATGTCGTCGCACATCTCGACGTCGTGCAGGTGGGCGATGGCGTAGGCGGTCATGGCGGGCTCCGTGGCGTGAGGTGAGTCGATGGAGCCATGATCGCGGCGCGGGCGGCGCGCGTCGATTACCTGCGACGTAAGGAAATTCGTACGGCCGCGAACGATGGCGCGTGCCGGCAGACACGCCGCCCGTGGGGTGCGGCAGCATCCACGCATATCGCTTGCCCGCAAGCAAGCACGCACGTATCGTCAGCCGCGCGGCAACGCAGCCGTCAATGCTGCTTGCTGCAAGCCGGATCGGTTCCGCGCCGCTCGGCCGAATCGCACCAGTAACCCGGCCGCCACGCTTCGAACGTGACGGCTTTCGCCGCATTGGCGCGCGTGACGCGCACCGGGTCGGCTTTCAGCGCATCGCCGTTCGGGTCGTCGTTGAGCCGCCAGTTCCGCATGACTTCGCGATGGAACACCCACGTGCGGTGCGCGGCGTCGTAGCGAAACGTCACGCGGTCGCGCCAGTGGCTCGGCCCCGCGAATACGCCCTGTTCGACCGTGAAGGTGCGGGGTTCGATCGTGAGCGCGTTCTCGGCGACGCCATCGAGATACGGGTCGCCCATCCCGCCTTCGTCGGCTTTCATGATCACGGTGTCGTTGCGCGCCGCGAGCCGGTAGTGCCCGTCCTTGCCCGGCAGGAAGATCATCAGCGGACGCGGCGATGCGTTGCGCATCGAATCGTCGGGCTGGTGCGCGACGACGACATAGCCGATGCGGGGGCTGTCGGTCAGGCGCCCCGACGCGGCATCCAGCGCTTCGTAGCCGGCGGGAAGCTGCGCGACGATGTCGTCCGGAAGATCGGGTGTATCCGGGCAACGGATCGAAGAAGGCGTGTCGCCGCACGTCGCGGCGTAGGTGCCGCCGATGCCGAACGTCAGCAGCGCGGCGACGAGGAATCCTGTGATGCGGGAGATCGTCATGCGGATCGGGTCTGGAGGTCGCGCCGCGAAAGCCGGCGCACACGCGCCGACTCGTCTCGCCGCAGCGCGGGTTGATTGTTCGTCGGGGGGGCGCAGTGTAACCGGTCATGCGCGCTTGCGCGTCGGCCTCGGGACCGGCGCGGGCGCGGGCGCCGGCGGTGCGTCGGCCTGCGCGCACAGCCGGTCGAGCATCCGTTGCGCGGTGCCCGCGCAATCCTCGCCCGCCGGCTTGTTCTCGATCTCGTCGATCAGCGTTTCGAGATGTTGCCGGTTCTGCGCGAGACGCTGTTCGAGCAGCACGATTTCGTCGACCTTGTGGCGCAGCGCGACGAGCAGTTCGTCGCGCGGCCACGCGCCGAGATCGGGCGGCAGCAGCGCGCGGATTTCGTCGAGCGCAAAACCCGCGCGCTGCGCGCGGTCGATGATCGCGAGCCGCGTCAACGCTTCCGACCCGTATTCCCGATAACCGTTTGCCTGGCGTCGGGCCGGTTCGAGCAGGCCGCTCGCTTCGTAGAAGCGGATGCGCGACGCCGCGATGCCGCTGGCGCGTGCCAGTTCGCCGATTTTCATGCGGTGCTCCGAGGGGGCTTGACCTTGAAGTTGACTTTAAAGTTATCGTTGGGCATCGTCAATCGAGGGTGCCCTCCATGAACCTGTTTACGCCGCTGACACTGCCCAACGGGGCGGTGATTCCGAACCGTCTGGCCAAGGCCGCGATGGAAGAGAACATGGCCGATGCGAACCACGCGCCATCCGACGCATTGCTGCGCCTGTACCAGGCGTGGGCCGACGGCGGGGTCGGCCTGATCCTGACCGGCAACGTGATGGTGGACGGCCGCGCGATGACGGGGCCGAACGGGGTCGTGCTCGAGAGCGACGCGCATCTCGGCCGCTTCCGTCGCTGGGCGGAGGTGGCGCGCTCGGGCGGCGCGCACGTATGGATGCAGATCAATCACCCGGGGCGCCAGATGCAGGCGGCGCTCGGCCAGACGACGCTCGCGCCGTCGGCCATACCGCTCGAGCTCGGTGCGCTGTCGAAGCAGTTCCCGGTGCCGAAGGAGATGACGCAAGCCGATATCGACGATGTGCAGCGGCGTTTCGTGCGCGCCGCGCAGCTTGCGCAGCAGTGCGGCTTCACCGGCGTGGAGATTCACGCGGCGCACGGCTATTTGCTGAGCCAGTTCCTGTCGCCGCTGACGAATCGCCGGCAGGACCGGTGGGGCGGCAGCATCGAGAATCGCGCACGCCTGCTGCTCGATATCGTGCGGGACGTGCGTGCGACGGTGCCGCCGGAATTTGCGGTCGCGGTCAAGCTGAACTCCGCCGATTTCCAGCGCGGCGGCTTCAGCGCCGACGATGCGAAGCGCGTGGTCGAACTGCTGAATCCGCTGGGCATCGATCTCGTCGAACTGTCGGGCGGCAGCTATGAAGTGCCGGCGATGCAGGGCGAGGCGCGCGACGGGCGCACGCTGGCCCGCGAAGCGTATTTCCTCGAATTCGCGCGCGACATCACGGCGGTCGCGCAGATGCCGCTGATGGTCACGGGCGGCATCCGGCGCCGCGCGGTGGCCGAGCAGGTGGTGGACAGCGGCGTGGCGATGGTCGGCATCGCGACCGCGCTGTCGATCGACCCGAACCTGCCGCGCGACTGGCGGGCCGGCAAGGACAGCGCGCCGGTGCTGCAGCCGATCCGGTGGAAGAACAAGGCACTGGGTGCGCTGGCCAACATGGCCGTCGTCAAGTTCCAGCTGACGCGGCTCAGCGAAGGCCGGCGCACGCATCCGCAGGTGTCGCCGCTGCGCGCGCTGGTCAGGCAGCAACTGGCCGCGCAGTGCCAGACGCGGCGCTACCGCAAGTGGATGGCGGGGCGCGCGGCAGGCACGCGGTGATGTGCGCCGCCGTGCCTGTGCCGGCGGCACGCGCGCCGCGTCAGAACCGGTAGTTCGCCAGCACTTCGAGCCGCCGGTCGTTGCCGAGCAGGTACTGCGTCTCGTTGTAGTACGCGGACTGCACGAAGCGGCGATTGAACACGTTGTACGCGCGCGCCGTGATCGTCGTGTCCTTGCGCGGCTTCCACGCGAGGCCGAGGTCGACCGTGGTGTACGACGGCATCACGAGCTGGTTCGCGGTATCGGCGAAGCGCTTGCCGACGTACTTGACGCCCGCGATGCCCGTCCAGTCCGGCGCGAAGCGCCAGCTCACCCACAGGTTCGCGAGCCGCTGCGGCACCGACACCGGCACGTTGCCCGCGCGCGAGACCGTCGCGCCGCCGGACGTTTGCTGGAAGTCGTCGTATTTCGCGCGCAGGATCGACACGTTCGCGTCGACGCGCCAGTCCTTCGCGATCTCCGCGCCGACCGTCGCCTCGAGCCCGCGCGACGACTGCCGGCCGACCTGGATCGACTGGTTTGGGTTCAGCGGATCGGCCGTCAGCAGATTGCTCTTGACGATCCGGTATGCCGCGAGCGTCCATTCCGCCTTGCCGTCCAGGAGCGACTGCTTCACGCCGATTTCGATCTGCCGGCCGGTCGCGAGCGTGAAGTTCGCCTTCGACGCATTCAGCGACAGCAGCGAGCTGATCGGGTCGGCCGCGACCGAATACTGGCCGTACACGGCGAGGCCGGGCTGCACGTCGTACACGGTGCCGATGCGCCAGCCCGTGTTCGCGAACACCTTCGTGAACGCGCCGCCGTTCACGAGATCGTCGCGATTCACGCTCGCGTGGTCGTAGCGCAGCCCGCCGATCACCGACCAGCGCGGCGTGATTGCCAGCCGGTTCTCGGCGAACAGCGCGTACTGGTTCGCCTGGCTGCGGTACTTCGGATAGGTGCCGGCCGTGTTGATGAAGCTGCCCGGATCGAAGCTGAACGGGTCGACCGTCGACGTGCCCGAATAGGGCGCGTTGTTGTCGTGCTGGAACGTCGTGTGATTGAACTCGACACCCGTCGAGAGCGTGTTGCGCATGCCGAGCAGCGCGGTGGTCACGGTGGCCGCCGTCACGTTCCCGTACTGCTCCTGGTCGTGGAAGATTTCCGTGTAGCTGCTGCGCCGGACCTGCGCGGTCGACGGCAGGTACGTGTAGTACTCCGCATCCTTCCAGTGACGGTTGCTCTTCATCCGGTACAGCGTGCTCGTCACGTTCAGGCTGTCGCTCGGCTGCCAGTTCGCCGATACCGTCGCCCAGCTGTCGCGGAACGCGATGTCGCTGTCGCCGACGTTGTAGTTCTTCTTGTCGAGCGCGCGATCGCGCGCGCCGTTGACGAGCGGCACGCCGAAATACTGCATCGGATGCTGGAAGCCCTGCGCATACGACGCCGTCACGTACAGGTCGGACGTCACGTCGTAGCGCAGCGCACCGGAGATCGACAGGTTGCGGGAGTTGCCGCGGTCCACCCAGTTCGACGAACGGTTGCCGCTGATGTCGAAGCGGTACGACAGCTTGTCGTTGATCGCGCCGCCGCTGCCGAACGCGACCCGCGCCGTGCCCTCGGTGCCGCCGCCCGCCTGCAGCTCGTTGCGGATCGGGCCGCGCGTCGGCTTCTTCGGGACGATGTTGACGACACCGCCGATCGCCCCTTCGCCGTAGATCACCGAAGCCGGGCCGCGCAGCACGTCGATATGGTCGACCGACCACGTATCGAACGGAAAGGTGACGCCGATCGCGCCGTACGGGCGCACGCCGTCATAGAGCTGCGTGACCGACGACGCGCCGACGAAGCCGCGCGCGCCGAGCTCCGAGCCGCCGTTGCCGGGATGCGGCGATGCGCTGATGCCGGCGGCGCGGCTCACGGCGTCGACGATCGAACTGTCGCCGCGCGTGTCGAGCGTCTTGCGATCGATCTGTTCGACGCTCGCGGGCGTTTCGAGCGACGACAGGCCGAGACGGCTGCCGGTGTCGAGCGGTTGCGTGAGCGGCGTTGCCTTCTGTGCGTTGACGCGAATCGGCGCAAGCGTGACGCCGGCGTTCGCGGCGTTGCTTTCCTGAGCCTGCCCGGCCGGCGCGAAGGCCGCGAGCAAGGCGGCGGGCAGCATCGAACTGAACTTCATGTTTCGGTTTCCTTTGAATCTGTGTAACGGGCCATGCGGCAGGCGGCGCATCAGAACGCGTACCGCATGCCGGCGAACACGCTGCGTCCTTCGCCCGGATAGAAGATCGCGGTGTTCGCGGTGCGCGCATCCGCGACGGTGCTGATGTCGCTGACGTAGCGCTTGTTGGTCAGGTTGCGCGCGTCGACGAACAGCGACAGTCCGTTGCGGAAGTCGTAGCCGGCCTGCAGCCCGAGCAGCGCGTAGCTCGGCACGCGCAACGTGTTCGCATCGTCGGCCCATGCGCCCGACGGCACCCAGTCGAGCGTGGCCGCGATGTGGAAGCCGCTCGGGCGCGCGTAACCCAGCGTCGCGCGCAGCACGTTCAGCGGCACACCCGCGATCCGGTTGTTGCCGTACTGCGGGTCGTTCTTGAAGCGGAAGTCGTTCAGGTTCCAGATGCCGGACAGCGTGACCTTGTCGCCCGCGCCGCGGCCGGTGACGTTGCGCAACAGTTCGACCGACGCACCGGCCTCGATCCCCTGCAGCACCGTCCTGTTCGCGTTGAACGTCGCCGCCGGCACGTCCGGGTTCGTCGTGTACTGCAGCAACTGGTCGCGCACGAGCGAGCGATAGGCGGTCACGTCCCAGCTCACACGCTCGCGCGAGCCGCGCGTGCCGAACTCGATCGTCCATGCGTGCTGCGCCGCGAGCGGCGTGAAGCGCGTCGTGTTCGAGAAGGTCTGCGTGAGGTCGGTGAAGTCGGGCACGTCCTGGCTGCGCGTGATGTCGACGTAGGCCTGGGTGTTCGCGTCCGGCTGCCACAGCAGCCCGAGCTTCGGATTGACGCCGCTGTAGCTCGCGTTCGTCGACCGGTAGTTCGGGTCGCGCGGCAGCCCGCCGTTGTCGATGTACTCGCGCACCGAATGCAGCGCCTTCACGCCGGTCATCAGCGCGACGGTCGGCATGAAGAACAGCCGGTTCTCGACGTACGCTTCGTAGTTGAACGCCGTCTGCGTCGAGTCGAGCGTCTGCGCGCCCTTGTTGCCGTTGACGTTCACGTACTGGTTCGCCTGCGTGCGGCCGCCGAAGAAGCGCGCGCCGACGATCAGGTCGTTGCGCATCCCGCCGAGCGTCAGGCGGCCGGTGTAGCGCGGCGCGAAACCGTAGGTCCAGCCGTCCTGGTCGAGCGCCTGGAAGATCGGGTGATAGAGGCTCTTGTGAATCGCCCACGTGTCGAATTGCAGTTCGCCCGAATCGAGCTTCACCGTCGTGCGGTTGGCGATCCGCTCGGTGCGCGTGTTGCGCGCCTGATCGCCCGATATCGCGTTCGGCGCTGCCCTGGTCGGATTGTTCAGCGCGTCGGACAGCGACAGCGTGCCCGGCAGCAGCTGGTCGACGACGTACACGCCGACGTAGAAGCGCGTTTCGACGGCCGGGCTGAACCGGTAGCCGACGTTCGCATTGAACTGCTCGTATTGCCCCTTCGAGTGGTCGCGATAACCGTCCGAATGATTGACGCTGAAGTTCGCGAGGAAGTCGAGCGGGCCGATCACGCGCGAGATCTGCGCGCTCGTGCGCACCGTGCCGTAGCTGCCGCCTTCCACGCGCACGATGTTCGGCGCGTCGGCGGTGTGGGCGGTCGGCGTGACGAAGTCGATCGCGCCGCCGAGGGTCGATGCGCCGTACGCGAGGCCGTTGCCGCCCTTGTAGACCTGCACCGCCTGCAGCGCGAGCGGATCGATCTGGTAGTAGTCGCCGCTGCCGTCCGCGAGGTTGGTCGGGATGCCGTCCTGCAGGATCTCGAGGCCGCGCGTGTGATACGAGCGGGCAATCCCCGAGCCGCGGATCGACAGGCGCAACTCCTGGCCGTAGCGGTTCTCGACGAACACGCCGGGCACGTCCTTCAGCACGTCGCGCAGCGTGAAGGCGTAGGTGTTCTGGTAGCTGTCGGCATCGACGAAGCCCACCGAGCCGACCGTCTGGTCGAGCGTGCGCTTCAGGTCGGCGGTCGATTTCGACGTCAGCGAGTCCGCCGCGCGGGTCGCGTTGACGTTGATCGCGGGCAGTGTCGATGCAATCGGCGCGTCGGTCGGCGCGGCGCCTTGTGCGCATGCGGCTGACGCGGAGAGCACGGAGATCGCGCCGGACAGCGCGACGGCAATACGGGTCAAGGGAAACATGTCGTTGTACGTATGGTTGGGGTGACGATGATGAAACGGACACGATGCGCGCCATGCGCGGCGCCGGCCGCCGCGCGTGGTCACGCGCGCGGGCTCGGCATCGGACACCGGCAGGGCGGGCAGGCGAAGCGGACGGCGCCGCGCGATGTGCGGCGACGCGGTCGCGAGGTGCGTCAGGCGCGGGAGGAGGGCGGCCCGCGGGCGGCGAGCGCGTAGCGCTTCGACGGGGCGCGGCCGGCGGGGATCGGCGGCGCGGGCGGCGCATGCCGCACGGCCGGGGCGGCGGACAGGAACACCGCGTACTGCAACGGCGGATGGCCGGCGAGCAGGCCGCAATAGCCGCAGCGGTCGAAGTGCGTATCGGCGGGTGCATGCGGTTCCGCGTGCGCCGCGAGCGTGTTGCCGGTTGCCGAGCAGATCGGCGCGGCCGGCAGGCCGCCAACGGATTCGGATGCGCTCGCGCGCAGTTGCGAGATCAGCGGCGCGACCAGCGCGAGCACGAGCGCGAACAGCCCGAGCCACGCCGTGGCCCGGGCTTGCCGTGTCGGCGCGCGGCGTGCGCCGGCGCGCGACGAATCAGGCTGCCGCGCGTGCCGCACGGCCGAACAGCAGACGATCGATCAACCAGACCGCGACGATCGTCGCCCCCATCAGCGGAAAGACGACGCCGAGCAGCACGAGCCCCGCGATCCAGCCGCGCATCGGCGGCGTGCCGCGTTCGCGCGACGGCGCGCCGAGCTTGCCGGCCGGGCGCCGTTTCCACCACATCACGGTACCGGTGACGGCCATCGCGGCCAGCCCGAGCGACAACACAGCGCAGACGATCTGGTTCGCGAGCCCGAAGTAGCGGCCCATGTGCAGCGACGTGCCGTACGACACGGCGCGCGATACCGCGCCGTAGTCGTCGTAGCGGATGTCTTTCAACACGGCGCCGCTGTATTGGTCGATATAGATCGTCCGCTCGGCCTGCGGGTCGTCGGGGAAGTACGACGCGGTGAACACGCCGTCCGCGCCGGACGGCAGCGCGAGCGTGTAGCCGCTCGTCACGCCGAGGCCCGCGACGATCGCGATCGCGCGGGCCAGCGGCAGCGGGGCCGGGGTCGGCGTCGACGGCGAATGCGGGACGGGCACGTTGCCGACCGCCCAGGGCGTTTGCGGCAACGGCAGGTCGTCCATCACCATCCCCGGCATCGACTCGCCGGATTCGTGGTGATGGCCGGACGGCGCGGCGGCCTGCGCAGGCGCACGCTCGAGCGCCGCAGCGGCACCCGGGCGCGTCGAGCGCACCGACGCGCCGCCCCATGCGCCGTCCGGCGCGCCGAGGTTCACGGTCGCGGCCAGCGCCTTGAAATTCTTGCCCCACGAACCCGACCACGGCAGCCCCGTCAGGATGAACGCGACCGTGCCGGCCGCGAGCCAGATGCCGGCCGTCGCGTGGAGGTTTTTCCACAGCGGCCGGCCGCGCAGCGACAGGTCGGGCCGCAATGCGCGCCCGACGCGCGCCGTACCGCGCGGCCACCACAGTGCGATGCCGGTGCCGATCATCACGAAGGTCCAGCACGCGGCGAGCTCCATCAGCAGTTCGCCCGTCTTGCCGAGCAGCAGCTTGCGATGCAGCATCCGGTCGATCTGCATGAAGCGGTTCTCGACGCTCAGCGTGCCGAGCACGTTGCCGTCGTACGGGTTCACGTACACGCTCTCGCGGCTACCGTCGCGCAGCCGGAACACGTATTCGGCGCTGCGGTCCGGCGCCGTCGAGACCTGGACGGAAACCGGCGTCGCGCCGGCCGGCATCGCGGTGCGCGCGCGCGCGAGCAGCAGGTCGGGATCGAGGCGCGGCGTGGCACGAGGCTCGACGACGAGCCGGTGCGGATACAGCAGCGGCTCGATCTGCGGCTGGAAGCAATACAGCGTGCCCGTGATCGCGAGGATCACCAGGAAAGGCATGACGAACAGGCCGGCATAGAAGTGCCAGCGCCAGAGCGTCCGGTAACCCGCGTGGGCGGAATGGGCGGGCGAGAGGGCCCGCTCGACGGTGGTCGACATGGTGTCAGCTCCTCGTGTTCGTTGAGCGGCCACGCCGGCGCGTGCCGGCGGACGTCAACGTGCATTGCGCCCGCCTGCGCGCAGCGACGGAGCGGGCGGCGCGGCGCCATGCGCGGACGGTGCGCATGACGGCGTCGCCCGCGCGGTGCGGGCAGGCGGATGAACGCTTGAATCAGGTCGTATGAGACGAACGGCGTGCAGGCCCGTGCATATCGATGTGCGCGGGCCGCGAGGCGGAACCGTCAGCAGAACAGGGGAGGCGCGCGGGAAGGCGGGCGATCGTCGAAGATCGATCGCACGAACGGAAGATGGTTGACGTGAATCCGGAAGCGCCGCGGTACGGCGGCCGGAAACAGCAGCACCAGCAGCACGAACGACGCGAGCGCCGTGAACAGCGCGGCGCCGAATGCGCACAGGCTGTCGCCGCCTCCGGCAGAAGCCGGGTTGTCGGCGTGCGCGTCATGCTTGAGCGCATCGGCGAGCGCGAGCGCATCGTTGGCCGGCGTGATCGGCGCGCCGGCATCGAAACGGGCAGCCAGCGCGGCCACGTCGACGATCAGCGGGCCGCGGCCCGAACACAGCACCACCGAGCCCGCATCCGGACCGTCCGGATCGAGCATCACGGCGCCCGACATCAGCGCGCGGGACAGCAGCGTCACGAGGAGGAATCCCCACAGAAGCTGTCGCGCGACGCCTGGCCGGAGCAGGAAGCGGCGAAGTGCGTTCATGGCGCGCGATTGTACCTCCGTTTGCGGTGGGGGGCCGCTCGTCACGCTGATGCACGGCATCAGCCCGGCGTGCTGCCGGAAGCGGATGCGGCGCGCGCGCGGCGGCTATCCGGAACCGGGCGATTCGCTTTCCGGCGGCGCGTTCGCCGGGCCATATGACCAGGTGCCGTCCGCGCGGGCGGTGAGCACGTTGCCCGAGCGCCGGTCGTAGAGATGCCACTGTTCGTCGGCCGGGTCGTCGCCGTACGGCCAGGTCGTCAGCTTGCCGCCGAGGTCGAAGTCGAACGCCCACGAGCCCGGCTGGGCGCGCGGCGCAATCGATTGCAGGATCTGTCCGTCGAGACGTTGCGCGGCGGCGGCGATGTCGCCGGAGCGGGATTCGCTGTGCGCGAGTTCGAGACCGTCGAGCGCGATCGACCAGTGGCAGTAGCAGATCCACAGATGCCCGCTGCCGGCGACCGTCACGTGCCGCGACGCAAGCCTGTCCCGGGACGCCGCGGACAGACCGGGCGAGCCGGCGAGCGGCTCCCTGACATGCAGCGCGGGCTGCCCGAATTCGAACGTGAGAAAGCTGCCCTGGCCTTTCGTCACGGACCAGGCCGGGGTGTCGCAGATGGCCGGCCAGATCCGGTCGAAGTCGGCGGCGTTCACGGCGTGCGTCTCGCGTCGGCGAAACCGGCCCGGGTGTCGTTCGCGGTGTCGTCGTCGCCGGCGAGCAGATCGGACAGGTCGGCGGGCGACATGCGCCGCATCGCCCGCTCGACGTCGCGATCGTAGCGGCGATCGTTCGGGTCGAGATGCTTTTGAGCCTTGCGCCCGTAGCGTTTCACGAACACGCCGAGCGCGCCGGCCAGCCGGGATGTCCGGTTCCAGATGCTCATGCGGCGAGATTATCGGGCATGCGCGCGAATCGGGAATGGCCGCCGTGGCCGTGCTTGCCGCCGGCGGCAGCCGCTGCGTCGTGCCGGCTCAGGCCGGATACGCATCGTCGACTTTCAGGTTCGCGAGGCGGAACAGCGTGCGCAGCGTCTGCGGATGAATGTCGCGATGCGCGGCGAGCGACGTCAGCATGAAGTCGAGCACCTTCGCGTAGCGGAGCAGCACGAGGCAGCGCGCGAGATCGGGCGTGCGGCCGCGCATGTCCTCGGCGAGGTGGACCATTTCGGTCGACAGCGAGCGCGCCATCTCGAGTTCCATCTGCTGTTTTTCGGTCCAGTCGGGCAACGGCTGTTCGAGCAGTTTCGCGAGAAAGAGCTGGAACGACGTGTCGGACGAATTGGGCAGCGCATCCATGAAGGGCCTCGTTGCTTGCGCGAATCGTTCGGGCGTATCCGCTGGACGCGCCCGAGGGTGGGTTTGTGTCCGCGCGATGACCGGCGCGGCTGTCTCGCCCGAATGGAACGCAGGTTCCGTACCAGCTCGGCGGGGCGATTGTCGAGCAATGTCGAGCGACAGGGCGATGCAGGGCGGCGAGTCCCGCCGGTACTGGATCGTGGCGGCGATCGAGGAGGCCATCTACCTGCGCGGCGCGATGCATGTCGGGTGCGCGGGGCGGTCCGGCGAAGCGAAATGCTTCACGGATGTAACGTAACGCGGGGATAAATTGCGTCGCGCGTTCCATGGCGGGCCGACGAAACGGGCCGCCGCGCGCCTGCCGCCTGCGCCTGTCAGGCGTTCGGCCGGCCGGAGGCGGCGCTGCGGGGTGGCCGCCGCGGCCGGCGAAAACCGGCGGCGAATGTGACGGGTGTTTCAAAACCGAGACGGATTCGCCCACGGCGAGCCGGCTGCACGACCTGTCCAACTGGCCCAGCGAATTGCCGGCCAATTGTCCATGGGCAGACGGCGCGCGTTTGCCAACAATGCGCTGATCATCCCTGCGAGGTTCGACATGAGCGTCCACGCTTTTTTCTCGGCCAACCTGCTGTTGGCCTACACGGCCTATTTCATCGGGACGGCCAGCCCCGGGCCGAGCAATCTCGCGATCATGTCGGTCGCCGCGAACCAGGGCCGCAAGGCGGCGCTCGCGTTTGCGCTCGGCGTGATTTCAGGGTCGATGGTCTGGGCGACGGTGGCGGCGCTCGGCGTGTCGGCCGCGCTGCTGGCGTGGTCGAAGCTGCTGGTCGCGATCAAGATCTTCGGCGGGTTGTACCTGATGTGGCTGGCATTCAAGTCGGGGCGCACGGCATGGTCGGGCAACGCGGCGACGTCGCTGAACGCAGCGGGCGAGCAACGGCTGTCGCGTTTCTACGTACGCGGCGCAATGCTGCACCTGACCAATCCGAAGGCGATCCTCGTGTGGGTGTCGATCGTCGCGCTGTCGTCGAATGGTGCGGGCGCGTCGCACGGCGCCGTCGTGCCGGGCTGCCTCGTGATCGGGTGCCTGGTGTTCGGCGGCTATGCGCTCGTGTTCTCGATGAACGGCGCGCGCCGGCTGTACGTGCGCGGCCGGCGCGCGATGGAGGCGTGTCTCGCCGTCGTGTTCGGCGTGGCGGGGATTCGGCTGCTGGTGTCGAACGTGTAGTGCATGCGGCGGCCATGCGGGCGCACGGCCGGCGCAAGCGGCTCGCGAGTGAGCGAGCCGTGCCGCGCGGCCGCCGTACTCAGAAAATGAAGCCCGTGTTGATGAACTTCGACGTGTGATCCGACACGATCGAATCGAGCAGCTGCTTGCTGCTGTCGGTCTGCTTCGCCGCGACCATCGAGCGGATCGAGAACGCGCGCAGCGCGTCGCTCACCGACAGCGTGCCTTCCGCCGAATCCTTGCGGCCCGCGAACGGGAACACGTCGGGCCCGCGCTGGCACTGGCAGTTGAGGTTCACGCGGCACACCTGGTTCACGAGCGGATCGACGAGCGCGCCGATCTGCACCGGATCGGAGCCGAAGATGCTGACCTGCTGGCCGTGATCCGACGTCGTCACGTAGTCGAGCGCCGTCTCGACGTCGTCGAACGGCGCGACCGGAATGATCGGCCCGAACTGTTCCTCGCGGTACAGTTTCATCCCTTCCGACACCGGGTACACGACGGCCGGATAGAACAGCGTCTTGCTGAACTCGCCGCCCGAATGGTTGACGACCTGCGCGCCCCTGGCCTTCGCGTCGTCGATCGCGTCCGTCATGTAGGCCGTGCGATGCATGCCGGGCAGCGGCGTGATGCTGACACCCTTCTCCCACGGCATGCCGATCTTCAGCTGCTCGAGCGCGGCGGTGAAGCGCTTCAGGAATTCGTCGACGATCGAGCGGTGCACGAGCAGCATCTTCAGCGCGGTGCAGCGCTGGCCGTTGAACGACAGCGCGCCGAGCAGGCACTCCTTCACGGTGAGGTCGAGATCGGCGTCGGGCAGCACGATCGCCGCGTTCTTCGCGTCGAGGCCGAGGATCGCGCGCAGGCGGTGCGACTTCGGGTGCTGCTTCTTCAGGTGGTCGGCCACCTTGCTCGAGCCGATCAGCGCGAGCACGTTGATCTTGCCCGACGCGAGCATGTGCGGCACGACCACCGCGCCGGGCGCGTAGATCGTGTTGATCACGCCCTTCGGGAACGCGTCGCGGAACGCCTCGAGCAGCGGCTCGAACAGCAGCGTGCCGTATTGCGGCGGCTTGAACACCACGGTGTTGCCCATCAGCAGCGCGGGGATCAGCGTCGCGAACGTCTCGTTCAGCGGATAGTTGTACGGGCCCATGCACAGCACGACGCCGAGCGGCGTGCGGCGGATCTGGCCGATCGTGCCTTCCGCGATCACGAAGCGCGAGTTCGCGTTGTCGAGCTCCTTCAGCGCGTCGATCGTCTGCGTCATGTACGTGACGGTGCGGTCGAACTCCTTCTGCGAATCGGCGAGGCTCTTGCCGATCTCCCACATGATCAGGTTCACCACCAGCTCGCGCTGCGCGACCATCCGCTTGATGAAGTCCTGCATGCACGCGATGCGCTGCTCGACCTTCATCGTCGGCCACTCGCCGCGGCCCGAGTCGTACGCGCGCACCGCGGCGTCGAGCGCCGCGTCGCTTTCCGGCTCGCCCATCACGGGATAGCTGCCGATCTCGACCTGCTCGACGCTGCCGTCCGCCTGTCGCACACACACGGGCGACAGCACGGTCTTGGTCGCGCCGTCCCACGGGCGCAATTCGCCGTCGACGAGCGACACGCGCTGGTGGATCGGCGAAGTGAGCCGGTACTCGGCGGGGATGTCCTGAAAGGCGGGAAACAGCTGTTGCAGGGAAGCGGAATCGGGCATGACGGTCTCGTTTGACGGGGTGTCCGGGAAGGACGGGCGATGCGAATCCTGAGCTGAGCGATCCTCGATCCTGAATCGGCATGATGACGCGCGCACGACGAAGCGTCACGGGGAAACATGGCCGAATCAGCGAATGGAACCAGTCCCATTAAAAAGGAACGCCGGCATGAATGCAAGATTTGCCGAATCGTGCCGCATGCCTTGAAAGCATCCGGAAAGACTGTTGCCGAATGCTTGGTATAAGACGCCACAGGCACCCGCAAACGTTTCCCTGTGGCCGGATTGCGCGGATAATGGCTCGGCGCGGCGAAGAAAAAAATGAAGTGAACCTGAGAGCACACGGAGTGAAGAACAGAAGAAAATCCGCCGCACTGCCGATGCGAGGTCGGCTGCCCGGAGCGCCGGGTCGGGGTTGCCCGGTCCGGCGCGCACCGGACTTCGAATGCATGCCGTCTGCTTCGACGGATGCTTCGTGATCCTCTCCAGTCTCTTCGTCGTCAAATCCCGAATCCCGCCTGGCCACCGGCCCTTCATCGCCCGATGGGGGAGATGGAATTCTTTCGTTTCAATTACGCTCGGGCCGCACAAAAGCTCGAAACGGAAAGGTATTCGTCAGGAATACGGAGCGCCGGGCGCATGCACGTTGCGGGCAGGCGACACGTCGAAAAATTACTAAAAACACGAATCATTCTCGTTTAATATTTCGCTCCGTTACAAGTCGCGACAGAACGTCGCGGCTCGTTTCGAGCCGGTTCCGCCGGCCGGCAGCCACCCGCGCCGGCTGTGCGTCGGCCGGCGGATGCGACGGGGAGATCCCCCGCGCATCGTCTCCTTCACGGAACGCTTCGTCGGTCGATTCGCCGCGTGATGCGCGCGTTGGCCGGATGCGTTTTCGTTCGCCGTTTTTCCTTCAGCCCCTACGTTCACGATGAAACTCAACAAGAGCGCCTGCCATGCGCTTCTGATCGCCACGTCGCTGGCCGGCGCACGCACCTCGTTCGCGCAGGCGAGCGACACCGCGGCGACCCTGCCCGCGATCTCCGTCAATGCGGCTGCCGAGCATGCGTCGTACGACGGCGGCCACTCGCGCGCGGCGACCAAGACCGACATGTCGCTGATGGACGTGCCGCAGACGGTGAACGTCGTTCCGCACGCAGTGATCGAGGACCAGAACGCGACGTCGATGCAGGATGCGCTGCGCAACGTGCCGGGCATCGGTTTTTCGGTCGGCGACGGCCAGCGCGACCAGATCACGATCCGCGGCTTCAACAGCATCACGGACCAGTACGTCGACGGCATCCGCGACGACGCGCTGTATTACCGCGACCTGTCGAACGTCGATCGCGTCGAGGTGCTGAAGGGGCCGGCGGCCGTGCTGTACGGGCGCGGCTCGGCGGGCGGCATCGTGAATCGCGTGCTGAAGCGGCCGGAAGCGAACCCGGTGCGCGACGTCGGCGTGACGCTCGGCACGCGCGGCGAGCGGCGCGGCGAATTCGACCTCGGCTGGAACGCGAACGATGCGGCGCGTTTTCGCATGACCGGCGCGGCCGAGAACTCGAACAGTTTCCGCGACCAGTTCCAGCTCAACCGCCAGGCGATCGCGCCGTCCGCGCAGTTCAAGCTCGACCGCGACACGGTGCTGAACGTCGAATTCGACTACCTGCACGACCGCCGCACGTCCGACCAGGGCCTGCCCGCGTATCGCGGCCGGCCGGTCGACGTGCCGATCAATACGTATTACGGCTCGGCCGACGCGGCGAACAGCTCGTACAACGACATCTCCGCGAAGAGCGCGACGGTATCGCTCGATCACCGCTTCAGCGATTCGCTGTCGTTTCACGGCGCGATCCGCGCGTACGACTTCTCGCTCGAACGCAAGAACTACGTGACGTACGAGCCGATCAAGATTGCCGCGCACCCGGTCGTCACGCTCGACCAGTCGACGCGCCAGCGCACCGACCACGGCATCGACGGCCTGTTCGAGCTCACGCAGAAGACCTCGCTGTTCGGCATGCGCCACGAGCTGCTGTACGGGCTCGAGCTGTCGCAGCAGCAGAAGTTCGACACGATCTACAGCGTGTCGAAGGTCGCGACCTACGATCTGTTCAATCCGCAGCAGGTGATCCTGCCCGGCGTGCCGACGGGCGCGCGGGCGAAGACGAACGCGTCGACCGTCGTCGGGCTCGCGGGCGTCTACGCGCAGGACCTGATCTCGCTGACCGAGCACTGGAAGGTGCTCGCGGGGCTGCGTTTCGACTACCTGAACCAGATCCGCCACGACTACACGTCGTCGAACGTCAACCTCGACCGTACCGATCACGCGTGGAGCCCGCGCGTCGGCCTGATCTACGAACCGCTCGACTGGCTGACGCTGTACGGGTCGTTCAGCCAGTCGTTCTCGCCGCTCGCCGATACGCTGATCAGTGCCGGCGCGTTCGCGAACGGCGCCGCGCTCGCGCCGCAGAAGACCACCGCGTATGAAGTCGGCTCGCGCTTCGACCTCGGCGGCAAGGCGACGGCGAGCGTCGCGCTGTTCGACATGCGCCAGACCAACCAGCAGATCGGCGACCCGAACAATCCCGGCTACGCGCTGCCGATCGGCACGCAGCACGTGCACGGGATGGAGCTGGGCTTCACCGGCGAGATCGCGCCGAAGTGGTCGGTATATGCGGGTTACGCGTACCTGAACGGGACGGTCGACGGCTCGGCGCAATCGACGGCAGCGGGCGTCACGGTGGCGAGCAACACGCCCGGGCTGATGCCGCGCCACAGCGCGAACCTGTGGATCAAGCGCGAGCTGCCGTACGGCTTCTATGCGGCGGCCGGCATGCAGTTCCAGTCGGCGCGTTATACGTCGGCGAGCGATCTCGTCACGCTGCCGTCGTTCACCGCGTTCAATCTCGGCGCCGGCTATCGCAGCAAGAAGGTCGACGTGACGCTCACGCTCGACAACCTGTTCGATCGTCGCTACTTCATTGCCGCGCACGGCAATGCGGACCTGTACAACATGCCCGGCGACCCGCGCACGCTCACCGCGACGGTGAAGTGGCATATGTGACGCTCGTCACGCGCATCACGCGGGCGTTGCGCGACAATGCGGGTCGTCGTCACGATGGCCCGCCTTTCGCTCCCCATGATCCGCCAAGCGTTTGACTTATCGAACCTGACCGGCCGCGCCCGCACGTTGTGCGCCGTATTGTTGCTGGCGTGCGGCCCGGCCGCGGCGGGCGAGCAGCCGATCCTGGCCGATGCCGAGCCGGAATGCCATGCCGTGCATGTCGACCGGACGATCACGCTGTCGGGGCGTTACGCGGTCGATTACGACGATGAAGCGATCGGGCCGGACGTGTGGTTCGAGGACGACGATGCGTCGGCGATGCGCTTGCCCGACCGCTCGCAACGTGCGGGCATGATCGTTTTCACGAACCAGGACGTTGCGCGGCGCGGGCTGCGGCTGCCCGCCGCGCAGCCGCATGGCGTTTGCCTGCTCGACGGGCGCGCGACGCTCGTGATCCGCGATCTGTATACCGCGTGCCCGGGGCTGGAAACGCCCGATAGCGCGCGGCTGGTGAAAGTCGTCAAGGCCAGCGTGCCGGCGCGGCATGCCTGCAACGCCGCCGCACGCTGACGCCACCGCGGCGTTACTCGACGTCCTCGTCATCCTCCAGATCGGCATCCTCCTCCACGCGCTCCGGCGCCGCATACGCGCTCGCCTGCTCGAGCAGCCAGCCGCGAAACAGCTCCAGCGGCTTGCTGTGGCTGAACTCGGTCGGATACACGAGGTAGTACGCCGAATCGCCGACCGTCGCCGCGTCGCACGGCACGACCAGGCCGAGCTGCTGCAACTGTTCCTCGACGAAGAATTTCGGCACGAGCGCGACGCCGAGCCCGGCCGCGGCCGCGCTGATCAGCATCGTGTGCAGCTCGTAGCGCACGCCCTGCATCGTGCGGATGTCCTCGACGCCGTGTGTCTCGAACCACTGCGCCCACGCGCCGGGGCGTGTCGTCGAGTGCAGCAGCGGGTAGGCGAGCAGATCCTCGACGCGCTCGACGGGCCGGTCGAGCAGCGCGGGCGAGCAGATCGGCACGACTTCCTCGCCGAACAGGTAGTCGGACGACGTACCGGGCCAGGTCGGCTTGCCGTAGTGGATCGCGGCCTCGAAGTGCGTGTCCTCGAACGAGAACAGGTCGGTGCGGCTGCCCATGTTCACGCGCACGTCGGGCGTGCGGTCGTAGAAGCTCTTGATGCGCGGGATCAGCCAGTGCGACGCGAAGGTCGGCAGCACCGCCAGCTCCAGGTAGCCGCCGCCGCTGCCGTGCGCGATGATCGACAGCGTGTCGCGGTCGAGCGCCTCCAGCGCGCGGCGCACCTGCGTGCCGTAGAGCTTGCCGGCGCGCGTCAGCACGACGCGCTGCTTCACGCGTGCGAACAGCCGCACGCCGAGGCTGGCTTCCAGCGTCGCGATCTGCCGAGACACCGCGCTTTCGGTCAGGAACAACTCCTTGGCCGCGTGCGTGAAGCTCTCGTGGCGGGCGGCGGCTTCGAAAGCCACGAGCGCGCCCATGTTGGGGATCTTGAATTTGCGCATGATGTTCGATTCGTATGACGGTCAGGCCCGCGCGGCGTCGGGCGGAAGGCGGGGCCGAGGAACGGCTGATAATTCCAAAAACTCATCACGTATCAATTTAATCTCGCTTTACGCCCGGCTGCAACCCTTTGAATAATGCTCCCCACGCAAGGTCAGGCGCCCGCTGGGCAGCCGGCCGACGAGTTGCCGGCACGTTTGCCGGCGGTCCCCCGAGACGAGAATCCTGATGCGCAATCCGAATATCGAGAGCTTGCTGACGAAGCTGCTGGGACAGGCGAAGACCGACGCCCTGTTCTCGACCCTGAACATGCCGGCCATCCTCGAAGAATGGGAGGACGGCGTCGTGACGCGCGCGGAAATCGCGCAGGCGATGAACATGGCGCTGTTCGAAGGGCTGCTCGAGCGTTCGGCGAACGGCCGCGCGTACACGGCCGACGCGATCGAAAGCGGCGGCTCGGTCTATTTCGACCACGGTGCGCTGCGCACGGTGCGCTGGCCGCACACGGGCGCGCTGCCGCCGGGCGAGGCCGCGTTCACGCGCATCCTGCGTCCGCTCGGCTTCCGCCTGAACGGTCGTTACCCGCTCGACAAGCTCGGCATGACGGGCCGCGCGTATGCGCATGAAGACGCGCCGGACGAAATCGCGCAGTTCTTCGTCAGCGAACTGCATCCGGAACGTTTCTCGAAGGAATTCCAGCAGGCCGTGACGAACGTCGTCAGCTCGTCGCGCGATCCGCTGTCGCCGGCGGCCGTCGCGCTGCTGTGGGAAGTCGAGCGCGAAGGCTGGCTGTCGCTCGACGCCGCGCACGCGCTGCTGCCGGAGATCGTCGGTGCGTTCGCGCGCCAGCACGATGTGCCGAACGAACTCGACTACGAAACGCTGCTGATGGAATCGGCGGAAATGGCGTGGATCGCGACCGAAGGCAATGCGTTCAACCATGCGACCGATCGCGTGGCCGACGTGTTCAAGCTGTCCGACGACGAGAAGGCGAAGGGCCGGCCGATGAAGCCGGAAGTCGAGCGCTCGCGCTCGGGCCGCGTGTTCCAGACCGCGTATCGTGCCGACACCGTCGAGCGCGAGTTCCGCACGCGCGACGGCGGCACGGTGAAGCGCAACGTGCCGGGCTCGTTCTACGAGTTCATCACGCGCAAGCGCACGTTCGACCAGGCGGCGCGCCGCTGGGTGACCGACCTGCGTTTCGATGCGGGCAACGCGCAGGGCATCTTCAAGATGACGGCGAACGCGGCGAAGTAAGGAAGCGAAAGCGGGGTACGCCGCTTTCGGAAGCAATGAGCCGATCGGGCAGGGCGCAAGGGCGTCCTGCCCGATTTGCGTTGGGCGGCGGCCCGCGATGCAACGCAATACGCGCGATCGGGCGAATGCCGGATCGCGGCGTCACGGTCATCGATGTGGTTGGGGAAAGTGGAAAGCGGCAAAGCGGCCGGCCCATGCCGCGCCCCGTGCCGTCAGAACACGTGCGTGATCAGAAAGAACAGCACCAGCAGCCCGACCGGCACGCCGAGCAGCCAGGCGATCAGGTATTTGCCCATGTCGTAGGTCCTGGTGGCCGCGACGCCGTCGGCGCCGCGGCGGTTGCATGAATGTGCTGTCGCGTCACAGCTCGCGGTCGAATTCCTTCAACTGCTTCTCGGCCGCGTCGCGGGCGATCCCGTACCGTTCCTGGATCTTCCCGGCGAGATACTCGCGATTGCCGTCGGCGACGGCCAGATCGTCGTCGGTCAGCTTGCCCCACTTGGCCTTCAGCTTGCCGGTGAGCTGCTTCCACTGGCCCTTGATCTTGTCCTCGTTCATCGTGTGCTCCTTGTCGTGCAGGGATAAAAAGCGCGGCGGCGTGCCGCGCCGGGAGGTCAGGCCTTCGCCTTCAGGCCGGATGCGTCGACGTGCTTCACGCCCTTGACCGCGCGCGATACGGCGATCGCCTTCTTCACGGCGATCTTCGTCGGCAGCACGCCCGTCAGCGTGACGACGCCGTCGACGGTCTTCACGCTGATGTCGACGCTCTTCAGGCCGTCGGTGGCGGCCAGCTCGCCCTTCACCTTGGTCGTGATCCATGTGTCGGTGACGGGCTGGTTCGATTCGGTCTTCATGCCGTTGTCGGTGGATGCGTCCTGCGCAACCGCGTTCGTGAGCGGCGCGGCGCCGAGCAGGAAAGCCGCGCTGACGGCGAGCAGTGTCGAAAGGTGCGAGATTTTGTTCATTGATGTTCTCCTTCGATTGATGGGGTGAGTGGACCGATCGTCGAGCACGGATCGTGCCGCGCGATCGTGCCGCGCGTTACCCGGCGATCGGCGTGTCGTAGCCGGGCTCGCGCGGCGGCATGTCCGGGCGCGGCACGTCGGGCGGCAGCGGAACCGGCGGATCGGTGCCGGGCGGCGGTTCGGGCGGGTTGTCCGGAGGCGGTTCGGGCCGCGTCGGATCGGGTGCCTGATGCAGCTTCATCGTGCTTCTCCTCTGCGGTTCGGATGGCAGCGCATGAGCGCCGATGCAGAACCAGCGTACCGGGTCGAACGTGCACGGGCATCGCGCAAATTCACCTGATCGGCTAGTGCGTTTGCACGGGGGTGTCGTGAAGGGGAGGTGGTGCGCTCGCGAGGTGCGGCGCGCGCAAAGCAGGCGCGGAGAATGCTTCCGGGATCGGCGGGATGCCGCACGGTGGCGGCACGCGGTGCGAATGTACTATGGCGATTAGTGCATCCGCGCCTGTCGCGCACGGATGCGGCGCGCGATCATCGCCACACGCGCCGGCCGGCGCGTGTCGACGAAGCGGCAACCGGGCCGGCGGTCATGCTGACGACATGGACAAGCATTCGATGAACGAACAGGTAAACGAACAGGTGCTGAAGTCGCATACCGACCGGCGCCAGCTGCACCAGATCATCGCGGGGCTCACCGAGGGCGTGATCCTGGTCGAACCCGACCAGCGGATCGTCTGGGCGAACGAGGCCGCGCTCGCGATGCACGGCGTGACCGAGCTGAAGGCGCTCGGCGAGACCGTCACCGATTATCGCGAGCGCTTCCGGCTGCGCTACCGGAACAACCATCCGGTGCGTGACGGCCACTATCCGATGGATCGCGTGATCGCGGGCGAGGAGTTCAGCGACGTGACGGTCGAAGTGGAATCGGCCGCCGACGAAACCGTGAGCTGGGTCCACCGCATCCGCAGCCTCGTGCTGACGAACGCGGCCGGCGAGCCCGACTGCCTCGCGCTGGTGCTGCACGACGCGACCGAATGGGCGAGCGCCGAGGAGCGCTTCGAGCGCACCTTCAACGCGAACCCGGCGCCGGCCGTGATCTGCCGGCTCGACGACCTGCGCTACGTGAAGGTCAACCAGGGTTTTCTGGACATGACCGGCCACGCGCGCGACGACGTGCTCGGCCGCTCGGTGTACGAGCTCGACGTGCTCGAACAGGCCGAACGGCGCGAGCTCGCGATCGAGCGGCTCGGCGAAGGCGCGACGATTCCGCAGATGGAGGCCGTGCTGAAACTCGCGGACGGCAGCACGAAGGCCGTGGTCGTCGCCGGGCAGCCGATCGACATGAACGACGAGGCGTGCATGCTGTTTACGTTCATGGATCTCGAGCCGCGCAAGCAGGCCGAGCGCGCGCTGCGGCAGAGCGAGGAACGCTTCGCGACGGCATTCCGGATGGCGCCGGTCGCCACCGCGATCGTCACGGCCGACCGCTTCGAATTGCTCGACGTGAACGGCGCGTTCGCCGCGATGACGGGCCATGCGCAGGACGACCTGCTCGGCAAATCCGCGGAGGAAATCGGGTTGTGGGCCGAACGCGGCGCATGGCAGCGCATCGAAGGCCGGCTCGCGCGCGACGGCAACGTGCGCAACGCCGACGTGCAGATTCGCACGCGCGACGGTGACGTGCGCGACTGCGTCGTGTCGGCCGACCCCGTCGCGATACACGGGCGCGACTGCCTGCTCGTCGCGCTGCTCGACATCAGCGATCGCAAGCGCACGGAGATGGAACTCGTGTACGCGATCGAAACGGCGATGCAGGATGCGTCGTGGTTCAGCCGCACGCTGATCGAGAAGCTGGCGAACGTGCGGCGCGCGAACGCGCCGGATGCGGGCGCGCAACTGTCGGACCTGACCGCGCGCGAGCGCGACGTGTTCGACCTGCTGTGCCACGGTCTCGCCGACAAGGAAATCGCCGGCCGCCTCGGGCTCGCGCCGAACACCGTGCGCAATCACGTCGCGACGATTTACGCGAAGCTCGACGTGCACAGCCGCGGCGAGGCGATCGTATGGGCGCGCGAACGCGGAATCGTCGGCGCGGCCGACGCGAACGGCACGCGCGGCGCGAAGGCGGGCGAGAACGGCAGGGACTGACGCCGTCGGTACGAATGCACCATGCGCGCTGGTGCATCCGCATCTGCCGCGCGCGGCGCCCGCTTGCGATCCTGTCCATTCGGCGGCGCGGCGCTGGCCGTCATGCCGCCGGTTCTCCCCAACCATCGCAGGAGACGACCATGGACAGGAATCGGATCGAAGGCAAGCTCAAGCAGGTCAAGGGTTCGGTCAAGGAAGCGCTCGGCAAGGTCACGGGCGACCGCAAGACGGAAGCGGAAGGTGTCGCCGAACAGCAGGCCGGCAAGCTTCAGGAGCAGGCGGGCGAGGCGGCGGATGCGGCGCGCAAGCAGACGGGCGCCGATCGGCACTGACCGATAACGCGGCGCCGCGGGCGTCGCGGCGGCCGGCCGGGCCGTCATCGCAACGATGATGCGCTGCCGGCATGACCATGACCGGCCTTGATGGACGGGCGCCGGCGCAGCTTCCCATGAAAACTGCCTGCCCGCAGTTCACGGCTGCGCGGGCCGCGGGCAGGCCGCGCATGCGGAACTTGATGACAAATCCTCACTACATAGTTCCGATATTTCGTTTGCTGCACGGGTATTGGCTACCCACAATCCATTCACCTCTTTCGCGATGAAAGGCTCTTCGGAGACGGAGCCGCGGCGATCGACCGGCCAGGTGCGTTGCACGACGCCCCGGTAGCGGACGAGACGACCGGCACGCGAGAGAGTGTCGACGCGCGGTGGTCGCGCGTTGCATCCCGGCCCCCAGAACAAGGATTGTCATGACGTTCCGCATTCGTTCGCTTTCCGGCGTCGCATTGACCGCCGCGATTCTCGCGCTCCAGACGGGCGCGGCCCACGCGCAGGAGACGGTCGTCAAGGTCGGCGTCGCCGGCCCGCTGACGGGGGGCGGCGCCGCCTACGGCAAGGACATCGAGAACGGCGTGCGCATGGCCGTCGACGAAGCGAATGCCGCGCATCCGACGGTGGGCGGCAAGCCCGTGAAGTTCGTCGTCGCGTCGCAGGACGACCAGAGCGATCCGCGCACCGGCGTGCAGGCCGCGCAGCAGCTCGCCGACGCGCAGGTGGCCGTCGTGATCGGCCACTTCAATTCGGGCACGACGCTGCCCGCGTCGAAAATCTACGCGAAGGCCGGCATTCCGATGATCACGCCGTCGGCGACCAATCCCGACATCACGCGTGCCGGGCTCGGCACCGTGTATCGCGTGATCGCGACCGATACGCAGAACGCCGGCAACGCGGGCGCCTATGCGGCGAGCGTGACCAAGGCGAAGCGCATCGCGATCATCGACGACCGCACCGCGTTCGGCCAGGGCGAAGCCGACGAATTCGAGAAGGCCGTGAAGGCGAACGGCGGCACGATCGTCGCGCGCGAATTCACGAACGACAAGGCGGTGGATTTCAGCGCGCAGCTCACGAAGATCAAGAGCACCAACGCCGATCTCGTGTTCTTCGGCGGCCTCGACGCGCAGGCCGCGATGCTCGTGAAACGCATGCGCCAGCTCGGCATCCGCGCGCAGTTCCTCGCGGGCGGCGGCGTGATGAACGCGAACTTCATCAAGCTGGCCGGCAACGCGGCGGAAGGCGCGGCCGTGTGGGAATACGGGCAGCCGCTGTCGCGTCTCGCGAAGGGCAAGGCGTTCGAAACGAAATTCCGGCAGAAGTACGGTGTCGACATGCTCGCGTATGCGCCGTTCGCCTACGACGCGACGTGGATCGCGATCAACGCAATGCAGAAGGCGAACTCGACGAAGCCGGCCGATTTCAACGGCGCGCTGAAGGGCACGCGCTACGACGGCATCACGGGCACGATCGCGTTCACGAACACGGGCGACCTGAAGAGCCCGAGCTCGACGCTGTACGAGGTGAAGAACGCCGCGTGGCAGCCAGTCACGACGAAATCGGCGGATTGAACGCAACAGGCGCGCGCGGACTTTCGCGGCGCTGCCGGACGTGCTGAAATGCCATCGGCGATCGGTTGCGATCGCGGCGCACGCCGGTGCGGCAACCGCACGAGTCCGCCCGCGCGACGCCGCGTGCGACGCGGCACGAACAACCCACGGGCGCGGCCGGGTGGCCGCGCCCTTCATGTGCAACTGGAGTCAGTCGTGAGTTCTCAAGTCGTCATCGTCGGCGGTGGTGTGATCGGCAGCTCGATCGCCTATTTCCTGCGCGCCACCGATCCCACGGTATCCGTGACCGTCATCGAGCGCGACCCCACCTATGCGAGATCGTCGTCGGCGTTGTCGGCCGCGTCGATTCGCCAGCAGTTCTCGACGCCGCTGTCGATCCAGATGTCGCTGTTCGGCATCGACTTCCTGCGCACGATCGGCGAACGGCTCGAAGTGGACGGCCACCAGCCGTCGATCGACCTGCACGAAGGCGGCTACCTGTTCCTCGCGACGCCGGCCGGCGACGCGACGCTGCGCGAGAACCATGCGCTGCAGACGAGCCTCGGCGCGGATATCCGGCTGATGGACCGCGATGCGCTGCGTGCGAAGTTTCCGTGGCTGAACGTCGACGATCTCGTCTCGGGCTCATATGGCGTGAGCGGCGAAGGCTGGTTCGACGGCTACGGGCTCGTGCAGGCATTGCGCAAGAAGGCGCAGGCGCTGGGCGCGCGCTACGTGCCGTCCGACGTGACCGCGGTGGTGCGCGACGGCCGAAAGGTGACGCATGTGGTCACGGCCGATGGCGAACGTTACGCGTGCGACACGCTCGTCAACGCGGCCGGTGCGTGGGCCCGCACGCTGTCGTCGATGATGGGCATCGACATCCCCGTCCATGCGCGGCGCCGCAGCATCTTCAACGTGTCGTCGCCTGCCAGGCTCACGGATTGCCCGCTGCTGATCGACCCGACCGGCGTGTATTTCCGGCCGGAAGGGCGCACGTACATCTGCGGGACGTCGCCGAGCCCGGATCGCGATCCGGACGACCTGCCGCTCGACGAAGTCGACCACGACCTGTTCGACGAGGTGATCTGGCCGACGCTCGCGAACCGCGTGCCGGAGTTCGAGGCGCTGCGCGTGGAGAACTGCTGGTCCGGGTACTACGAGTACAACGTGTTCGACCACAACGCGATCATCGGCTATCACCCGGACCTCGACAACGTCGTGTTCGCGAACGGCTACAGCGGCCACGGGCTGCAGCAAGGGCCGGCGACGGGGCGCGGGGTCAGCGAACTCATTCTGGGCGGGCGTTACGACACGCTCGACCTGTCGTCGCTCGGTTGGGCGCGGGTGCTGGAAAACCGGCCGATCGTCGAAAAGAACGTCGTGTAGCGCGGCGTGCCCCGCCCGGTGTGGTGGGCGGGATTCTCCTTGTGTCTCGACTCATTGGCCCGACCGTGTCGGGCCTTTTTTGTTGCGCGTGTCAGCCGGCGCCGTAGATCGCGTCGCGCAGATCGATCGTGTACTGGCCGTTCATCCCTTCGTAAAGCGTGTTCGACAGCGACACGACGGTGAGCCCGCGGGCGCGGTCGACGAACCACGAATGCCCGTAGACCCCGCCCCAGCGCCACGTGCCCACGGACTCCGGCGATGCCGCCGCGAGCGGGTCGCGCAATACGGAGAACCCGATGCCGAACTCCGCGCCGGGCAGGTCGGGCAATTCGAGGTTGCCGGTGTGGGCGCGGCCCATCTCGTCGACCAGGTCGGCCGGCAGCAGCGAGCCGCCGCCCGCACGCAGCGTGTCCAGCACGTTCAGCACGTCGCCGGCGGTGCCGACCATTCCGGCGCCGCCCGACGGGAAGGCATCCGCGTCGAGCGCGCGCGACGGCGAATACGTCACGCCGACGGTTCCGTCGAAGATGGGCACGGTCTCGTTTTCGGCGAGCCGGTGCGGTTGCGGCGTGTCGTTGACGTAGGGCGTCGCGAGCCGCGCGGGATCGCGTGCGACGAATCCCGTGTCGCGGGCGCCGAGCGGGCGGAGCACGAGCGTGTCGATGGCGTCGGCGAGCGGCAGCCCGCTGACGGCCTCGATCAGCGCGCCGACCACGTCGATCGAAAGCGAATAGTTCCAGCCGGTTCCCGGCGCGAACTGCAGCGGCACGCTCGCGATCCTGCGCAGGTTTTCGGCGAGCGTGATCGATGCGGCATCGAGCCCGTCGGAGGCGCCCGCGCGCGCATAGGGGCCGGTCGCGTCGGCTTCCGTGAAGCGATAGCCGAGGCCGGCCGTATGCGTGAGCAGGTGGCGCACCCTGATCACCGGCACGCTGCCGTCGCGCAGCGCCGGGCGGAACCCGGGCAGCCAGCGCGTGACGTCGTCGTCGAGCGACAGCTTGTGTTGCGCGACGAGCGCCATCGCGGCCGTCGAGACGATCGGCTTCGTCACCGATGCGAGCCTGAACTGCGTGTCCTCGCGCATCGGCGTGCGCGCTTCGCGATCGGCGAACCCGGCCGCGCGGCGATAGACGAGTTCGCCGTCGCGTGCGATCAGGACGACCGCACCAACGAGGCGATGTGTTTCGAGTTGACGGGACAGTACCGCATCGACGCGCTCGGCGAGTGCGGGATCGGTCGACGGCTGCCGGGATGATGCGCGGTTGGGGATCATCGAAGACTCTGTCGTGAAAGGTGAGCCGACATGGTAGGCGGCATGCCCGGGAAGTGGCGTTTATCCATACGTCGAACAGGGCTTCGTGCGCCGCACCGGCCGACGCGGGCGGCCACGGGGCGGGGGATTCGACCGGGCGCCGCGGCAGCCGCGTTGCGGTGCGTCATGCCGGACCTGCGCCGGGCAGCCGCCAAAATATGCCCCAAGCGGCGGGCGGCGTTCGTTAGAATCTGCTTTCGTCGAGGAAACAACGCAATTGCATTGGGGCAGGGCGGTATCGCGTCACGGACACTGCCTGCCCGGAATCGATCGTTCATTTTTCACCGGAGGCGAGCATGCCAGGTTTACTTCCCGATGTTGACCGCGAGGGGCTCCTCGAATATTCGGTGGTGTACACCGATCGCTCGGTCAACCATATGTCGCAACGCTTTCAGGGCGTCATGCGCGACATCTCCGGCACACTGAAAAAAGTCTACAACGCGAAGTCGGTCGTGATCGTCCCGGGCAGCGGGACGTTCGGCATGGAAGCCGTCGCGCGGCAGTTTGCAACGAACAAGAAGTGCCTGGTCATCCGCAACGGCTGGTTCAGTTTCCGCTGGTCGCAGATTTTCGACATGGGCAGCATTCCGTCCGAAACGACGGTGCTGAAGGCGCGCCCGGTCGAAGCGGGGCGGCAGGCCGCGTATGCGCCGGCCCCGCTCGACGAAGTGGTCGCCGCGATCAGGGAACACAAGCCGGATCTGGTCTTTGCGCCGCATGTCGAAACCGCGTCCGGGATGATGCTGCCCGATGCGTATCTGCGCGCGGTGGCCGACGCCGTGCATGCGGTCGGCGGCATGTTCGTGCTGGATTGCATCGCGTCCGGCACGCTGTGGGTCGACATGCAGGCGAGCGGCGTGGACATCCTGATCAGCGCGCCGCAGAAGGGCTGGAGCGCGTCGCCGTGCTGCGCGATGGTCATGCTGAGCCCGCTCGCCCGCGAGCGCATCGATGGCACGACCAGCACCAGCTTCGCGTGCGATCTCCGCAAGTGGCTGCAGATCATGGAAGCCTACGAGGGCGGCGGGTTCGCGTACCACGCGACGATGCCCACGGACAGCCTCACGACGCTGCGCGACGTGATGAAGGAAACCGAGGCATACGGGTTCGACAAGGTGAAGGCGGAGCAGCTCGAGCTCGGCAAGCGCATTCGCGCGCTGCTGGCCGACAAGGGTTTCCGGAGCGTGGCGGCTGAGGGCTTCGAGGCGTCGGGCGTCGTGGTCAGCTACACGGACGACGACGGGATTCGATCGGGGAAGAAGTTCGCCGACGTGGGCTTGCAGATCGCGGCCGGCGTGCCGCTGCAATGCGACGAGCCGGAGGATTTCAAGACCTTCCGTCTGGGGTTGTTCGGTTTGGACAAGCTGCATGATGTCGACGGTGCGGTTGCGCGGTTTGCCGACGCGCTGGAGCGGATTCTCTAAGCCGCTTGGCGGACCTGGGCGAGGCCGTGGGCGGTGGGTGGTTGTACCCGCGGCCTGCCGCCTCGCCCCATTCGTCGTCATGGTCTCGTTTGATGTGCGCGCTCGGGCGCCGGGTTCGACGGACTCATCCGCGGCGGGGCCGATCCATCCGCCTGTACGGCTTACCTGAAAGGCTCGCATGGCATACATCGTTCGACACGAAGTTCCGCCGGTATCCACCTACATCGACATTCGTCTTGCCGCAGGGTTGAGCAGGAAGTCGGAACAGGCCGCGACGATCGGGTTGAAGAACGGGCTTTTCAGCGTCGTGGCTTACTGCGACGGTGTGCCGGTCGGAATCGGCAGGGTCATCGGCGACGGCGGCTGCTTCTTCGAGATCGTGGACATCGCGGTGTTGCCCGCTCACCAGAAGAAAGGCGTAGGTGACCTGATCATGCGGGCGCTGATGGGCTACGTTCACGAGCATGCGCCGCCGACCGCGTATGTCAGCCTGATGGCCGATCACGGCACGCCGAAGTTCTATGAACGCTACGGTTTTCAGCCGTCGTCGCTGCCGGAGAAGGCGGGGATGTTCCTGCGGATTGCATAGCGTGCGGGAGGCCGATCATCGCGGGTGATCGCTGGCCGTCGACCGTGCCGGAAACGGCGGACGTGCGCGCTCACCGCAGCTCATCGCGGCGACGGTCCGGTCTTTCTTGAGTTTGTCGACACGCGTTTGTGTTGAGCGCGCCTGCTTCTCATTGTCATGCTCACGGCCCCAGGCGGCGACGCGTTTGCTGCCGATGGCGAGCCGGTCAATTTCCTTTTGTTCGGCGGCACGGCGCACCTGCGCCGCCGCGTCGGCATCGGCGATCCGAATGGCCCACAGGCTGGCTGGCGCCATGCGTTCGGTTATATGCAGCCGGGCTCGACTTTGTCGTTCGTGAGCGGCGGGCCGCTGTCCCGCGCGGCCACCGAGGCTTTCGTTGCGCTTCCAACGACCTCGGCGGAACAAGCCGGCACGACGCCGGCGGCAGAAGCATTCAGTGACCGCAATCAACGAAATCCGGAAGTTGGATTGCGTTGCTGGCGTGCAGCATCGAAACCGCTCGGGGTTGGTCGCCAGTCGAAGCCGATTTTGCCCCGGCAATGCACGCCAATCCCGCTCGATTCGCCGCAATCAATTCGCAAGGATTGGCAATATCGGACTCGCCGGCCAATCGCTGATTAATATGCGTGGCGACTTAGTGGAAGACGAAAAATATATTGGACGTCACGAAATGGATGTTGCATTGTTCACGCATTCGATGCGATCGCAGAAAATGAGCTGAGCGGTGTAGCGCCGCACAAGCAGAGAACGTCATATGCGATTGCGGTCGTGGCTCCTGTTCCCGGAGTCGTGGCCTGGACGATCCGCGGCGTGCGCGACGCATGTGCGCGCGCGTGTGCAGGATCGGCGCAACAGACAAAGAAAAGCGGCGAAAAGGACCTGAGAAGATGAAGGAGACGCGACGGACGCGGGCGGCATTCCGGATCGGGCGCAAACCCGACCCGGCTTCGCCGCTACGCCCAGATCGAGATCTGTTCGACCGACAACGCGGTCGCGACGGCAGGGCGGCGGAGCATGCGCTCCGTATGCGCGGCCCAATGTTCGAACCCGCGCATGTCGAGCTTCAGCATGTTCCCCCATTTGAAAAATATCAGCAGCATCGGATCGACGATCGAGTAGTGCTCGCCGAGCGCCCAGTCGCGCGCCGCGAGCCGTTCGTCAATCTGCGCATACGCAGCGAGGATGCCCGCGCGGCCTTTCGCGCGAATGCCGTCGTGCGCAGCCGGGTCTTCGCTGAAACGCGACGGATGGAAGTTGAGCGCGACCGTTCCGGGCAACACTGACGCCAGCCAGTTCATCCACTCGACGGCACGTGCGAGGCCCATCGCGGTATCGGGCACGAGCCGCGCCTGCGGAAAGCGCAGCGCGAGATAGAGCAGGATCGCCGACGACTCCGTCAGCACTTCGTCGCCGGTGTGCAGCACGGGCACCTTGCCTTTCGGGTTGAGCTGCCGGAATTCGGCGCTCTGCGTCGCACCGTCCTTGATCGAGACGAGTGCGAGTTCGAATGGTTCGCCCAGCTCGCGCAGGATGACGTGCGGTGCAAACGAAAGATGGCCGGGGCAGTAGAACAGCGTATGAGTTGTCATATTGGTTAAGTCTCCTATTTATATCTGGTGGAGATGCTGACCGGGTTTGTCGTGTCGACGCGTCGCATGGTGCATGACGCCCGATCGAAAGTCAAAAGCGAAAGGCGATGTGAAGGATCTTGCGGTTCGGTGAAGACGAAGCCGGCCAGTGCGATGCGCGCGGGCCGGGATGAACGTGCGTTTCTGGAGCGTGATCGTGATGCGGATGATGAGCCTCGACGAATTGATCGACAGCGTGAAGACGTTTCTGGCCGGGATCGACCCGGGCGCGCCGGCGCGCGTGACCGCGCAGACGAACCTGCTCGACGCCAACCTGCTCGATTCGCTGTCGCTTGTGCACTTCGTGTTGTTCATCGAGCAGACGCTCAGGATCGACATCCCGATCGGCGACTTCGTGCTCGACTCGATCGCGTCGGTCGCGGCGATCTACGACCACTACGTGCTGGGCACGTCGCATGCCGCGAGCGCGTCGCGATGACGCCGGACGACCTGCTTCGTGACGAGCCGTTCGCGTATTTCGCATACGGCTCGTGCATGAACCTCGCGAGCCTGTCGACGTCGCTCGGCTGCGACGCGGCGACGTACTTCGCGGGCGCGGCGCGCCTCGACGGCCATCGCCTCGCGTTCAATTACGCGTCGCTCAACGAGCCGGTCTGCTGCGCGAACATCGAGCCGGCTGCCGGTGCGATCGTCGAGGGCGCGCTGTACCGGTTGCCGATGCGCATGCTCGACGCGCTCGAGCGTCGCGAAGGCGTGCATCTCGGCCGCTACGTCCGCTATGCGGTCGAGGTGCTGGCGCCGGGCGGGCAGCGCGTACATGCGCTGACGTATCGCGGTGCGGTCACGCTCGATTGCGACGCCGCGCCGAGCGCGCGCTACCGCGACCTGCTGGTTCGCGGGCTGGCCGACGCGGGCGTGTCGGCGGCGTATCGCGACCGCACGGTCGCCTACATGGCGGGGCTGCGCGATCGGCCGCCGCGTGCGGCATGACGGAATCAAGGCATCGAGCGCTCCACAAGAGCGCCCGATCCAGCGGTGCGTTCGCGACTTCGAACGTCGACGAGCGTTTTAAAGGCGCCCTAAGCGGGCATGTGAGCAAAAGGTTGAACATGAACAAGGCTTTCGACCATCCGCGCGTTTTGCGCACCTTGCGCGTTGCCTGCGACGCAGCGCCCGGGCACAACGACGTACAACGAGCCCCCGGATCTGCGGCAACGCCACGAACGGACCTCGCGAGGCCGATGCGCACCTGATCCGCGCCCGCGAGCCGGATCGACACCCGCCCGGCGTGCCGCACACAGGTGTGCGGCACGCGGCACCCCGCATGCGAGAACGAGCCGACCGGAGGAGGACGGCTCGCCGCCTTGTGCGCCGGATCGCGGGTGCCGCCGTCGGGCGACGCGTGCAGGACGCCGTGCGCAACGAATGACAATCGATCGCAAACAAGGAAAAAAATCATGGAGACGCTCGTATCGACCGTGTTGCCCGCAGCGCGGGTGTCGGAAGACGCCGCCTATCGCAAGGTCGCGTGGCGGCTGATGCCGTTGCTGCTGTTCTGTTACCTGGTGTCGTATCTCGACCGCGTGAACGTGGGCTTCGCGAAGCTGCAGATGGCAGGCGATCTCGGGCTGTCCGACGCGGCCTACGGGCTCGGCGCCGGCATCTTCTTCTTCGGCTATTTCATCTTCGAGGTGCCGAGCAACCTGATCCTCCACCGCATCGGCGCACGCGTCTGGATCGCGCGAATCATGGTGACGTGGGGCGCGGTGTCCGCGCTGACGATGTTCGTCACGACGCCGACGGCGTTCTACGCGATGCGATTCCTGCTCGGCGCCGCCGAGGCCGGCTTCTTCCCGGGCGTGATCCTGTACCTGACCTACTGGTATCCGGCCCATCGGCGGGGGCGGATCACGACGGTGTTCATGACGGCCGTCGCGCTGTCGGGCGTCGTCGGCGGCCCGATTTCCGGCTACATCCTGAAGGCGTTCGACGGCATCAACGGGTGGCACGGCTGGCAGTGGCTGTATCTGCTCGAAGGGCTGCCGTCGATCGTCGCGGGCTTGCTCGTCTACGCGCTGCTCGACGACCGGATCGCGCAGGCGAAGTGGCTGAACGACGAGGAGCGCGCGCTGCTCGAACGCAACGTGAATGCCGAGGACGCGGTCAAGTCTCACCTGTCGCTCGGTGCGGTGCTCGCGAATCCGCGCGTGTGGCTGATGTGCGCGATCTACTTCTCGTTCGTGATCGGCCTGTACGGCGTCGGCTTCTGGCTGCCGACGCTCATCCATGCGACGGGCGTGGCCGATCCGCTGACGATCGGGCTGCTGTCGACGGTGCCGTATGCGCTTGCGGTGGTCGCGATGATCGCGATCGCACGCAGTTCGGATCGCCTTCGCGAGCGCCGCTGGCATCTCGCGGTGCCCGGTGCGATGGGCACGGTGGGGCTCGTGCTCGCGGTGGGCTGGGCGCATCAGACGGGGCTTGCGATCGCGGCGCTGACGCTCGCGACGATGGGCATCCTCACCGCGATCCCGCTGTTCTGGAGCCTGCCGACCGCGTTCCTCGGCGGCACCGCGGCCGCCGCCGGGATCGCGATGATCAATTCCGTCGGCAATCTCGCAGGCTTCCTCGGCCCTTACCTGATGGGGCTGCTCAAGCAACTGACCGCATCGAACGACGCGGGCCTCTACATGATGGCGGGCTGCATGGCGCTGGGCGGACTGCTTGCGCTGTCGCTGCCGAAAGCGCTGGTGAACCGGTAGCGATGCGCGGCTTTTCCCCCATGCACGGAGACAGGACATGATCCACAACGAACCCGCACTGTTCCCCGACCAGTCGATGGGCGCCTCGCCGCAGCGCTTTCGCGACGCGATGTGCCGCGTGGCGTCGGCCGTTCACGTACTCACGAGCGACGGACCTGCCGGGCGCTGCGGCATGACGGCGACCGCCGTGCTGTCGGTGTCCGATGCGCCGCCGACGGTGCTCGTGTCCGTCAATCGCGGCAGCGTATCGGCGCAGCGGCTGATCGCGAACGAGGTGTTCTGCGTGAACACGCTCGGCGCCGCCGACCGGTTTCTCGCCGACGTGTTCGCGGGCCGGACCGCGCACGAGCGCGACGCGCGCTTCACGGTGGGCGAGTGGGGCGAGCTTGCGACACGCGCGCCGGTGCTGGCGAGCGCGCGCATCGCGCTCGACTGCCGGCTCGTCGCGTCGATGAGCGCGGCGACGCATGAGCTGCTGGTCGGCGAAGTGGTGGCGCTGCACTGTGCGGCGCCCGACGACGACACGCTCGTCTATCTGCAGCGGGAGTTCCGCGTCGTGTGACGACGCGTGCCGACAGGATGACCGACATGAAACGCGAAATCGTACTAGCCACCAACCGCTGCCGCGGCGAGATCCTCGCCGGCGGTTTTCGCACCGACGTCGCGCGCATCGCGCAGTGCGCACGCGCGCATCTCGGCGACTACGCCGACAACCCGCATGTGCGTGCGCTGCTCGTGGCGCTGGAGAACCGCTGCCTCGCATCGGGGCGCCTGCTCGATCTCACGTACTCGGTGGACCCGAGCTTCATCCTCGGGTTCTTCGACGTGCCCTACAACGCCGACGCGTTCCTCGAGGCGGCCGCGATCGCGCCCGTGCCGATTCCGCCGAGCGTGCTCGCGATCGCGCCGGACGGCAACGCGCTGCCGGTGCAGATCCGCATGTGCACGGACGGCTTTCTCAATCCGCTCGCGGTCGCGGTATTCGGCGAGAACTTCATCGACGCCGACCTGCGCGCGTATCACAAGGCGTATTACTTCATCGACAAGTTCGTCGAGCGCTTCAAGCGCCATACGCGCCCGGCAATCGAAGCGAACTGGTCGCCCACCGCGTTCCCGGATCTGCTCGCGGCGGACGACGAGCTGCTGACGCAGGCGAGCGCGATCTGGGTCCACCTGCACGAGTACCACCATCGCACGGGCTTCCTGCCGATCCCGGAGTACCTCGATGCGAAGAGCACGCGCAACGGTGCGGGCGCGGAGGAGTTGCGGGTCGACATCCTGTCGATCCTCGCGCTGTTCCGGCTGCGCTCGGACGACCGCGTGCTGCGCGCTTCGATCCAGTACATCCTGGCCGAGCGCCTGATCCGCTACCCGCTGCAGGCGCCGCCGCTCGACAACTACGACGCGCGCTCGTCGGTCGCGCTGTTTCATTACCTGTCCCGTCACGGCGTGATCGCGCAGCGTGGCGGCTCACTCTATTTCGAAGGGGGCTACGAACGCCTGACCCAGGCGCTCAGGTCCATCGTGATCAAGCTGACGGCGCTCGAATACAAGCTCAGCGTGTCGTCCGATCTCGACCGGAGAAAGATCCTGTCGTTCGTGCTGCCGACGCTCGCGAAGAACGACAACAACTGGGGCGCGGCCGGCAGGCCGCATTGACGGCAGCCCGCTGCCCGCCCCATTTCGCAACGAATCAACCGAGGATCACGATGCCCACCTATCGTTCACGCACTTCCACGCACGGCCGCAACATGGCGGGCGCGCGCAGCCTGTGGCGCGCCACCGGGATGACCGACGCCGATTTCGACAAGCCGATCATCGCGGTCGTCAATTCGTTCACGCAGTTCGTGCCCGGTCACGTGCACCTGAAGGATCTCGGCCAGCTCGTCGCGCGCGAGATCGAAGCGGCCGGCGCGGTCGCGAAGGAGTTCAACACGATCGCGATCGACGACGGCATCGCGATGGGCCACGACGGCATGCTGTACAGCCTGCCGTCGCGCGAGCTGATCGCCGACAGCGTCGAGTACATGGTCAACGCGCACTGCGCGGATGCGATGGTCTGCATCTCGAACTGCGACAAGATCACGCCGGGGATGCTGATGGCCGCGATGCGCCTGAACATCCCGGTGATCTTCGTGTCGGGCGGCCCGATGGAATCCGGCAAGCTGACGTTCCGCGGCAAGCGCCGCGCGTTCGACCTGATCGACGCAATGGTGGTGGCGGCCGACTCCCAGGTGACGGACGACGAGGTGCGCGCGGTCGAGAACGTCGCGTGCCCGACCTGCGGCTCGTGTTCCGGGATGTTTACCGCGAACTCGATGAACTGCCTCGCCGAAGCGCTCGGGCTCGCGCTGCCCGGCAACGGCTCGGTGCTTGCGACGCATGCCGAGCGCAAGCGCCTGTTCATCGAGGCCGGGCGCACGATCGTCGATCTCGCGCGCCGCTACTACGAGCAGGACGACGCGAGCGTGCTGCCGCGCTCGATCGCGACGCGCGATGCGTTCGAGAATGCGATGACGCTCGACATCGCGATGGGCGGCTCGACCAATACGGTGTTGCACCTGCTCGCCGCCGCGCACGAAGGCGAGGTGCACTTCACGATGGCCGACATCGACCGGCTGTCGCGCCGCGTGCCGGTGCTGTGCAAGGTCGCGCCGTCGGTGCAGGACGTCCACATGGAGGACGTGCACCGGGCCGGCGGCGTGATCGGGATCATGGGCGAACTCGATCGCGCGGGGCTGCTGAATACGACGCTGCCGACCGTCCATGCGCCGAGCGTCGCGCACGTGCTCGCGCGCTGGGACGTGATGCGCAATCGCGTCGATTCGGTGTCGCGCTTCTATCGCGCGGCGCCCGGCGGCGTGCGCACGCACGTCGCGTTCAGCCAGGACAACCGCTACGACGAACTCGATCTCGACCGCGCGAACGGCTGCATCCGCGATGCCGAGCACGCGTTCTCGCGCGACGGCGGGCTCGCGGTGCTGTTCGGCAACATCGCGCGCGACGGCTGCATCGTGAAGACCGCGGGCGTCGACGGCGGGATGCTGAAGTTCACCGGCACCGCGCGCGTGTTCGAAGGGCAGGAGGAGGCGGTCGAAGGCATCCTCGGCGGTGCGGTCGGCCCGGGCGACATCGTGATCGTCCGCTACGAGGGGCCGCGGGGCGGCCCGGGCATGCAGGAGATGCTCTATCCGACCAGCTACCTGAAATCGAAGGGGCTCGCGAAGCAGTGCGCGCTGATCACCGACGGTCGCTTCTCCGGCGGCTCCTCGGGGCTGTCGATCGGGCACGTATCGCCCGAGGCGGCGGAGGGCGGCGAGATCGGGCTGCTCGAGAACGGCGACGCGATCGAGATCGACATCCCGAACCGCTCGATCAACGTCCTCGTGTCCGACGACGAACTGCGGCGGCGCCGCGCGGCGATGGAGGAGCGCGGCGAGCGCGCGTGGCAGCCCGAGAAGCGGCAGCGCCGCGTGTCGGGTGCGTTGCGCGCATACGCGGCGATGACGACGAGCGCGGCGCGCGGCGCCGTGCGGATCGTGAAGGGCTGACCGTGCGGCCCGCCCCGAACCACCCGGCGGCCGATGCGCAGGTCGACACCGTGCTCGTCACGGGCGGCCGCGCGCCGGCCGCCTATCACGGCTTCGTCAACCCGCCGGTGTATCGCGGCTCGACGGTGCTCGCGCCGAGCGTGGCCGACCTGCTGGGCTACACGCAGCCGTACGTGTACGGCCGGCGCGGCACGCCGACCACGGCCGCGCTGCAGGAAGCGGTGCGCGCGCTCGATCACGGCGCGGGCGTCGTGCTGTGCCCGTCGGGGCTTGCCGCGATCACGACCGCGCTGTCGTCGTGCCTGTCGGCCGGCGACCATCTGCTGATGACGGACGCGGTGTACAAGCCCGCGCGCCAGCTGTGCGACGGCGTGCTGCGGCGCGCGGGCATCGAGACGACGTACTTCGATCCGCTCGCGTCGGTTGACGCGCTCGCCGCGCTGATCCGGCCGAACACGCGTGCGCTGTATCTCGAAGCGCCCGCGTCGCAGAGCATGGAGCTGTGCGACGTGCCGGCGTTCGCCGCGCTCGCGCGCGACCGCGGGCTCGTGGTGCTGTTCGACAACACGTGGGCGACGCCGCTGTTCTTCGACGCGTTCGCGCACGGCGCCGATCTCGTGATCCAGGCCGGCACCAAGTACCTCGCCGGTCATGCGGACGTGATGATCGGCATGGTGTCGGCGTCCGCGCGCGCGCTGCCGGCGCTCGAACAGTATCAGCGCGACACGGGGCAGTGCGTCGGCTCGGACGACGCGTTTCTCACGCTGCGCGGCATCCGGACACTCGGCGTGCGGCTTCGCCAGCACCAGGCGAACGCGCTGCGCGTCGCGCGCTGGCTCGCCGCGCGTCCGGAAGTGCGGCGCGTGTGCTATCCGGCGCTCGAGGACGATCCCGGCCATGCGCTGTGGGTGCGCGACTTCGGCGGCGCGACGGGGCTGTTCTCCGTCGTGCTGCGCCCGGCGCCCGCGCAGGCCGTCGCCGCGCTGCTCGAGGGGCTCGCGTATTTCGGGCTCGGCTATTCATGGGGCGGCTATGAAAGCCTCGCGATGCCGTTCGACTGCAGTGCGTACCGCACCGCGTCGCACTGGGACCCGGGCGGCCCGTGCGTGCGCTTTCACATCGGGCTCGAAAACGCCGACGACCTGATCGGCGACCTCGAGGCCGGCTTCGCCCGCTTCAACGCCGCGCGCTGACGCCGACACGAGCAGCACGCGCGCGGCCCGCACGTTTCGCGCCGCATTCCAATGACGAGGAGCCCCGTATGACGAAGCAACTCTGCCTGGGTGGATTCATGCGCCCCATCTGCCTGCACACGGCGTGGTGGCGGCATCCGAGCGCGCCGACGCTCGCGAACTTCAACTGGCCGGTGATCCGGTCGCTCGCGCAGAAGCTCGAGCACGCGTGCTTCGACGCGGTCTTCACCGCCGACCACCTCGCGGTGATGCCGATGCCGCCGAATGCGCTCAAGCGCAGCGGCACGATCACGTCGTACGACCCGCTCGTGATGCTGTCGGCGATCGCCGCATGCACCGACCGCATCGGCCTGATCGCGACCGGCACGACGAGCTACGAGGATCCGTACCTGCTTGCGCGCCGCTTCGCGTCGCTCGACCACCTGAGCGGCGGCCGCGCGGGCTGGAACATCGTCACGACGGTGAACCCGGAGGCCGCGCTCAACTTTGGTCTCGAGACCGCGCTGCGCCATGCCGAACGCTACGAGCGCGCCGAGGAGTTCTTCGACGTCGTGACGGGGCTGTGGGACGGCTGGTCCGATCACGCGCTCGTGATGGACAAGGAGGCGGGGGTGTTCTCCGATCTCGACAAGATTCGGCCGCTCAACCACAAGGGCAAGTTCTTCTCGGTCAAGGGGCCGCTGAACATCGCACGGCCCGTGCAGGGCTGGCCGGTGATCGCGCTCGCCGGTGCGTCGGAGGAAGCGCGCGACATGGCCGCGCGTTCGGCCGACCTGGTGTTCGGCAACGCGCGCAGCATCGAGACGGGCCGTGCGTTCTACCGCGACGTGAAGTCGCGCGCGGTCGCGGCCGGGCGCAACCCCGATCACGTGAAGATCCTGCCCGCCAACCAGGTGTATGTCGGCCGCACGCGCGCGGAGGCGCTGGCGAAGAAGCGCTACATGGACGATCTCGTCCACGTGGACAGCAACATCCCGAACCTGTCGATCCGGCTCGGCGTCGACTGCTCGAAGTTCGATCCCGACAAGCCGTTGCCCGAGCTGCCGCACACGGAACAGGGGCAGGGCAACCAGCGCGAATGGGCGGCGCTCGCCCGCCGCGAGGGATTGACGGTGCGCGAGCTCGCGAAGCGGGCGGCCGAATCCGGTACCGGCGAGATGGTCGGCACCGCGTCCGAGATCGCCGACCAGATGGAGGAGTGGCTGATGACGGAGGCGTGCGACGGTTTCATCGTCGTGTTCTATACGGTGCCTGACGGCTACGACGACTTCGTGACGATGGTGGTGCCGGAGCTGCAGCGGCGCGGGCTGTTTCGCACCCGCTACGAAGGCACGACGCTGCGCGAACACATCGGCCTGCCGCGGCCGAAGAGCCCGCTCGACTGAGCGGCGCGTCGCCAGATTTCGTTCCGGGAGACCGCGATGACCCACGATTTACCCCGATCCACATGGATGACGACGCCGTACCGCTGCCGGCTCGGCGTGCTGAGCGACGCCGCACACCTGCCGCTGCTGGGCGACGGGTTATGCGGCGTCGAGCGCGAGACGCTGCGCGTCGATGCCGCCGGCCGGCTCGCGCTGACGCAACACCCGCACGCGCTCGGCGCGGCGCTCACGCACCCGTCGATCACGACCGACTACGCGGAGCCGCTGCTCGAGTTCGTCACGCCGCCGCAGCACGACGCGGCCGACGTGATCGAGCGGCTCGACGAGCTGCACCGCTTCGCGTGCCGCGCGATCGGCGACGAGCTGCTGTGGAGCCAGTCGATGCCGTGCCCGCTCGACGACGACCGCCGCATTCCGATCGCGTGGTACGGCACGTCGAACATCGGCATCCTGAAGCACGTGTACCGGCGCGGGCTGGCGTTCCGCTACGGCAAGGCGATGCAGTGCATCGCCGGAATCCACTACAACTATTCGCTCGCCGATGCCGTGTGGCCGCTGCTGCGCGACGTGCGCGACGGATGCGAGCCGGCCGGCCGCGACGCGCGCGACATGCGCTCGGCAGGCTATCTCGCCCTGATCCGCAATTTCCATCGCTACGGCTGGCTGCTGCTGTATCTGTTCGGCGCGTCACCGGCGCTGTGCGCGGGTTTCGTCGCCGGCGACCGGCACGGGCTCGACGCGTTCGATGCGCAGACGCTGTACCTGCCGTACGCGACGAGCCTGCGGATGAGCGACCTCGGCTACCAGAACCGGGTGCAGGGCGCGTTCGCGCCGTGCCTCGACAACCTGCCTGCGTACCTGGACGGCCTCGCGCGAGCCGTCGCGCAGCCGTGCCCCGAGTACCAGGCGATCGGCGCGAAGCGCGACGGGGAATGGCTGCAGCTCAGCACGCACTTGCTGCAGATGGAGAACGAGTTCTACTCGTCGATCCGCCCGAAGCGCACGGTGCGCAGCGGCGAGCGGCCGCTCGACGCGCTGCGCAGCCGCGGTGTCGAATACGTCGAGGTGCGTTGTCTCGACATCGATCCGTTCGCGCCGCACGGCGTCGCCGAGACGACGCTGCGCTTTGTCGACGCGTTCCTGCTGTTCTGCGCGCTCGACGACAGCCCGTGCCTCGCGGGTGCCGAGCAGGACGCGTGCCGGCGCAACTTCGCGGCGGTCGCGCGGGAGGGGCGGCGCCCGGGGCTCGAGTTGCAGCGTGGCGGCGAGCGCGTCGCGCTGCGCGTGTGGGCGCACGAGTTGCTCGCGCGAATCAACGAGGCGGCCGGCGTGCTGGATCTGCAGCGCGGCGACACGCGCACGACCGCCGCGCTCGACGCGCAATACGCGAAGCTCGACGATCCGCAGGCGACGCCGTCGGCGCGCGTACTCGATGCGCTGCACACGCTGCGCGACGATCCGGGCGGCGCGTGCTTCGCGTTCGGGATGCGGCAGACGCTCGCGCATACCGGAGCGTTCCGCGCGCGTCCGCTGCCGGCCGACGTGCAGGCGCGCTTCGACGCGATCGCAGCCGAATCGCTGAGCCGGCAGGCCGACCTGGAGCGCACGCAGATCGGCAACTTCGACGCGTTTCTCGCCGCGTATCACGCGGGAACGCTGAACCAGGAGTGCGGCGAGCCGACACATGGTGCGCACTGATACGGTCGCCGCCGTATCGAATCCATCACACGGAGGACAGATGAGCAGTATCGCGGAAATGAAGACCGATCGCGGGTTCTCGGCGCGGGCGGCCGGCGCGGGCGCGCTGGCGTCGTTCGTCGGCTTTGCATCGACGTTCACGCTGATCGTGAATGCGCTGACGAACGTCGGTGCAACGCGCGCGCAGGCCGCGTCCGGCCTGATGGCCGTCTCGATCGTGATGGGGCTGGCCGGCATCGTGCTCAGCTACCGGACCCGGATGCCCGTCAGCGCTGCTTGGTCGACGCCCGGCGCGGCGCTGCTGCTCGGCCTGGGCGCCGTGAAGGGCGGCTATCCGGCCGCGGTCGGCGCGCTCGTGCTGACCGGCGTGCTGCTCACGCTGGCCGGGCTGTGGAAGCCGCTCGGCCGCGCGATCTCGAGGATTCCGCTGCCGATCGCCAACGCGATGCTCGCGGGGATCATCCTGAACCTCTGCGTCGCCCCGGTGCACGCACTCGAGCAGTATCCGCTGTACGTCGCGCCGATCCTGCTCGTCTGGGTCGTGATGATGCGGGTTCGCAAGATTCTCGCCGTGCCTTGCGCCGCGGTCGCGACGCTGATCGTGATCGCGTTCATCGCGAAGACGGGGGGCGTCGGCGCGACCGGGATGTTGCCGCACCTTGCGCTCGTCGGGCCCGTGTTCTCGGCATCGACGATGGTGAGCGTCGCGGTGCCGCTCTTCATCGTGACGATGGCGTCGCAGAACATCCCGGGCGTCGCGGTGCTCAACGTCAACGGCTACCGGCCCGAAGCGTCGCGGCTGTTCACGGCCACGGGGCTGTGCAGCCTGCTCGCGGCGCCTTTCGGCGCGCCGCCGATCGGGCTGGCCGCGATCACCGCCGCACTGTGCGCCGGCGAGGAGGCCGGCCCCGACGAATCGCGGCGCTACTGGGCCGGCATCGTCTGCGGCGCCGCGTACATCGTGTACGGGTTCGCGGCGAGCGCCGCGACGCTGTTCATCGCGGTCGCGCCGCCGGTCATCATCGAAGCGGTTGCCGGCCTCGCGCTGATGAACGCCCTCGGCGGCGCGCTGCTCAACGCATTCACCGACAAGGACGCGCGCGAGGCCGCGATCCTGACCTTCCTCGTGACGATGGCGGGCCATGCGTTTCTCGGCATCGGCGGCGCGTTCTGGGGCCTGCTGACCGGCATCGGGCTGACGTTCGTGCTGCGTCGCGAGAAGGGCCGGTGATGCCGCGCGACGACGCGGCCCCGCAGTTCTGCCATTCCCTCAAAAAAAACGGAGAAGAGATGCAGCACAACATCGTGAAAGTGACCGCGACGCCGGTGTTCGCGCGCGGCGACGCGGAGATCGCCGGCGTGCGGTTGTCCGGCAAGCTGTCGGGCGTCATCGTCGAAATCGAGACGTCGCAGGGCGTGGTCGGCCACGGCTTCACGGCGATCACCGACGAGGCGGTCGTGGCCGCGGCGATCGATCACGTCGCCGCACCCAACCTGGTCGGGATGAACGTCGTCGAGCGCGAGCGGATTCTCGACAAGCTTTACTGGTTGTTATGCCCGCGCGGGCAGACCGGCTATGCGGGGCACGTGATTTCCGCGATCGACATCGCGGTCTGGGATGCGATCGGCAAGATCGCCGGGCTGCCGGTATGGAAAATGCTCGGCGGCGCGCGTCCGGTCGTGCCGCTGTACACGACGTTCGGCTTCGCGTCGCTCGAGCGCCCGGAGCTGATACATGCCGCGCGTGCGCTCGTCGGCGCCGGACATCGCCGCATCAAGATGATCGTCGGCTATCACGCGCTTGCGCGCCGCGACGAAGGGCGCTCGCTCGACCAGGTCGTCGCGGACGACGTCGCGCGCGTGCGCGCGGTGCGCGATGCGGTGGGCGACGCCGCCGAGATTTACATCGACGCGAATTGCGGGCTCGACCACTATCACGCGCTGCGGCTTGCCGAGCGCGTGGCCGATTGCGACATCGGTTTCTTCGAGGAGCCGATCGCCGAGAACGACCCCGCGAAGCTCGCCGACCTGAGAAAGCGCGGCGGCATTCCGGTCGCCACCGGGCAAAGCGAGGGGCAGTTGTTCCGGTTCAGGGATTTCCTCGTGAACGACGCTGTCGACATCCTGCAGCCAAACGTGTGCGTGTGCGGCGGGTTCTCCATGGCGGCACGCGCGGCCGCGCTCGCGCAGGCGTTCGGCGTGCCGATCGACAATGGCGGCACGTTCCCGTTCCACAACATGCATCTGCACGGCGGGCTCGCGAACGGCGGTTCGGTCGAGTGGCACGTCGTCGCGGTCGAGATCTGCCGGAACCTGTTTACCGGCCTGCCGGCCGAGCAGAACGGGACGCTGGCACTACCCGACACGCCGGGCCTCGGCTTCGGCATCAATCGCGATGGTGTCCGCGAATTCTCGTCGGGCCCGGGATCGCAGGGGCACGGCAAGGCGTGAGCGTCGGCCGGCGCGTCCGCGAGCGAGGACGCGCCGGCCGTGCGTCGACGGCTTCCCGCGCGTCGTCGCGCGGCAAGTGGCCTGCCAATCCGCCCGGACATGCCAAAGCGGATCCGCCTGCGGCCGGCGTCATGCCGAGGCCAGTGTCCGCACGATATTGATGAAGCTGGCAAGGACGTGCCCGATATCGCCTTTGCGCCAGACGAGGCCGGTTTCAACGACGAACGAGCCGTGTGCGAGCGGGCGATAGACGACACCCGTACGCCGCAGATTGCGCAACGATTGCGGCACCAGGGCGACGCCCATGCCGGCGGACACAAGGCTGACGATCGTCTGCATCTGGATTGCTTCCTGGCCGATGTGCGGGACGACACCGACGTCGCTGTAGCACTCCATGATCGCGTCGTAAAACCTCGGGGCGAGACGACGCGGAAAAATCACGAGCGGAAGGTCTGCCACTTCCTTCAGGTGAATCGGCACGTCGTCGGGTGCCGTCGACGCGGCGCTCGGCATCGCGAGCACGAGCGGCTCGCTCAGGAGCGGCAGATACGACAGCTCGGCCACGTAGCGTGGCGGCAACGGCGGAATGATCAGGCCCGCGTCGATGTGGCCCGCGACCAGCTCTTCGATTTGCACGTCGCTCGTCGCTTCGGTCAGTTGCAATCGCACCAGCGGATAACGCATGCCGAATTCGCGCAGCAGCGAGGGCAGCAGCCCGTAATCGGCAATCGAGACGAACGCGAGCGACAATCTTCCGGTCTCGCCGAGGGCGAGGCTCTTTGCCAGCGCGGGAAGCTCCTCGGCCGCGGCAAGCAGTTTCAGCACCGTCGGAAGCAACGCCTCGCCGACTGCCGTGAGCGCGACCGCACGCTTCGTGCGTGCGAAGAGCTCGACGCCGAGTTCGCGTTCCAGGGAGCGTATTGCCTGCGACAGCGGCGGCTGGGTCATCGAGAGGCGTGCGGCCGCACGGCCGAAGTGCCGCTCCTCGGCAACGGCCGCGAAGTAATACCACTGGCGAAGATCCGGGGGGAAGTTGGGCATTCGTTCGACCTGAAGCGGCTGAATGGTGATGAATCATATATTGGACCAGCGGCCTGTGGCGCATCGGGAGCCGGTTCGTTCTTGTGTGTGCGGGACGCATGAGCCGATGGCCGGGGCGCCGCTGTATGCGACGCAAACGCCAGGAAAGCCAGCCGGCAATTGATGGACCGGCGACGTGGAGCATGCGGACGGAAGCTACCGCGTCAGGCAATACAACACATCGGGACAACCTTCCTCGTTCCTGCTTCCGTCGTTATATGCAATGGCAACGAACCCATGCCGCTCATAAAACGCGGCAGCATCGCGATTCATCTGGAACGTATAGAGCTGGAGCTTGCCAACCGTTTGAGACTTCACCGATTCCAGGAGGGCGGAACCGATCCCTTGTCGTTTGAATTCGGGGCACACGTACAACTGGTCGAGCCATGCCGCACCGTCAGCGATGACGTGTGCGGCCATGCCGACGATGCGATCGTCGTACATCGCAACGGTCACGTTGCCCGACGGAACAAGTACGTCGGCAATCCAGTCGCGGACGGCCGCTTCGGAGTGCGCGAGCGGCGCGTAGGGTGCGAACGCGTTGCGCGACCGCAGATACACGTCAGCCACCGCCGCGGCATCAGCCGCCGTCGCTCGGCGCAAGATCAAGGGCATGTATCGGTCGCTCCAGAAAATTAATTGCGTGCACAACGATAGCAGCAAGGAGTCGAACCTCCAAGGTCGTGCGGCACGCTGCTGAAACTGTCGACATCGGAAGTCCGGTGCTGCTTGTCGAGTTTGCGCTACAGCGGTGAGATCGGGTTGCCGATTTGCTGCTTCATTCCGACATTCCCGTATCATCCGTCCGGTTCGCCGGGTCCCACGCGCCGGCGATTCCGCACACATGAAAGGACGAGCGATGAAGGTCGAAAGGCGCGGCCACGGTAAAGCGATCGGGCACGGCGACGCGGCGGATCCGAAGCGGGCCGGCATCGCACCCGTCACAAAGAGTACCGACCCGCGCGACTACCAGCATGCACCGGCCATCGCGGCCGTCATGCCGAAAGCATTTCCCGACGGCTTCGTCGTCGCGGAGCATCGGCACACGCGCGCGCAACTCGTCTACACCACGACAGGCATCGCCGAAGTCATCGCCTGCCGGTCGCTGTGGATGATCCCGCCGCACCGCGCACTCTGGATTCCGCCCGACCTGCCGCACGCGATGCGCGCACACGGGCAACTCGAAATGCGCACCGCCTACGTCGACCCGCGAGCCTGCCGATCCGCGTACCCGGATCAGCCGGGCCTGGTCAACGTTTCGCCGCTGCTGCGCGAGTTGATCGTGCGTGCGTCGTCGTTCCCGGTCGAGGTCGATCCCGACGGACGCGACGCGCTCGTCATCCAGCTCATGCTCGCCGAAATCGAGTGGTCTCCCGAGCAACCGTTGCGGCTGCCGTCCGGCCAGGATCGGCGCCTTGCCCGGGTCTGCGACGCGATGCTCGCGAATCCGGCCGATCAGCGAACGCTGACGGAATGGGCCGACGAAGTCGGTGCGTCGAGCCGGACACTGGCCCGGCTGTTCACCGCCGAAACCGGGCTGTCGTTCAGCCAGTGGCGCCAGCAGGCCAGGATTTCGGCCGCGCGCCCGCTGCTGGCCTCGGGGCGCTCCGTGATCGCCGTCGCGGCCGAACTCGGCTACGAAACCACGAGCGCCTTCTCGACCGTGTTTCGCCGGTTTGCAGGCATGACGCCCAGCGCGTACGCGAAACTGTCCGATTCCGCGTAGCAAACGTCCTTCCAGCAAACGCGGAGTGCGGCGCGCTCGCTTATCGTGTCGGTCATCGAATCCACCGACCGAACGAGGCAAGCCGACATGACGCGACACGACATCGAATTCCTGTCCGAAGCCGCCACGCTGCGAGGCTGGTACTACGAACCGGCGCAGCGCATCGCCGGCACGCAAGCGTATCCGGCCATCGTGATGGCGCACGGCTTCTCCGGCGTGAAGGAACAGTATCTGGACCGCTACGCCGAGGTGTTTGCCGCCGGCGGTTTCGGCGTGCTGCTCTACGATCACCGGAATTTCGGCGCGAGCGACGGGTACCCGCGTCAGGAGATCGACCCCGTGCAGCAGAAGCGCGGCTATCGCGATGCGATCAGCTATCTGCTGACGCGCCCGGACGTCGATGCCGCACGCATCGGCATCTGGGGCACCAGCTACAGCGGCGGCCACGTGCTCGAAGTCGCGGCCATCGACCGGCGCGTCAAATGCGTGGTTTCGCAGGTGCCGACGATCAGCGGATATCAGTCGGCGTTGCGCCGCACGCGTTCCGATCTGGTGCCCGCGGCGCTGGCTCGCTTCGATGAAGATCGCCGGCAGCGATTCGCGGGCGGCGTGCCGGCGATGTTGCCGGCAGTCAGCGCGGACCCCGCGACAGCCTGCGCGATGGCGGGCGCGGATGCGTACCGGTTCTTCACCGAGTCGGCGGCGCGGTGTGCGCCGAACTGGAAAAACGAAGTGACGCTGCGCAGCGCCGAGATGTCGCGCGAGAACGAACCGGGCCAGTTTGTCGACCGCATCTCGCCAACCCCGTTGCTGATGATCGTGGCCAACGACGATCTGCTGACGCCGACCGACCTGTGCCTCAAGGCGTGGGAAAACGCGCTGGAGCCGAAGCGCCTGCTCCAGATCAAGGGCGGGCATTTCACGCCGTATCTCGAGCATTTCGACGAAACGAGCCGGGCGGCGGTGGAGTGGTTCACGCTGCATCTGTCCGGCGCGCGCTGACCTGACCGGTTGCAGCGCGTGCGCGCGGTATCCACGGCTTGCGCGAATGGCGATACCGCCAGCTTCGATGGTGCCCGCGTTTGCGGGGAAGGCGGCAAGGCATTCCGAGGCACGACTACATCCGTCGCCCGTCCGAAGCAACACCGGCGAACGGCACGCCGTAATGCCGCACGCGCTCGCGGATGAAGTGTCGCCTCTTGGCCCGCACACGGCGGCGGCCGATGCTTCGTTATATGGAGTAATAGCTGTAATGTGGCCTGAAATTTTCTTTCCGGCGACTCGAGCTAGACTGGTCTCGCCTTGATACCCCCCCAAGGTGTTGTGTGTTCTCGGCTTGGCCCGCGCTTTCAGGTGCGGGCCAATTTTTTCGGGCGGGCGCCCCCGGCCGTTCCGCTCCCGACCCTGCCGGCGGATGCGTCATCGGGCACCCCCGTTTCGCAGTAGCCATTCTTTCCGAACCCTTTCATGGAAGCCTGGCGATCGACAATCGGTCGCAACGTCGTATGCGATCGTCCGCTATTGCCCGGTCATGATGACGTCAGGCAGCTCGGTGTGACCGCTCGATGAGGGGTGAGCGGGATTCTTCTTGTATCTCGCTCGTTGGCCCGACCGTGTCGGGCTTTTTTTGTTCGAGGGCGGGCAGGTGTGCCACCGATCGCTGCATGTGGCAACATCGCGGTGATTTGCACATCAGATCCGGGTGCCGGCAGACCCATCCATCCGAAGGGGGAGTCATGTTTGACCATGTCAAATTCGGCGTGAGCGACTTTGCAGCCAGCAAGACGTTTTTCCTCAGCGCACTTGAACCGCTTGGCGTCGTGGTGGTGGGTGAGGGCGATCCGTCGTACGGCATCGAGATGTCCCCGCCTGGCAAACCATCGTTGTGCCTGTTCCAGACGTCGGAGAGGCCGGCGCATCTTCACATCGCGTTCGTGGCCGACGACCGGCAGCAGGTCGATGCGTTCTATCGCGCGGCGCTGGAGGCGGGCGGGAAGGACAATGGCGCGCCGGGGCTGCGGCCGCATTATCACGCGAACTACTACGCGGCGTTTGTCATCGGGCCGGATGGGCACAATATCGAGGTGGTGTGTCATCAGGCGCAGGGGTGATGCCCTGTCGGGCAGCATGGGGCGGCGAGGCGGCTTGCAAGGTCATGTGCGGATGGACGGCGGTCGACCGATGCCGTCGAATCGATGAGCGAACGCTTGCTTCATGCGAGCAACGGAGCTTTCCGGGATGAGTGACATCGCCATTGACCTGCCTTTTCCCGTCATCGCGATTCTCATGGGGGCCATCTACTGGCCCGTGACGCTTTGCGTCGGCGGTGTCGGGCTGTATGTCGGCGCGACGCGCCTGCGCGGTATCGGGCGCGTTGCGTGCGTCGCCATTGCACTCCTGTTCATCGTTGATGCCGGCGCGGGGATCTATGAGGCTCTCCGGCAGGGCTTGAATGCTTCGCACTAGAGGCGTGTTCGGCGTGCGTGCGTGTACGCGTCTGAGGCGATTGCGGATGGACTACACTCGGCCGAAACTCGCTGCGTCGTGAAATCGACAAGCGGCAAATACGATACGAACACAATCCGGGGCGGGGAGCGCAAGCTTCCTGAAAGAGACGATGCCAATCGGCAAGTTGAAGGCCATGCCGGCGTTTCGCGCCGACGCACCGCTGCAGATCCGTCACGCTATCGCGCTCTTCACGATCGTCTGGCTCATCGAGGCCGGATTCGCCGTCTGGCTCACGATGCTGGGTTTCGACCAGACTGGCGAAGTCCCCGCGGCGAAAGCCGTGCTCATGCGCAAAGGCGCTGCGATGATCGGGATCATCCAGGCCTTCTGGCTTTTGCTGAACGCGAGCCTGATCGTGGGCCTCTGCCAGCGACAAAAGCTGGCGCGTGTGCTGGAACTGGGGCTCACGGTCGTCACGACGATGGCCCTTCTCGTGATGGGGCTCCCTTTCAGGCTGAGCCTGATCGAAGTGGGCTTTCTCGCCAATGCGATCGCGACCGTGCTCATTTACACGGGCCCGTGTACGCGCTGGTTCCAGGCGGCAGCTTCATGAGAGCGTCGTGCCTTCGGCTGACCGGGCGAGTGCCCGCGGTCGAAAATACGGCTTGGCGGGATGACGGCTGTCGAGCCGCGACGTGAAGACGCCACGGAGAAACGGACGATGACTTCGAAAAAAATCCGCAGGGCAACGGCAGACGACGTACCGGTGCTGACCCGGATCCGGAACGACGCGCACGCGAAGAAGCTCACGTACGGCGACCATGCGTGGGGCAAGGAAGGTGACGGATTTTCCGAGCGGTGGGTACGGAGCAACGTTGCTGAAAAGGACGTGTATGTCGTCGAGCTGGACGGCGCGTTGGCCGGAACGTTCTCGCTCGGCTTCGGCGAAGACCGGCATTGGGGGCCCCAGGCGCCGATCGCCGGTTACGTGCACGGGCTTTGCGCGCGGCGAGGCTTCAACGGGCTCGGGCTTGGCGGTTTCATGCTCGACTGGTGCGCTCGCAAGGTGAGCAGCTTGAACCGACATTTTGTCCGGCTCGATTGCGCCGTCGAAAACGTGACGCTCTGCGCTTACTACGAGTCGCTTGGCTTCATTCGTGTGGGGTTGAAATCGGACGGGATTGTCTGGTCGCTGTACGAGAAACCCGCTGTTTAGCGTTCAACTGGAACCTCGGCAAATCCACCTGGATACCTCAACCAACCGCCGTACCCCGAGAACACGCATGCGAGCCGAACTGCGCGACCCCGTCGACCACGACAAGCTTCGACACCTGCTGCCGCTGACAAGAGCCGTGTTTCAACTGCACGAGAACGGACGCGGTTACGTAGCGGAGTTGCAGCAGATTTCCCGATTGCTTGGCGAGGACGTCGATCAAATCGACGTGCTCGGCGCGTTTGGCTCGACGAGTGCCGACGGATTTGCGAAGCGACTGGCAATCGACTGGCATACCGTGCCGACCGATCTGTCGGAACCGGAGCTGCTGGAATTGCTGGATGCCGTATGGGGATCTCGAGGCGACGAGGCGCTTGTCGATTACTGGGTTCGATGTCTGTCGGTCAACACCGGCGATGACCGCATTTCGGACCTGATCTTCTGGCCCGAGGCCTACTTCGGCGCCGGATACGACGGGCGGGAGCTTTCGCCGGCCGAGATGCTGGAGGTTGTTCTCCGCAAGCGGCGCAGCGAATGAAACCGGCGCTGTTCAGCTGGCTCGGCGTGACGATGTATCTCGACGAGGCCGCGAGGCTCGCCGCGCTGGGCTTCAGCCACAGCAACACATGGACGCCGGACGAGTTGAACCGGCGCTATCTCGCGAATCGCGCCGACGGGCTGCACATCGGCGCATCGCCGGGGCGTCTGGTTCTGGCGACGGTCTGACGAACCGGCGCGAAGCGCAGGCCGGCCGCAACCGCCCGTTCGACAGAAGCGGCCGGATCATCGACAATTCGCGGCTATCAAAACATGAGAGAGAGGGCAGGTGCATGCGCAGGGTCGTCAAGTCGCTCGGGGTGATCCTGGGCATTTCCGTCGCCGGCATCGCGGGTGCGCAGGCCGCCCCGAGCGAACCGGCATTCCCGCGTTTCACCCAGGCGGAGGGCCGGCAGGATTCGGACGGGCTTCCGCTGTCCGGCGTGAAACTCTGCGTGCTCCCCGATCGTGCGCCGTGCTTCGAGATGCCGCCCGAGCCGGTTCCCCATTCGTCGAAGGAGCTTTACCAGTTCGGACTGATGCCGCGGTCCGAGCGGCTGCCGATTGCGTCGGGCGGCTCGTGGGTGTTCTTCTCGGGGATGTTCTCGGGCGGTGGCAGCGGGATGCTGGAGCGCGTGGCGATATTGCGTTATGGCGCGAACGGCAAGATCGAGAACCTGATGCCGGAAGTCACCCAGACGGAGACGGCCGATCGCGCGATGTGGAAGGTGCCGGACGTGTCGCCCTATCCGGTGTTCGTTCGGGCGGACTTCGTGTGGGCCGACGACGAGGATCATTTCGGCAAGCACTTTTTCGTCGTCGACGCGTGGACGTTCGATCCCGCCATCGGGCAGTACAGGAAGCGGTTTTCCTACCGCACCGCGAAGCGTTATGACCGCGGCGAGGGCTCGGATCATGTGTTGAGCGCCGAGCGTGCGGACATTCTGCGTCACCTCGCCGCCAGCAAGTAGCGCGCTGCCGGTGCGGCGCGCCTCCGCCGCCACGCGCGTGGGTTGCCGGCGGGGGCAAACCGCCGTTCAGGCGGCCGCCCGCAGCCTCATCGCTGCGCTGCCCCGTAAGTCTCCCTGCATACCTCGCGCAACGCGTCGACCAGGAGATCCCGCGCCGGCGAGCGCGAATCGGCGGCGCGGGTAAAGAGCGCGATGGGCGGAAGCGTCCAGACCAGCGAGTACGGCACGATCGCCACGCCGGCGATCCGCACCAGTTCTTCCGCGATGTCGGCGGGCACGATCGATACGGCCTCGTCGCTCGACGCGATCATCTCGCCGATCAGCTTGGACGAGTAGCTTTCGACGATCGGAACGGGCGGCGGGATGCCGGCCGACAGGAACAGGTCGGTGACCTGTTCCCGCATCGGTGTATGCGGGGCGCCGAGAATCCAGTCGAGCGCGTGCAGCTTGTGCCAGTCCAGCGCGGTGCGGGCCAGTTTCGCGGCAAGACGCCGGCTCGCGATCATGCGCGGCTGCTGCTGGTACAGCACTTCGAAGGAAACCTGCCCCAGGTCGATCGCCGACGACGCCCGCCCGATCACGATGTCGACGCTGTGGTCCTTGAGCTGCAGCAGGAGCTGATCGCTGGTGCCTTCGTGAATCGTCACGGTCAGGCGCCGTTCCATGCGCGCCTGCAACCGCTTCAGCGCCGCCGACAGCATCTGCCCGGAAATGAACGGAATCACGCCGATGTGCAGGTGGGCCGCATGCCCGGCGGCGACGGCCTCCATTTCTCGGGCGAGGTGGTCGAGATCCTTGATCATCGCCTTCGCCCGCTCGAGCACGACCGCGCCGAGCGCGGTAGGCTGCATGCCGCGCGACGAGCGCTCGAAGAGCGGCGTGCCGAACATGCTCTCCAGCTCGGACAGCGCGTTCGTCACGGCCGGCTGGCTGCTGGCCATGTGCTCCGCGACGCGCGTCAGCGACCCGTGCTGCTGGATCTGCAGCAACAGCACCAGGTGCCGGATCTTCAGGCGCGCGCCCAGCCGCCTGACCACGTCGTTCGCGTCAAAAGTCATTGACTGATCACGTATTCATCATGAAAAAGTGATGGAGCGATATTAAAACAGAATCATCACCTTATGGCGGATCCCTAGAATCACCTTCATGGATCGCGCCGGGACTGGCCTGGCGCCCGTGCCCGGATCGAAAAACATGAAACAGACTGAGACACAGCAGCAGGCAGCGTTCGACTATCACGAATTTCCGACCCCGGGAAAGATCTCGGTCGTCGCCAGCAAGCCGCTCGTGACGCAGCGCGATCTCGCGCTGGCATACACGCCGGGCGTGGCGGGCGTGTGCGAGGCCATCGCCGCCGATCCGCTGCAGGCGCACCGCTTCACCAGCCGCGGCAACCTGGTCGGCGTGATCACGAACGGCACGGCCGTGCTGGGTCTCGGCAACATCGGCCCGCTCGCGTCCAAGCCGGTCATGGAAGGCAAGGCCGTGCTCTTCAAGAAGTTCGCGGGGATCGACGTCTTCGACATCGAGATCAACGAAACCGATCCGGACAAGCTGGTCGACATCATCGCGGGCCTCGAGCCCACCTTCGGCGGCATCAACCTCGAGGACATCAAGGCGCCCGAATGCTTCACGGTCGAGCAGAAGCTGCGCGAGCGCATGAAGATCCCGGTCTTCCATGACGATCAGCACGGCACCGCCATCACCGTGTCCGCCGCGTTCATCAACGGGCTGAAGGTCGTCGGGAAGTCGATTTCGGAAGTGAAGGTCGTGACGTCGGGCGCAGGGGCCGCCGCGCTGGCCTGCCTGGACCTGCTGGTCGACCTCGGGCTGCCGGTCGAAAACGTCTGGGTGACCGATATCGAAGGCGTCGTCTATCGCGGGCGCACCGCGCTGATGGACCCGGCGAAGTCGCGCTTTGCGCAGGAAACCGATGCGCGCAAGCTGGCCGACGTCATCGGCGGCGCGGACGTGTTCCTGGGCCTGTCGGTCGGCGGCATCCTGAGTGCCGAGATGCTGAAGGAGATGGCGCCGCGCCCGCTGATTCTGGCGCTGGCCAATCCCACGCCGGAAATCTTCCCGGAACTGGCGCACGCGACGCGCGACGACGTCGTCATCGCGACGGGGCGCTCGGACTACCCGAACCAGGTCAACAACGTCCTCTGTTTCCCGTACATCTTCCGCGGCGCGCTGGACGTGGGCGCGACGACGATCACCCGCGAAATGGAGATCGCCGCGGTGCACGCGATCGCGGGGCTGGCCGAGGAGGAGCAGAACGAAGTCGTCGCGGCGGCTTATGGCGCGTACGACGTGGCGTTCGGCGCGCAATACCTGATTCCGAAGCCGTTCGACCCGCGCCTGATCGTCCGTATCGCGCCGGCCGTGGCGAAGGCGGCGATGGAAGGCGGCGTGGCGAAGCGCCCGCTGACGGATCTCGACGCGTATGTCGAGCAACTGCAGCAATTCGTCTACCACTCCGGCGCGTTCATGAAGCCGCTGTTCGCGACGGCGCGCCGGTTGGTGCGTGACGGCGGCAAGGCACGGATCGTCTTCACCGAAGGTGAGGACGAACGCGTGCTCCGCGCGGTGCAGGTGATCGTCGACGAGAAGCTGGCGCGTCCGATCCTGGTCGGGCGCCCGGAAGTGCTGCTGGCGCGCATCGAGCGGTTCGGCTTGCGGATCCGGCTCGGCCAGGATGTCGAGGTGACGAACCCCGAGTACGACGAGCGGTTCCCGCAGTACTGGACGACGTATTGGGAGCTGCGCTGCCGGGACGGCATCTCGAAGGAAATGGCGCGGGTCGAGATGCGGCGCCGCCTGACGCTGATCGGCGCGATGATGGTGCGGCTCGGCGATGCGGACGGGATGATTTGCGGCACGGTCGGCGAATATCACAACCACCTGCGGTTCGTCGACGAGGTGATCGGCAGGAAGCCGGGTGCGTCCACGTACGCGGCGATGAACATCCTGTTGCTCGATCAGCGGACGGTCGCGCTGGTGGACACGCACGTCAACGACAATCCCGATGCCGAACAGATCGCGGAATTCACGATTGCCGCGGCTCGTCAGATGGAATGGCTGAACCTCACGCCGAAGGCGGCGTTGCTGTCGCGGTCGAACTTCGGGTCGGGGAGTGCGGCGTCGGGCGTGAAGATGCGCCGGGCGCTGGAGATCATCCGGGAGCAGGCGCCCGATATCGAGGCGGACGGCGAGATGCATGGCGACTGTGCGCTCGACGAGGGCTTGCGGTCGAGGCTGCTGCCGATGTCGCCGCTGAAGGGGGCGGCGAACCTGCTCGTGTGCCCGAACGTGGACGCGGGGAATATCGCTTACAACCTGCTCAAGACGGAGGCGGGCAGCAATGTGGCGGTGGGACCGTTCCTGCTGGGCGTCAACGCGCCGGTGAATATTCTGACGTCCAGTGCGACGGTGCGGCGGATCGTGAACATGACGGCGTTGACGGTGATCGAGGCGAACCGGAACGCGTCCGTTTGAGCGGAAACCGGAAGGGGGCGAGTTCACCGGACAGGGTGTGGTTCGGGGGGATTCGCCCCTTCGCCGATGGCTTTCTAGTCGTGCCCGTCGACGTTGACTTCATCGAGGCCCCATGTGGCCGCAAGATGATCGCGCAAGGTCGCGAGAATCTCGTCCGATAGCGCCGGCAATCCCCGCGCGGTGGCTCGGGCGAGGATCAACCCGCCCACCATTGTCGACAGCATCGAAATTGCGCGAACCCGGTCCTCGGGTTCGATCTGCGCAGCCTCGGTGCCATCGGGCCTCCGCTGCGCGAATAGCGTCATGTAGCGCCCGATGCCTTGGGCGAAAGCGTCCGAGATCGCACCCGTTTCGCGTGCCGCGTCTGCCGCGAGCGCGGCCACCGGGCAGCCTTGGCCGATGCTGTCGCGATGCTGCGGCGACAAGTAATTCGCGATTCCAGTTCGAAGGAACCCGTCGGCGTCGGTGTTCGCGTTGGCATCCGGTGTCTCCAGCTCGGAGAGTTTCCACTCGAACGCGTATTCCGCGGCCTCGGCCGCCAGCGCGTCCTTCGATTCGAAGTGCCGGTACAGCCCGCCGTGGGTGAGCCCGGCCTCGCGTGTGATGTCGGCCACCCCCACGCCGGTGAAACCGCGCTCGCGGTACAGCCGGGCCGCGGCCTGCAGGATGGCCAGGCGGTTTTCGGCCACCTGCGTTTTCGAGACTTTCATGAAGATCCTTTCGTGCGCATGGCATTGCGTGTTGATGACAATCATACTCAATACTGTATGATGTCGATCATCATCAATAGATCGACCAGGACAGAATCCATGCACATCACGCCCACTGCGAACCGCCGAATCGTCGTCACCGGCATGGGAATGGTCTCGCCGCTGGGTTGCGGAGTCGAGCTGGTGTGGCAGCGGCTGCTGGCCGGCCAGTCAGGCTTGCGCCTGCTGCCGGATGCGATGACGGCGGACATCGCGGCCCGCGTGGGCGGTGTGGTGCCCGATGTGCACGAGGATGCGTGCGGCGGCTTCGACATCGACCGCTTCGTGTCGACCAAGGACCAGCGCAAGATTGACCGCTTCATCGCCTTCGCGCTCGCCGCCGCGCAAGAGGCACTCGCGCAGGCGCAATGGGCGCCGGCCGACGAAGCGTCCCGGCAGCGCACAGCCACGGTCATCGCGTCGGGCATCGGTGGATTTCCGGCGATCGCGGGCGCGGTGCGGACGACCGAGATGCGCGGACCGAAGCGTCTGTCGCCATTCACGATTCCCTCGTTCCTCGTCAACCTTGCCGCGGGCCACGTGTCGATCAGGCACGGCCTGAAGGGGCCAATGGGCGCCCCGGTGACGGCTTGTGCCGCGAGCATCCAGGCCATCGGCGACGCGGCGCGGCTGATCCGCTGCGGCGAGGCCGACATCGCGGTGTGCGGTGGCGCCGAGGCCGCAATCGATCGCGTCAGCCTGGGCGCCTTCGCCGCAGCGAAGACCTTGTCCACCGGCTTCAATGACACGCCAACCCGCGCATCGCGGCCCTTCGACCGGACTCGCGACGGTTTCGTGATGGGCGAAGGCGCCGGCATGCTGGTGATCGAATCGCTCGAGCACGCGCTGGCGCGCGGCGCCGCCCCGCTGGTCGAACTCATTGGGTATGGCACCAGCGCCGACGCGTTTCACATTACCTCCGGCCCCGAAGACGGCAGCGGCGCGCGACGCTCGATGCAGGCGGCGCTGACGCAGGCCGGCCTGACCGCGTCCGACCTGCAGCATCTCAACGCTCACGCGACCTCGACGCCGGTCGGCGACCTGGGCGAATTGGCCGCGGTGCGCGACCTGTTCGGCGTCGACGTCCCGCTCGCCATCACCTCTACCAAGTCGGCGACGGGCCACTTGCTGGGCGCGGCCGGTGGCGTAGCGGCGATCTTCACCGCCCTGGCCTTGCGCGATCAGGTCGTCCCGATGACGCTGAACCTCGAACAGCCGGACGCACTCGCCGAGGGCCTGGACATCGTGCACGATGCGCCGCGGCACATGCCGATCGTTCATGCGATGGCCAACGGTTTCGGCTTCGGCGGCGTGAACGCCAGCCTCGTCTTCAAGCGTTGGGGAGCTTGATGTCGCCCGCGTCTGCGAAGCCTGCCGGGTGCCAATGGCCCGGTCGGCTCCTCGATCGGCGATCGATTCACGGTCAAACGCTCAGCGGACGCGTGAAGTCCGGGCCATTCGGCGAAACCCTTCGGTACACGGTCTGATCGGAATATTCAATTGAGCTTCTGCTCTCGGCATCGGCGAATGTGCCGGCGTACGTCGGCTTCGGGTCGATCACGGCCCGTGATGGCGTGACGGCGAAGCAATCTCAGGCCTGATCCGACGCTGGCCGAGAGATCAGGGTTTTGACTTACTCGCCTGATCTGACTCTGGCGACGGACGTTCCGACGCGACCCTGGCGAGCGGCTCCCTTCACGCTGCCGTGCTTGTCAGTCGAAATCCGTTGCTGCCGGCTTGGGATGTCCGCAATCGTTTGCAAGCAACCACCCGGACATCGGCTTTACCCTTGGACGCCTCTGCCGCGTCTCCGCACCCCGCGCCGATTTAATCAGTATTTCGTAACAATCGCCCGTCGCGACACCTCGGAGCCCTCGTATTCGATACCAATCCTAACGAAGTTTTAGGGCCCGCTACTTCGCGTATCATCCGATAATTAGCTTTTATTTTCGTCTAAAATCGCGCTTCCTCTTACTTTATAACGGAAAGCGTTTTGAAAGGACTGACGAAAAATCTCTCGCGCACGGCCATCGCCGCATGCGTCGCTTATGCCGGGCTCATGCCTTTATCCCGGCCCGCCGAAGCCCAGGTCGAACCTCTGAAGAATCCCGTCTACGGTGTGACCCTCGACGACCTGACCAAACTGGACGCCATCGTCGCGTCGCTGCAGAACCTGCCGTACAAGCCCACCGTGCGTGTCGTGTTCGATCCGGGTACGTCGGCCGCCGACTACTACGCGCCTCTGCTGCGCCTGCACGCAGTCGCGTACGTGATGGGCGAAGTCTACGATTCCTACTATTTCCCGACGGACCTCACCACGTACAAGGCAAGAACGCAGGAACTGGTGTCGCAGCTGAAGAACACCGTCGACGTCTGGGAGATCGCGAACGAAATCAACGGCGAATGGCTGCGTAACAACCCGAGCGGCACGAATTCCGTGGTCAACTCGCAAGAGCAGCAGATCGGCCAGATGGTTGCGGCGGCCAACCAGATCGTCAAATCGAACGGCGGCAAGACGGCCATCACGCTGTACTACAACGACGACAGCAAGGGCAACAACTGCTGGGAGAAGCCGCAGGATTACTGGAAGACGTGGCCGACCGCGTTCCTGTCCTCGACGGTCCGCCAGCAGGCCGACTACGCGTTGTTCAGCTACTACCCGTATCAGGATTGCCCGGGGCTGAACCCGACGTGGAAGAACGATTTCGCGGCGCTGGAAAGCATCTTCCCGAACGCGAAGGTCGGCTTCGGCGAAATCGGCACCTCGGATATCTCCGCGCCCGCATCGGTTCAGCAGAACCTGATCAAGACCTACTACCCGATGGTCAACAGCATGACCGATCCGCGTTTCATCGGCGGATTCTTCTGGTGGAACTACGCCGAGCAAATGCTCCCGTATTCGACGAGCTCGTACTTCCAGCTGTTGCGTCAGACGATCATCACGCTCAAGGCGCCCAACTAAGCGAAAAGCGCCATCCAGGAGCAAGCGTCAGCGTCGTTGGTTAGAACCACAATGTCGCGCGTACCACGAGACCACGTGCGCGTGCCGCTGACGTCAATCCGAACCGGTATTGCACCGTGACATCCAGATAGCTTGCCGGCGCGCTGTACCGCCCTTCGCGAAACCAGTACCGCAACTGGATGCCGGGCCCGGCGCCGATCGCCGTCTTTTCCGGCTGTCGATTGTCGTGATCGCCGGCCACCGCGGCGTGCGGGTAGATGGTCAGCCGATCGCTGATCATCGGCAAACGCCAGGTGTGCCCGTAACGCAACTCCGAATAAATGATGTATCGACCCGCGCTGATGAAGTACGCGCCCTCGACATACGCCTGCCAGCTGCGCCAGCTCGGTTCGGTCACCCGCAGGTCGGTCCCGGCCTCCGACGAATAACCCACGCGCATCAGCCAGTCCGTCATCGACAGGCTGCCGACGTGGAACAGCCGCTCGGCGGTCAGCACGACGTTCTGGTCGGGCAGCGGCTTGTAGCGCGCGCCCACCGAACCCTGCACGGTCGGCATGCCGGTCACGTTGCCCGTCCCGTCGTAGGCCGTGCCGTATCCACGCACGAAGAACTGGAAGATGCGGCCGTTCTGATAGCCGATCTTCGGCGGCTGCCAATACGCTTCGATACCCGGCTGCAACACGCTGATCGTGCCTTGCGGGCCGAACGCGGCCGACTGGTACGGCGCGCTCAGCACGAACCCCCAGGTGCGCTGAAGCTGCTCGACTTCCCGTCGATAGCCGAACTTGTGCTGCGCATCGAATTTGTGTTCGTTCTCGTCGGCGTCGAGGCTGTGCTCGAACAGGTCGATGGACTCGTCGTTCAATCCGATCCGCTTGGCGGCATAACCCGCGTCCGCGTAGTTCATCGCGTTGCCGGCGCCGCCGGCGAAGCCCTCCTGGAATGCGTCGAGTGCCTCGCGATCCTTGTGATCACGCAAGAGGTCATAGGCTTCCTGCAACTTCTGTTGCGCGGTATTGTCCACCGGCGCCTGGTCGGGCTGGTCTGCCTGCCGCGCCTGCGCCGCGATCGACGCGGCCATGTTGCGCTCGCCTTCGGTCGTCGCATCGCCGGCCGCGAGGTCCGCCATCCGGATCGCGGTGTCGCGGTCGCCCGCCTGCTGGCTCAACTGCGCGATGCGCAACTGCACCACGGCCGATTTTTCATCGGCGAGCGGTGCCAGCGCGATGCCGGCTTCATGCGGACGATTCGCCGCGAGCGCGCTGTCCGACCAGGCGAGACGCAGGTTGCGCTGCTGGTCCTTGCTCCATTTCCCGGTTGCGACGGCGGCCGAGAAATCGCTGCAGGCGACGTCGTAGTGCATCTGCCGCTGCGCCAGGTAGCCATGCTGCGCACGCACCGCCGCACTCTTCGGAAAACGAACCATCAGCGATTCCACCAATGCGTCCGCTTCGTCGACCTTTCCTTCCCGCCTGTATACGTCGACGAGCAGCAGCCCGAGCTGTTCGCTACCGGGCTGAATCCTGATGGCGCGCGACGCATACACTTCCGCGAGGGGCAGGTCGCCGACATTGATCGCCTTGTAGGCGCTGTCGGCGAGCCGGTAGGCTTTGGGCGTCAGCGGCTGCGCGGCGGAGGCCGGCGCGTGCCACGCCAGCGACACGGCGATCGCCAGTGCGCTCAACCGTGCGCAGCGCTTGAGGCCGGCCGCGATCGGGGGTTTCGAATGCTTCATGCCTGTTCTCCCGACGGTTTCGTCACGAGGGCGCCTTGCTGCGCCGCCGGGTCGCCGTCGCGTACGCGGGCGAGTTCGACGAAGCGCGAGTGCCGGGAGAGTTCGGCGGCAATCTCCGCATCGCAGGCGATGAAGTAGGCCACGTTCGATCGGGCGCCGCGCCGCACGACGTCCTGTTCGTCCGGCGTGAGCGGTCGCCCGACCGCGACGTTCAACGTGCCGTCTTCCGCGGTCGAAAACGGGACGGCGTGGTATGCGTACTGGAGCTCGAATGCCAGCGAATCCGCGAAGTGGCCTACCGCGACGTTGCCGAGGCTCACCCGGGGCAGTTCGGCTTGCTCGGCGATCGCATCCGCGAGCGATTCGGCGGATATCGCGCAGCCTTCGACCAGCAGTTCACCGAGCCGTTTGCCGCAGGTCAGCTGCTTATCGAGGCTCGCCTGCAATTGCTCCAGCGTGACCACGCCCCAGCCGACCAGGATCTCGCCGACTTTCATGCGTGCTTTCCCGAGCGCTTCGTTCGACAGGTAGGTATGGCTGGTCTTGTCCCAGGCGATGGGCTTGCCGGTCACCAGGTGGCCGATATAGATGCGCCACGCGCGGCAAACCGCGTAGAAATTGATCAGGTTGTTGACGAACATCCGCGGGATCGACAGCAGCCCCTGGGTCGGGCCGTTCAGCTTGCTGACGAAATGGAAACGCTGCCCGGCCCGCGCGAACAGCATGGCGGTGTTGATCCACAGCAGCGGCGCGACCCAGTGGCTCGCCATGACGAGCGGGGCGCCGACGGGGATGACATGGATGGATCGCTGAAGTGCGCCGAGCAACAGGAAGTTGATCAGCACGCCATAGGCAATGACCGAAAACAGCGAGGTCACGATGCCCTTGCGATCGTGGAAGAACATGTATCGGGTGAGAAGATTGCCTTTCCAGCCGAGTTGCTCCCAGCCCTGAAAGGCGATGCCGAGGATCCAGCGCGTGCGCTGACGGTACGCGGTACGAAATGTTTTCGGAAAATACTCGCGCGTGGCCAGCAGGTTGCGATCGGCGACGCCACCCGTTGCGCGTTTTTCCACTGCATCGCGCGTGATGCCCGTCAATGGAATGCATGCAAAGGTTTCCTTCATCCCCAGGTCTCTCAACCGGAAGCTGAAGTCGTAATCCTCGGTCAGCGAACTGGTGTTGAACGGCGCGCCGTTGCGTTCCTTCATCGCCGCTTCGATCGAGCGCCTGCTGTAGCACGATGCAACGCCCGCGCCCGGGACGATGCCGGTCAGGCGGGCCCGAACCGGCACGTCCTTCTGGTGTGTTTCGCTGAAGTCGTCCAGGTAGCATCCGGCGACGAACTCGTTCCATTTTCGCGGCAAGGACAGCACGGGAAGCTGGACCAGGTCGCTATCCGCGACCGCGTGGTTGAGATACTTGAGTTCGACCGGATGAATGACGTCCTCGCAGTCGTGCATGACGACGCCCGCGAATTGAATTCGGTGGACCGCTTCGTAGCGCAGGATCGCTTCGACGATCCAGTTCAGGCAGTCTGCCTTGCAGGTCGGCCCGTCGTTCATGACGGTCGCGCGCGTGACCCTGCCCGGGTACCGGCGGACCATGCGTTCGACCTCGGCCGTGGTTTCGGCATCGTTGTGATAGGTGCCGACGAATATCACGTATCGCTCGTACTCGAGGGTCGCCAAGGTGTTTTCGATCATCTTGGCGATCACGTCGTATTCCTTCCAGGCCGGTACCATCAGCGCCAGATGCCGTTCTTCCAGCGCGCGCAGCATGCCGATATCGATCGTTTGCGATTTTTCACGACGCAGGATGCGCCGGATTTCAAACGACCAGTAACAGGCATCCAGCGTGAGGTCATCCAGTGTGCTTACCAGGATGACAATTGCGGTCACAATGGCGACAAGGTTAAGTGCGTATAAGTACGCACTCCAAATCATGTTATCCATCATTTTTTCCGCGCTTTTATCTTGTATTTGATTATTTCCCCTCGTATCGACGAAAGACGAAAGTTCACCGTCCTCGCCGGCCCCGTCACGTCCACTCCGTGGCTTGCGCCGCGCGAATTCCCGCCGCTCGAAAAAGCCGGCAGCACGCGAGCTTTCTCGATGTGGTCACGTTGCATCGCGAACGATGCAACGTGTTCAGTGGATGACTTTTTGACAGCCCGTTTCCCACTTGCCTGCCTGCCTCCGTCCCTGCATTCCTGATCGCCTGCCGCCGCTCTCCACCCGACGCTTGCGCAGTGCCCCCGCGCACCGACTCCGCAGCACACAGCTCATGTAGCAAGTCGTGCGCCATCGCTGCGCGACCCTTGACGTTACGTGCATCGCAGGGGGCCGCACGGGATTGGCCTGCCGAATCCGAGCCAAATGTTTCAGTGCTGAAACACGCCGTCGATCGACCGGATGACACATCGTTTTCCGACCCTCTGCCGGGCTCCGATCGTCACTTTCGGGAAATCGCCACACGATTCCGGCGGTGACCAGCCGGATAAACCGGCGTCGAACCGGAAAGCCGGCGCTTCAGTCGTCATTGCACATGCATGTCACCGGAGGAAATTTTCGCGTTGCGCTCAGAGAAGCTCGGCGATTGACTGGTTTTCCCTGAATCGTACGAACAGGGTTCGCGCGTTTGTCCGATTAAATTCATGACACCGCCGCGTTGCATGCCTGAAACGTTTTATCGGCCCAATTTTCGAGTGGCGTCGATGCATGAATTTCACTCCCTTGGCGCATGCCCATTTGCGACCGATGGTACGGATCTAGCTTGAAAGTAAAGCCATCTCCTCCCGGATTTATTTGTCTGGTTTCAATTGCGCAGCAAAAATTAACGACATGGCGCCCCGATTCCGGAGGGTGATTCTCCATGCTCGTCTCGCGAGCGAGATGAACTTATTTTGCATATCAAAGGATGAAAATCATGCCTTCGCATCGCAATGAATCTTTTCGAAACGGGTTGAGCATCGCCGGATCACTCGTCGCATTGATCACCACGTTCGCCGTCGCCGTCGGCGTTCAGGATGCGAATGCGCAGGCGACAGGCAACGCTTCCGTCATGAACATCAAGCCGCCTCCGCTGCCGAACGGCTCGGCCCAGGTCAACGTGAAAGCAGGGATGTCCGACGAGGATTGGGAGAAGGCATACAAGGAAACGGGGCGCCCGAAGTTCAGCAAGAATTCCGTCAAGAAACTCAACGGCAATGTGCAACGTGACTAGGGAGAAACGGCCATGAAAAAGATCTTGCTCGTCATCGCCCTGCTAGCGGGGCTCGCGCAAATGACATTGCCGGGCACCGCGCACGCGCAGGCCACCACAGCCCATACGCTCGTGCTGTACGACAACCCGGCCAACAACCCGTATTCGAAGCTCGGCCTGATGTACAGCATCATGCTGAGAAACCTGCTTGGCCATTTCAATGCGACGATCGATCTGGTTCCGATCCAGAACTACACGTCCGGCATGGTCGGGAGCCACGACGTCACGTTCTATATCGGCGACTACTACAACAACCCGATTCCGACGGCGTTCATGAGCGACGTGATGACCACCAAGAAGACGGTGGTCTGGTTCAAGTACAACTTGTGGCAACTGGCCTGGAACACGGCCTTCACGTTCAATCAGACCTTCGGGTTCAGCTTCGTGGGCCTCGCGGGGATGAACGCGACGCCGTCGGCGAGCAATCCGAATCCGGGCTTCTACGATACGGTCACGTACAAGAACCTGTCGATGGTCAAGTACTACGCCTATAACGCGTCGACGGGCGTCATCAGCGCGGATCCGGACATTGGATTGACCCAGGTCGTCGATTCCACCAAGGCGCAGGCGCTCGTCACCATCAAGAACAGCCAGAGCGGGGCAACCGCGCCGTACATCATGCGCTCGGGCAACTTCTGGTACTTCGCGGACATGCCGTTTTCCTACATCGGCCCGACGGATCGCTACCTGGTGATCTGCGACATCCTGCACGACATCCTGCAGACCAATGCACCGGTGAATCACCGTGCGCTCGTCCGTCTGGAAGACCTCGACGCGTATACGACGACGAGTTCGATGCAGCAGCTGACGAATTACATGTACTCGAAGCACATTCCGTTCACGATGGCAACCATCCCGTTGTATACGGACCCGAACGGCTATTACAACGGCGGCGTGCCGGAGACGATCCATCTGGCGCAGGCAACCGGCCTCAAGAGGGCACTGAACTACGCGCTCGCGCGCGGCGGCTCGATCGTGATGCACGGTTATACGCACCAGTACGATTCGACGCCGAACCTGCTGAATGCAGTCAGCGGCAGCGACTACGAGTTCTGGTACGCGGTACAGAACCGGCCGGTTGATGAGGACTCCATCCCGTGGGCGGAAGGCAGGATGGCCGACGGCCTGCTCGAGTTCACGCTCAACGGCTACAAGATCGTCGGCTGGGCCGCGCCGCAGTACCAGATGTCGCCGGCCGCGTCGTCGGCGACAGCCCTCACGTTCCCGACCACGTTCCAGCGGGCCGTGTACTACACGTCGACCAAGCCGCAACTCGGAACGGGTGCCGCCAACCAGGACTTTTCGGCCGGACAGTTTTTCCCGTACATCATCAACGCCGATTACTACGGGCAGCGGATCGTTCCGGAGAACCTGGGCAGCGTGCAGTACAACATCTGCAATATCGACCCGTTCTCGTGCATCACGTACACGTGGCAGCAAATCGTGACCAATGCCCAGTATGGCCTGGCGGTACGCGACGGTTTCGCGTCGTTCTTCTTCCATCCGTACTGGCTTGAACCGGATCTCGGATTGCCGGCGCTCCAGGACTTCCAGAGCATGATTACCGGCATTACGAATCTCGGCTACAAGTGGGTGGACGGCACGACGGCCAAGTGACGCAGGCGGAACGACAGCCCCGTGCGACCCGCATCGGCAAGGCGGGTCGCACGTTTGCGTTCGATCGGCTACGATGACGCGCAGGCATGCTTCCGGAGAGCCAGCGATGACCCCATACGCGATCCCGGCCTGGCGCAGGATTCAACGGCGTATGGGCCGGCTTCGGCTCGCCGCGCGACCGGGCCCGCTTTCAGTCGCGCCGCGTTCGCCCCGGGCGGCGACGCTCGCGGCGATCGGCGCATCGCTCGTCGTGGCCGCCTGCAGCTGGACCGCGCACGACGTGCACGCGGACGGCATCGTCTGGCAGGTGGACAACTCGACGACGAATCCGGTCGGCAACTGGCAGATGCTCGGCATTCACGATCTGCTGATTCAATGGACCGTCGTCGACGATACCGCGTTCATCGCCAGCACCTCGATCCAGCCTGCCGCGCACCTTCCCGACTGGGAGCGCATCGGTCGTGAGCCGTGGGCCAGGAACGTCATCCTGGGGCTGGCCGGCTACCAGGACGAAAAACGGGCGCGCACCCATCTGTCGACGCTCGCCGACCAGTCGCTGGAAGTGGCGCGCGCACCGGTTCCGCTGCATGTCACCGGCTACTACTTCCCGGTCGAGATCGATCCGACCTGGCAGGACGCGCCAAAGCTCGCCGCCTTCCTGCAACGGCTGCCGCGGCCGCTCTGGGTGAGCGTGTACGACCAGACCAACATCGGCGGAAAGGCGCTCGCGGACTGGCTCGCGGCGTGGCTGCCCGCGGACGTCGGCGTGTTCTTCCAGGACGGCTGCGGTGTCTATGCCCGCGAGCCGTATGTCGCGCGCGCCTACCTCGACGAACTGGTTGCAAAGTTGGGAAAAAAACGCGTGCGGGTCATCGCCGAGGCGTTCAGGCCTGCCGAGCGGGGCGGATTCCGTTCGGCCAGCGCCGACGAGCTGGGCAAGCAACTGCTGGCGTATCGCGGTTATCCGGTCTACCTGTTCGATGGTCCGCACTATGTGTCGGACGACCTCACGCGCACGCTCTCGACGTGGAAGCCCAAGCCGCCGCCGGCCGTGCCGGTGGGCACGGCGCACTGATTCGGCCCGGTTCCGGCGAACCCGGGGGCAAGGGAGCGGGCGGCGAAACAATCGGGCGGATTGGCTTTCCGGCGGCAACGCGTGCCCGGCACCCGGTGCCGGCACGCCGGCGTACGGGGCCGACCGTCGATTTGCTGCTCCCGCCCCACGCCCCATTTGATGACCAAACCGCAAGACCTAGTGCATAGATATCGTTTGCCGCAGCCTTAATGACTATCGACAATCGTGGCTCGATTTCGCCGCCGTGGCGCCAGAAGCGCCGCGGTGGCCGGTACCTGGCGGCTATCCCGGCCGTCCGCACCATCCAGCTCACGACGACATGTACGCGTTCACCCCTTCATTCCAGAATCCCGCCGGCTCGCCGATCCGCGAACTGTTCAAGTACCTGTCCGAACCGGGCATGATTTCCTTCGCGGGCGGCTATCCGGCCAGCGACCTGTTCGACGTCGACGGCCTGAACGCGGCCGCCGGGCGCGCGTATGCGCAGCCGGTGCGCTGCCTGCAATACGGCCCGACCGATGGCCTCGCCGAACTGAAGCAGCAGCTGATCGCGTTGATGGCGCGTCGCGGTGTGGCGTGCACGGCGGCAGAACTGCTCGTCACGACCGGTTCGCAGCAGGGGCTCGACCTGTTGCTGCGCGTGATGGTGTCGCCCGGCGACGTCGTGCTGACCGAACAGCCGGCCTATCCGGCGACGCTGCAGGCGATGCGTCTGCAGCAGGCGCGCATCGTGACGATTCCGGTCGACGGCGCGGGGCTCGACGTCGATCGTCTCGGCGAACAGCTTTCATCCGGCGCGATCGCGCAGCCGAAGCTGCTCTACACGGTCCCGACCTTCGCGAACCCGACGGGCGCGACGCTCACGCGCGAACGACGGCTGAAGCTGCTGCGTCTCGCGGTGCAATACCGCTTCCTGATCGTCGAGGACGATCCGTACGGCGACCTGCGTTTCGCGGGCGAAGCCGTGCCGTCGATGCTTGCGCTGGCCGACGAAGTGGACGGCGCACGCGACTGGATCGTGCATTTCGCGAGCCTGTCGAAGATCGTCGCGCCGGGGCTGCGCGTGGGCTGGACGATCGCGCCGGCCGAGATCGCGCGCCGCTGCGTGATCGCGAAGCAGACGGTCGACCTGTGCAGCACGCCGTGGACGCAGGCCACCGCCGCCGAATATCTGGCCGACGGCGCGCTCGAACGCCATCTGCCGCGCATCACGGCCGCGTACCAGCGCAAATGCGATGCGATGTGCGACGCATTGCGCGACGGCCTCGGCGATGCGATCGAATTTCATCGTCCCGAAGGCGGGATGTTCGTGTGGGCGCGGATCGGCGCGGTGTCGTCGGACGTGCTGCTGCAACAGGCGATCGCGAACAAGATCGTGTTCGTGCCGGGCAAGGCGTTCTTCGCGGACAACGTCGATGCGGCATCGCTGCGCCTGTCGTTCGCCGCGCCGGACGTCGATGCGATCCGGGAAGGCGTCGCGCGCCTCGTGCGCGCGTATGGAGCGGCGCTCACCGCGTGAGGAGACAACAACGTGAATATCACCGTCAACGACACCGTATCGATGGGCGCAGCACCGGGCGCGGGCGATAACCGGCCCGTGGCGCACCGCTCGTCGCAGATCAGCGCAGGGCCGCAGTATGTGGCCGACGTGCTCGGCCGCTTCGGCGCACAGCCGGCGGACGACATCGGCGACGCGGCGCCGGTCGTGCTCGGCTACAACTGAGCCGCACGGCGACGGCCGGCGTGCGGCACGCGTGCCGGCGCCGCCGCAAGCGGTTAAGCTTGCGCGACCGCAACACGCACGATCGCCGCTTCGCCATGTCCGACTCAACTTCCGAATCGCTCGCGCAAACGTACGAGCGCCTCTGGTCCTGCCTCGAATCCGGCGTGAGCGCGCAGCGTTCGCCGTTCACGATGCTGCAGGCCGCGACACTCGGTATCGACGGCGCGCCGAAGGTACGCACGATCGTGTTGCGTCAGGCGAGCCGTGCCGATCGTGTGCTGTCGTTTCATACCGACGCGCGCTCGGAGAAGGTCGCGGAGCTGCGCCGCGATCCGCGCATCGCGCTCGTCGCCAGCGATCTCGATGCGCTCGTGCAGATTCGCGCGGAGGGCGTTGCATCGATCTGCGACGACGAAGCGCAACGCCGCGCGATCTGGCAATCGAGCCGCCCGCATACGCTGCTGCTGTATCGCGCACCGTTGCCGCCGGGTACGCCGGTCGAGTCGCCTGAGGCCGCGCATGTGTCGGCGAGCCCGCGCGCCAATCCCGACGACGACGGTTACGAGAACTTCTGCCTGCTTCACGTGAGCGTGACGCGCATCGACTGGCTCGAACTCGCGCGCGCCGGCCATCGCCGCGCGGTGTTCGACCTGCATGAAGGCGGCTACGAAGGCCGGTGGGTCGCGCCCTGAGCCGGACTGCTCACGCGCCGCTTTCGACGTGACGGGCCAATGCCGCGGCGAGGTACTGCTCCCCGTCATCGATCGACCCGACGATCGCGGGCGCGATGACTTCTCCCCAGAACGGCAGACGCCACTGCGGATCGGGGTGATGCCCCAGGACGACGGCCCGATACAGGCCATCGGGCCGTTGCGCAATCAGCGTGACCAGATGCCGATCGGCGAGATGCGTTTCGGCAACGGGTTGCTCGCCGGGCATCAGCACGCCCGTCCAGATGCCGCCGTATCTTTCTTCCCATCCCATCGGATCATCTCCTCGCGGCATATCGCCCGTTGCGGGGTTGGCCGCCGGCTGCCCGGAATCGCACACGGCGCCTAAGCGCTGCTTCCCGCGCCGCGGCTACCGGGCGAGTCGGGCGGCCGCCCGTCCGACGCCGCCTGCGCGGTCATCCACTCGCGCATCACGACGATGGCGTCGTCATCGCGCCGTTCGGCCGGATACACGAGATAGAACCCCATCGACAGCGGAAACGCGAAATCGAACGGCTTGCACAGCCGGCCGGCGGCGATGTCGCGCTCGACGAGCGGATCGGTGGCGAGCGCGATACCCTGGCCAGCGACGGCCGCATCGATCGCGAGCGACGTCTGGTTGAAGCGCAGCCCCTTGTGCGGATCGAGGTCGACGGGCTCCGGCATCGCGGCGAGGAACTCGGGCCACAGGTCGTGCGCGTCGTGCAGCAGCACGTGGCTTGCAAGCGCGCGCGGCGACGCCGGCGCGGCCAGCAGCGCGGGGCTGCACACGGCACACACGTCGAGCGGGAACAGCGCATGCGTGGCGAGATGCTTGCCGAACGGCGGCTTGCCGTAACGGATCGCGAGATCGACGCCGTCGTGGCGGAACGTCGCGATCTGCGGGTCGGCGATCACGCGCACGTCGTAGTCGGGATGTGCGTCGGTGAACTGCGCGAGCCGCGGGATCAGCCACTTCGACGCGAACGACGGCGTCGTGCTGATGGTCAGCGCGGCGCGCCGCTTCACGAGCTTGTCGGTCGCGTCGGCGATCGCGTGCAGCGCGCGCTGGACGTCGGAGAAATACGCGGCGCCGTCGTGCGTCAGCGCGAGGCCGCGCGGCAGGCGTTCGAACAGCTTCAGGCCGAGCACGTCCTCGAGGTGGCGCACCTGCTGCGCGACGGCGCCCTGCGTGACGCCGATCTCGTCGGCGGCGGCGCGGAAATTGAGGTGCCGCGCGGACACTTCGAACGCGCGGAGCGCATTCAGCGGCGGCAGGCGGGAGGGGCGAGGCGGCATCGTCGGGCTGTAGAAAAACTATCGGCTGGAGGCAGAAATACTGGTTCGACAGTGGGTATCGATGCGCCTACATTACCACCATGGCGCACCGAACGGCGGTTGCGCGGCGGCAGGATTCGAATGAGGAGCAGATCGTGACTGTAGAAAAAGTGGCGTTGATCACGGCGGCGGGCAAAGGCATGGGCGCGGCGATCGCGCGCGAACTGGCGGCGACGGGCTATCGCGTCGCGCTGATGTCGCCGTCGGGCAGCGCGGTGGCGCTCGGCGAGGAACTGGGCGGGTTCGGCATCCAGGGTTCGGTGACGGAAGAAGCCGACATCGACCGGCTCGTGCAGGAAACGCTCGCGCGCTACGGCCGCATCGATGCGGTCGTGAACAACACCGGGCACCCGCCGAAGGGCGAGCTGCTGGCGATCACCGACGACAACTGGCATGCAGGGCTCGACCTGATCCTGCTGAACGTGGTGCGCGTGATGCGCCGTGTGACGCCGGTCTTCCAGAAGCAGGGCGGCGGCGCGGTGGTCAACATCTCGAGCTTCGCGGCGGACGCGCCCGAGCAGCCGATGCCCGTTTCGTCGGCACTGCGCGCGGCGCTGAGCGCATGGACGCGTCTTTACGCGGAACGTTACGCGGCCGAGCACATCCGGATGAACGCGGTGCTGCCGGGCTTCATCGACAGCTGGCCGGAAACGCCGGAGATCGTCGCACGCATCCCGGCCGGCCGCTTCGGCAAGACCGGCGAGATCGCGAAGACGGTCGCGTTCCTGCTGTCCGACGGCGCGGGCTACATCACCGGGCAGAACATTCGCGTCGACGGCGCGATCGTCAAGGCGCTCTGAGCGTCGCGCGGGCGAGCGGCCGTGCCGCTCGCCGCGCCGCCGCTACAAACGCGTACAAATCAGACAAATCCGGGATACATCAGACCTTTCAAATGGGCGACGCCGCGTGAGCCGGGCGCGCCGGATTGAAAGCGAAGGCGCGGCCCCGCGCGCGGCATGTTCACTTTCCACTTCACGAAAGGAGATGCCGAACGATGTCTTCCACACCGTTTTCCCCGATGCGTCGCCACCTGCTTGCCACGTCCGTGGCCGCAGGGGTCTCGGCGATGCTGCCCACGGCGCTGCATGCCGCGACCGGCGCGAGCGGCATACGCCCGTTCACCGCGCACATTCCCGACGAAGCCGTCGCCGACCTGCGCCGCCGCATCGCGGCAACACGCTGGCCGGGCCGCGAGACCGTCGCCGACGAATCGCAGGGTGTGCGGCTGGCGCGCATGCAGGCGCTGCTGCGCTACTGGGGCACCGATTACGACTGGCGCAAGGGCGAGGCGCGCCTGAACGGTTTCCCGATGTTCATCACGGAAATCGACGGGCTCGACATTCATTTCATCCACGTGCGCTCGCGGCACGAGAACGCGATGCCGATGATCATGACGCACGGCTGGCCGGGTTCGATCTTCGAGCTGCTGAAGGCGATCGGCCCGCTGACCGACCCGACCGCGCACGGCGCGAGCGCCGACGATGCGTTCCATGTCGTCGTGCCGTCGTTGCCGGGCTTCGGCTTCTCGGGCCGGCCGACGCAGACCGGCTGGGGTTCCGACCACATCGCGCGCGCGTGGGGCGAGCTGATGGCGCGGCTCGGTTATACGCGCTTCGTGTCGCAGGGCGGCGACTGCGGCTCGGTGATCTCGCACCGGATGGCGATGCAGCGCGTGCAGGGCCTGGCCGGGATTCACGTGAACATGCCGGCGACGGTGCCGCCGGATATCGCGACGCTGCTCGCGACCGATGCACCCGCGCCGGCGTCGCTGTCGCCGAAGGAGAAGGCCGCCTACGAGAAGCTCGCGACGTTCTATCGCGACAACTGCGGTTACTCGGCAATGATGGTCACGCGCCCGCAGACGGTCGGCTATGCACTCGCCGATTCGCCGTCCGGGCAGGCCGCATGGATGTACGACAAGATTTCGCAGTGGACTTATAGCGGCGGCGTGCCCGAGCGTTCGATCCCGCGCGACGAGATTCTCGACGACATCTCGCTCTACTGGCTGACCAACACCGCGATGTCCGCCGCGCAGATCTACTGGGAGGATCACTCGAACAACTTCAACGCGGTGGATATCGCGTTGCCGGCCGCGATCACGGTGTTTCCGGGCGAGATCTACCAGGCGCCGCGCAGCTGGGCCGAGCGCAGTTATCACAACCTGATCTACTTCAACGAAGTCGACAAGGGCGGGCATTTCGCGGCATGGGAGGAGCCGGAGTTGTTCGCGCGTGAAGTGCGTGCCGGGTTCCGGCCGTTGCGGCGCGTGTAAGCGAGGGAGGACGGGCGAACGCGGGCCGGTGCGGATGCGGCCCGGCGTTTGCTTCCGTCGTGCACGTTCCCGAATTCACCGTAGCGTCGTTATTGCCGCCGGCGTTACCCGTCAAAGCGGCCGTTTTACAGCAGAAACGGCACGGCGCGTCCGTTCACGATTGAATGACATATCGATGAACCAGCCCCCTTCTGGAAGAAACATTCCATCGTAATTATTTGATTAAAAAGCGATTTTGATAAAAATCAAAATATGTCGCGTGAATTGCCTGATGTATTGAAACCCTCAATACAATGATTCGCGACTGCACCTGAGTGCGGACGGATCATCCTGTTTATTGGCACGCGGCAAAAAGCCGAATCGGCTTTTTCACGGTTTCGTCCGGTGAAAAAATACGACCCGAGGTTTCGCGATGACGAATAACGACGTGCGCGAGTCACGCATGGCTTGCGATGGCATGCGCCCGCTTGAAGGTCGAAGAGGCATCGTCGTCGGCCTGGCGAACGAGCAGAGCATCGCGTGGGGATGTGCGCGCGCCTTTCATGCAGCGGGTGCCGAGCTGGCGGTGACCTGGCAATCCGACCGGGCGTTGCCGTACATCGAGCCGCTGCTCGACCAGCTGAAGCCGGCGATTGCGATGCCGCTTGACGTGAGCCGGGCCGACCAGATGCGCGAGGTGTTCGACACGATCGGCGAACAGTGGGGCGGCCTCGATTTTCTGTTGCATGCCGTTGCCTATGCCCCCAGGGCCGATCTGCACGGGCGGGTCGTCGACAGTTCGCCGGAAGGGTTCGCCCTCGCGATGGATACCTCCTGCCACTCGTTCATCAGGATGGCGAAACTGGCCGAGCCGTTGATGACGTCCGGTGGAAGCCTGATGGCGATGACCTATATCGGTGCCGACCAGGTCATCGCGGAGTACGGCGTGATGGGGCCGGTCAAGGCGGCGCTGGAGGCCACCGTCCGATACCTCGCTGTCGAGCTGGGGCCGGCCGGCATTCGCGTGCATGCGGTGTCGCCCGGCGCACTGGCCACGCGGGCGGCTTCCGGGCTGCCGAACTTCGATCACCTGCTTGACGACACCGCCCGCCGTGCGCCATTGCGCCGGCCGCTCGACATCGACGACGTCGGTGCGCTGTGCACCTTTCTCGCCAGCGATGCCGCACGCGCGATGACCGGCGGTATTCACTACATCGACGCGGGGATGCACGTGCTCGGCTGACGCGAGGCGGCCGCTCCCGGAATGCGTCGAGATTCACCTTGCCCCTCTGGAGAACAGTGTTATGGATGCTGCCACGCAACTGGCGCGCAGTCATGAGATCGCCACGGAGATTGTCCACGTCCTGCAAAAGCGCACGCAGCACGCGCTGGAACAGTACGGGAAACGGTTGGGCGAAGCACTCGACGGCAGCGACGGCCCCGGCCAGGAGCCGGGCGCCGCCCCGTTTGCCATGCCGTTCTCGCCGCTGAGCGCGTGGCATTACGCGGTCGACGCTGCACAGCGCGCGCTGCTGTTCTGGGACACGCTGCGCGAGCGCGGCACGCAATATGTCGAGCGCATGGCCGAGGGGCTCAAGCCGGTGCTGCATTTCGACTACGACGTCGTGCTCGACGGCCGGCAGTTCGCACGGCCCGTCAATTACGCGCTCGTTCACATCCAGCCGCCGGATGGCGTGATCGTCGACGCCGGCAAGCGGCCCTACCTGATCATCGATCCGCGTGCGGGGCACGGCCCCGGTATCGGCGGCTTCAAGGACGATTCGCAAGTCGGCGTGGCGTTGCGCGCGGGGCATCCCGTGTATTTCGTCGTGTTCTTCCAGGAGCCCGAGCCCGGCCAGACGTTGCTCGACGTGTGCGCCGCGGAACAGGCGTTCGTGCGGAAAGTACGGGAGCTGCATCCGGACAGCCTCAAGCCGGCCATCGTCGGCAACTGCCAGGGCGGCTGGGCCGCGATGATGCTCGCGAGTTCGTCGGCGGACGATACGGGCCCGATCGTCATCAACGGCGCCCCGATGTCGTACTGGAGCGGCGCGTGGAGCGACGGGCCCGGCGACAATCCGATGCGCTATGCCGGCGGCATACTCGGCGGCACGTGGCTCGCGTCGTTCGCGTCGGACCTGGGCAACGGCAAGTTCGACGGCGCCTATCTCGTGCAGAACTTCGAGAACCTGAACCCGGCGAACACGTTGTGGGACAAGTATTACCACGTGTACGACCACATCGACACCGAGCCGCCGCGCTTCCTCGAGTTCGAGCGCTGGTGGGGCGGCTACTACCTGATGAACCGCGACGAGATCGAATGGATCACGCGCAACCTGTTCATCGGCAACAAGCTCTGGTCCGGCGAAGTGAAAGACGGATCGGGCAAGGCGTTCGACCTGCGCGAGATCCGCTCGCCGATCATCCTGTTCGCGTCGATGGGCGACAACATCACGCCGCCGCAGCAGGCGTTCAACTGGGTCACGGACATCTACGGCAGCACGGAGGAGATCAAGTCGCGCGGGCAGGTCATCATCGGGTTGGTGGAAGAGGACGTGGGGCATCTCGGCATCTTCGTGTCCGGCAAGGTCGCGAAGAAGGAGCACGCGCAGATCGTCAGCGTGCTGGATGCCGTCGAAACGCTGCCGCCCGGCCTCTATGCGATGTCGATTAAGGAGGTAAAGGGCGCCGACGGGAAGGTCACGTACGACGTCACCTTTGCCGAGCACCGTCTGGAAGAGATCGCGCAATACTTCAACCGCTTCGGGCGCAAGGACGAGCATGCGTTCGAGGCCGTCGCCGCGCTGTCCGAATTCACGCAGCGCGCGTATGAACTGTTCATGCAGCCATACGTGCAGCAGGCATCGAACGAGACCACGGCGCACCTGTTGCGCGACTTTCATCCGCTGCGCTTCCAGCGCTGGGCGTTTTCGGACCTGAATCCCTGGCTTCGCTGGCTGAAGCCCGCCGCCGACACGGTCAGGGCCCACCGCCAGCCGGCCGACGATATCGAGCCGTGGCGCAAGCTCGAACGGCGTGGCTCGGATATCGTCAGCGCGTCGCTCGATTGTTTCCGCGCGATGCGCGATGCAAGCATCGAGTCGCTGTTCTTCTCGCTGTACACCCAGCCGGCCATGCTTCATTTCGGGGAGCAGTATCGCGACCGTCACGCTGCTGCGCCGGCGGCGGCGGACCCTCGCGACCTGCCGTTCGTGAAGGCGGCGCTCGCGTCGATCGAGCGTGGCGGTTACACCGAAGCGGTTGCGCGCGCGGCGTTTCTGCTCGAGCGCAGCGGCGAACCGTTTCCGCTGGCGCAGCTTGCGACCGAGCGCGAGCTTGCCGAAACCTACGCCGAATACCTGCCGAACCTGCCGCCCGACCAGTGGCGGCGCATCTATGGCGAGCAGGAGATCATCGCGACTTACGCGCCCCAACAGGCCGTCGCCGCGCTGCCGGTGCTGCTTGCCCGGTCGGAGGACCGCCAGCGGCTGCTGACGCTGCTGGACAAGCTGCTGGGCGACGCGCGCGTGCAAAGCGCGTCGGTGAGCGAGCAACAGTGGGCGGCGCTGCAACGCATTCGCGCGGTACTGGGTGCGCCGCCTGCCACGCTACCGGCCAGGGGGCCGCTGGCGACACTCGAACGCGTGCAGTGACGGACAGCGAGGAACCGCAATGGAAACCCGACACGAGAAATATCGCCGCCTCATCGAACACTGCCAGGCGCTCGCGCCGATGTCGACGGCCGTCGCGCATCCGTGCGATCGAAGCTCGCTCGAGGGCGCGCTGGAGGCGGCGCGCAAGGGGCTGATCGAGCCGATCCTGGTCGGCCCGCGTGCGCGTATCGAAGCGACCGCCGCGGAGTTGCAGCTACCGATCGGCGACTACGAGATCGTCGATGCGCCGTACAGCGAGGCGTCGGCAGCGGCGGCGGTGCGGCTCGTACGTGACGGCCGCGCGTCCGCGCTGATGAAGGGCAGCCTTCACACCGACGAACTCATGGCCGAAGTGGTGCGGCACGATTCCGGGTTGCGCACGGGCCGGCGCATCAGCCATTGCTTCGTGATGGACGTGCCCGCGCACGCCGATCCGTTGATCGTGACCGACGCGGCGATCAATATCGCGCCGACGCTCGAGGAAAAGGTCGACATCCTGCAGAACGCGATCGATCTCGCGCATGCGCTGGATTTTCCGCAGGTTCGCGTGGCGATCCTCTCGGCCATGGAGACGGTCAACCCAAAAGTGCCGTCGACGCTCGAAGCCGCCGCGCTGTGCAAGATGGTGGATCGGCGGCAGATCACCGGCGCGCTCGTCGACGGCCCGCTGGCGCTCGACAACGCGATCGATCCCGAAGCCGCGCGCATCAAGCAGATCGATTCGCCGGTGGCCGGGCACGCGAACGTGCTGATGGTGCCGAACCTCGAAGCGGGCAACATGCTCGCCAAGAGCCTGTCGTTCCTGGCCGGCGCGGATGCGGCGGGCATCGTGCTCGGCGCGCGCGTGCCGGTCATCCTGACGAGTCGTGCCGATTCGTTGATCACCCGGCTGGCTTCCTGTGCGGTCGCGATGCTCGTCGCGAACGTGCAGCGCGAAGCGGCCCGGCGCGCGGGGTGACGCCATGGCAGACGTGATTCTGGTATTGAATGCCGGCTCGTCGAGCATCAAGTTTTCCGCATTCGACGTGCACGGCGACACGCTCGGCCTGATCGTGCATGGCCAGGTCGAGGGCCTGTACACGGCCACGGCGCACTTCAGCGCCGTCGACCGCCACGCGGAGCGTCACGAACGGCAATGGGCCGGCGGCGATACGTTCGGCCATCAGGAAGGGCTCGAGCAGATCGCCGCGTTCCTGGGCGCGCATCAGGAAGGGCACCGTCTCGCGGCGGTGGGCCATCGCGTCGTGCACGGCGGGCAACGCTTCAGCGGCCCGGTGCGCGTCACGCCCGAGATCGTGGCCGAGCTGGAAAAACTCACCCCGCTCGCGCCGTTGCATCAGCCGCACAACCTGACGCCGATTCGTATCCTCGAAACGATGCAGCCCGGCGTCGAGCAGGTGGCCTGCTTCGACACGGCGTTCCACTGCACGCAGCCCGCGGTGACCCAGGCGTTCGCGCTGCCCGCGTCGATCACCAGCCGGGGCGTGCGCCGTTACGGTTTTCACGGGCTCTCGTACGAGTACATCGCGAGCGTGCTGCCCGACGTCGCGCCGGCGGCGGCGCGCGGGCGCACGGTCGTCGCCCATCTCGGCAACGGCGCGAGCATGTGCGCGCTCGTGGCAGGCAAGAGCGTCGCGAGCACGATGGGGTTCACGGCGCTCGACGGGCTGCCGATGGGCACGCGTTGCGGCAACCTCGATCCGGGCGTCGTGATCTTCCTGATGGAAGCACTCGGGATGGACGTGCGCGCTGTCGAGGATCTGCTCTATCGGCGTTCCGGGTTGCTCGGCGTGTCCGGTATGTCGAGCGACATGCGCACCCTGCTCGCGAGCGACGATCCGCACGCGCGCTTCGCCATCGAGCTGTACGTCTACCGCATCGCGCGCGAACTCGGTTCGCTTGCGGCCGCGATGGAGGGCATCGACGCCGTCGTGTTCACGGCGGGGATCGGCGAGCACGCGGCGGCGGTTCGCGAAGGGGTGTTGCGCCGTGCGGCGTGGCTCGGCGTCGAGATCGATGTCGACGCGAACGGCACGGGCGGGCCGCTGATCACGACGGCATCGAGCCGCGTTTCGGCGTGGGTGATCCCGACCGACGAAGAACTGATGATCGCGCGCCATACACACCGGCTGATCCGGTGACGGGCGAACGAGCAAGGAATCCTCATGGCTGAACTACTGCTGGTCAATGTCGAAGAACACGCGCGCGACGACGAGGTCGGCGCGTTCCTGGCGCGGCATGGATTCCCGCTGTTCGATGCGATCGAGCGCGTGCCGGCCGGGATCGGCACCCCCATCGCACTGCTCCGGTTCAACACGCTGTCGTCGGTGGCGCTTTACACGCTGCGCGCCCGGATCGATCACATCTCGTGGCGGGGCCGCTCGATTCGCGCGCATATCCTGCCGGACCGGAAGGACTGAACGGCTGCGTGCAGCGGCGTGGTCCGAGCGGTGAATGCGGGCCGGCCGGCATGCGGCCGGTGTTCATCGGCGGAGTGGGGCGGTCACCCTCAGATGATCCGGCACGTGCCGTGTACGTCCCTCAGCCACGTGAAAAGCGTCATAGCGGCATAGACACAAGGCAGCACGATCAAAAATCGACGCCAGGTGACCTTGAAACGCGGAAGCCGCCGGACGACCGCGGCGAGCCCGATGCAGGCAACCAGCCCGACCGGAAAAATGTTCCAGTTGTCCCTGAAGGCGGCAAAAACGAAAGCCGCCGTGACAAACACGACCCAGACGACGGCATCGCCAAGCGTGTCGCAGTAGGCGGTGGCGTATCCGGAGAACCACGCGAGCAGGAGCGCCGCAAGCCCGAACGCGGTCAGGATGGTCGCGAGCCAGAGCGGCGGCCCGTGCGTGCCCGCCTGTCGCACGGGAGCGTCTTGTTCGTCGGCATCGGTCAAATTGGTCACCTGCAATCGGGCGGGTTGTCACGGCAAGCGGCGTAGTATCGCCGCGTTTCGGCGCCGAAGCGAGAGGCGGTGCGTGGCCACGCCATCGCCGGGGCAGGCCGGCGCGTGGCACATGGCCCCCTGCGAACCCGCATTCCCGCCCGATTTTTGAATCGTCGTGTGTCGTGTTCGCCGACAGATACGTTGGGATACAAAGCCTCGCCAGGGCTCGGGTATAAAACCGGTGAAGCGATTCACACGGCGGCGCGATGCCATGCGCCGCTGCCGAGAACGCAGATTCCCGAGTGCCCGCACGTGCCGCGGGTCACCTTCCTTAGCGATCGACACTGGAGAACGAGCCATGCCCGAAACCGTGAACACCCGCCGCCGCCTGATCCTGGGTACGACGCTGGCGAGCCTCAGCCTCGCCGACCTTGGCTTCAGCGCCCTGGCGCACGCGCAGTCGGCGCCCGATGCAGCGCCTGCGAAGCGCGCGGCCGGCGTCGCGTCGCTGGGCACGATCCACCAGATCGACGCGGGCGTGCTCAACGTCGGGTATGCGGACCTCGGGCCGAAGAACGGCCCGGTCGTGTTCCTGCTGCACGGCTGGCCGTACGACATCTACAGCTATGCGGAAGTCGCGCCGCTGCTCGTCGCGGCCGGCTACCGCGTGATCGTGCCTTACCTGCGCGGCTACGGGTCGACGACGTTCCGCTCGGCCGACACGGTGCGCAACGGCCAGCAGGCCGTGACGGCCGTCGACATCGTTGCGCTGATGGATGCGCTGAAGATCGACCGCGCGGTGTTCGGCGGCTACGACTGGGGCGCGCGCACGGCCGACATCATCGCGGCGCTGTGGCCGCAGCGCGTGAAGGCGCTGGTGTCGGTGAGCGGCTACCTGATCGGCAGCCAGGAGGCGAACCGCAAGCCGCTGCCGCCGCAGGCCGAATTCCAGTGGTGGTATCAGTTCTACTTCACGACCGAGCGTGGCGCGCTGGGCTACGCGGCGAACCGCGATGCGTTCAACAAGCTGATCTGGCAGCTCGCATCGCCGAAATGGCAGTTCTCCGACGAAACCTACGCGCGTACGGCCGCGTCGTTCCAGAACCCCGATCACGTGGCCGTCGTGATCCACAACTATCGCTGGCGTCTCGGGCTCGCGAAGGGCGAGGCGCAATACGACGACCTCGAGCGGCGCCTCGCGGCCGGCCCTGCGATTACGGTGCCGACGATCACGATGGAAGGCGATGCGAACGGCGCGCCGCATCCGGAACCGGCCGCGTACGCGAAGAAGTTCACCGGCAAGTACCAGCACCGCACGATCACCGGCGGCATCGGCCACAACCTGCCGCAGGAAGCGCCGCAGGCGTTCGCGGATGCGATCCTGCAAGTGGAGCACCTGTGATGCGAGCGCGCATGGGTGGCGTGCGTCGCGGCGTGCGTCGCGGGTTCGTCGCGGGCGTGCTGCTGGCCGGCGCGTGGTCGGCGAGCGGCCCGGCCGCGTTCGCGGAGCAGCCGAAGCCGGCTGCCGCCGCCGCGTCGCCGATTTACGGCGTGACGATCCCGCCCGGCTACCGGAAGTGGGAAATGGTCGCCCCGGCCGAAGAAGCCGCGCCGCTCGATGAACTGCGTGTCGTGCTCGGCAATCCCGTCGCGATCCGTGCGCTTGAGCAGGCGACACTGCCGTTTCCGGACGGCACGATCCTGGTGAAACTCGCGTACAAGCGCAAGCAGTCCGACGAGTTCGCGCCGGCGACGGTGCCCGGACAGGCGACGACCGTGCAGGTGATGGTGAAGGACTCGCGCCGCTATGCGTCGACGGGCGGCTGGGGTTTCGGGCGGTTCATCAACGGCGTGCCGGCCGATATCGGCCAGCATCAGACGTGCTTTGCGTGCCACCAGGCGCGGGTGAAGAATCACGACTACGTGTTCACGCGGCTGGCGCCGTGACGGGGGCGTGAGCAAGGTGAAGCCGGGGAGCGCGTGCGCCGGGAGGCACGCGGCTCATTGCCGTCCCGTCACCCGTGGCGAATGGTGTGCGACTGCTCGCCCCATAACCCCGCTCGTGCCGGCTCTGGATTCGACCCGGCCGCCGTAGGCGCGTCGCCTGCGTGGTCGGTTCCCGTATTGCGTCCATTCCCGTGAATGACTCGGCGACGCGATCCTGGTCGCACGGATCGCGCCTCCGAGCCAACTGCGTCACCACGAATAGCCCTGCATTCCGTAATTGGTATCGTGCCGGCGTCCCCACCACGGCAGGTACGCATTGTTCCCGCCACGCGCGCGGAACCAGTCCTTGTCCGGATCGATCGGCGTGAGCGTCGACGGTGGCCTGACGACGACCGCGACGGGATGCTCCGGGTCGGTCGTGCCGGCAACCAATGCATTACCGCCGAAATGATTGATCCGGCCGATCGCCAGCGCAACGTCGGTCAAGGCGCTGCCGGTTCCCATGTCACCGAGCAGGGCGGCGGTGTTGAAGGTCTGTTGCGGGTGATCGTATTCCGGGAGCGTTTCCGTCAGTGTCTGCGCGAGTGCGACGAGACGTGACGACGAGGCGTCACTGCCTTTCCCTGCGTCGTGGACGACGTACTTGAGATCCGGGATCGCGACGCCGGCATTGCGCGCTGCCTGGTCGATGGTCGCTTTCCACGCCTGCACGGCTCGTGTCGTGCCGACCTTCGGCGCGAACGCTTGCGTGTTGCCGGTGGCGGCCTTGCCGATCCAGGCGAGCGGTTCGCGCTGCGTGTCGAAGTTCGGGCCGGCGAGAAACAGCACGACGAGGTTCTCGTTGATCTGCGCGTCGAGCGGCGGGAAATTCGGCGCATCCCAGTTCACCACCCACACGGTCTTGTCGGGGTTGTCCCGCAAGTAGTCCAACGCCTTGTTCAGCGACGCGAAGCCGGCGTTCGCGCCGCCTTGCGTGATTTGCACATCGGGCAGCGTGTCGCGGCTCCACATCGTCGGGAAATACCGATTGCCGATCGAAAACGTCTTTCGAATCGAGTTTTGCAAATAGCTCTGCGATTCGTCCGCCTCGAGTCGATCCGGAATCGCAAGCTCGACGTGAATGCCTGCCAATTCCCGCCAATCTTTCTTGTTGTTGGGGTTCACCGTGTAGAAGTATTTTGGATTGGAGGCGTAGCGAGAATGAAGCAGCAGAGGGAACCTCTTCATGTACTTGTGGTAGAAGCCCTTGAACGTCTCCGCGCCTTCGTTGCCGTATGCGATACCCGCTACCGATTGCAGCGTAGTAAAGGACTTCGGATCGGTGCGGACCATATCGTCGTTCTTGTTGGGCGCGGCGAGCCCCTGCGTCCACAGCAATTGCCATTCGGTCGGGTAGTCCCTCCGGTGCAACGGATTCATCCAGATCAGGCCGACAACCTGCGCGACGAACGGCTTCGCCGACGCTGCATCTTCAAGCACCGTACTCCCTGCTTGCTCCTGGGCAGGCGCGGCTTGTGCAGGACGCGTCATGGCCGTGAGAAACAGAAACACCATGAGCGCAGCCAGGGCGGGCACGACAACGAATCGTTTCATCCATTCTCCTATTTCCAGATGGGCTGGATCGGGTTGTTCGACGTGCGTCACCAGCGACGCCATGAGTACTGCGGCAATGGGCCATACCGAAACAGCGACAGCGACACGCCGCTGCCATGTAGCGATGAGTGCCTTCAAAATGCACCCCCGACCTTCAGATAAAACGCCCCTTCACGTTCATCTACAATCGCGTCGGGCATATTTCCTTCACCGTTTTCAAGATGTATCCATTCATGCATCGGTAAATCGTCAAGTTCACCGAGCAAGAAATAGTCGAAGTACTTCTCCCTCGGATCGCCGTCGGGCGGGCTTTCCCACATCCGCCAATCCGCCTCGATGCGCAAGGCTCTGATTTGCTGCTCCGTCAGATAGCACGGGCCAATAGCGACATCGTAAGCAAGCGCCTTTTCGGCATGGTCGGGGTTGGTCATCGTCGTAGAGTGGTTGGTCGGGTTATTGATGGCCCCGCGATCGAGCCAATCGACAATTTGCTGATCGCGCCAATCCTTGTAGCCGTCAGGCAGCTCGCTTTTGCCGTCCTCGCCGATCACGTGGCCGTCGCCATCGAGCCATTCGGTGTTCAGCGTGCGACGTGCTTCCATCCGCATCAACGCACGATCCTCGTAACGCTGCCCGGCTTCGGTTGTTGCGGTACCTTGGGCGACGCTATCCGGATGCTTCGCCTCGTACTGGTCGTAGGGATCGTCGGCCCGCTTGTCTGCATCGGCCTTGCTCGCGTCACGCCAGGCGGCCGGAGGATCGTTGCCTTCGTTGAAGTCGCTTACCGCGTCGCCGTCTCTCGTTTCGACCGGGTTGCCGAATCGCAATGCCTTGGGCGGGAAGGTTTCGTCAAGGGCCGGGGCGTCCGCCACGACCGTCCAGCCCGCCGGCGGGTCGGCGTTCACTCGGAGCATGTTCAATGCCGAGCTGATCCCGGTCGCGACGAACATGAACGGCGCAGTGGCAAGCGTGGCTGCCATTCCCCAAACACTTTCATTCCCTTTGAGCGCGCCGACGAGATTGAATTTCGCGGGTGGCGATGGCGGATACCAGAATCCTGACGTCTTCCCTTTCTGGACATGACGCCAGTCGTCTTCCCAATATCGATAGGGTTGCTGCACGCCGACGTTAAAGCCGGATGCGAAAACACGCTGCGTCAGGATGCCGGACGCGCCGATATCGTCGAGTTCGTGCCTGCCGATGCCGCGCCAGCCGATGCCTTGAACCGTCACCGCCGAAATCACCTGATCGTGCGGACAGCAATACGCCGTGACGCGGCCATACGTCGATCGATTCAGGCCGTGCCGATCACGGTCGTGTCGCGCGGCATATGACCTGTTGCTCGTCGGCGACACCCGCTCGTTCGCCATGTCTTCATCGATCTTGCCTGCTGGCGGATCATGTTCCTTGCGAGCGCCCACGATCGACAGGAATTTGCCGAATGTCCTCGTGCGCGCGGCATAGGTCTGCCGCCCGCGCCGGCCGTCGGCGTCCTTCGTCGCGCGCTGCGACCATGTATCCATGAACGTGTCGGAGCTATTCGGACCGTCCGCGCGCGCGAAACTGTACGGGGCATTCGCCAGCACGTAGGCGTCCGCCACGCAATGGCCCTTGCGCCCCCACGGATCCTCGACGTCGGGAAATGCGTCGCCGAAGAACGCCGCCGTCAGTCCGACAATGTTGCCCTGGCTGTGGCAGACGACCGTAATGGGTACATCGGCCTGCATTCGGCGGATCGATTCGATCAGCCTGGCCAGTCGCAAGGCCGCGAGCACGCCATAGGATCGGGGCGGCGAGCGATATAGCGGCCGGTTGGTCGGGTTGATGCCCTGCACGGTGATCCATGCGGCTGCGCGGTCGTCGAGGCCGCCGTGCCAAAGATCGGGCAGGCTCGAACAGCCATTCGTGAACGGGCCGCCGCCCCAGTAGTCCTGCTCGTTCAGAAAGATCTTGTCGCCGTATTCCTTCAGTTCCGCCGCGGTCGCCCGATAGCCCCATCGAAAATGAATCACGGGTGAAAACGACGGATCGGGCTTGATGTAGTTACCGGACCAGAGCTGTGGATTGATGAACCCGTCGGGCGTCACACTTTCCGTGTACTTCGCGGGCGTCAGTTGGCCGGCGTCGATGCCGCGATACTTCAATTGATCGTCAAGGCGCCCGAGCCGGCGATTCAGGCCCTTGCACAGCCCTTCCTCCGATGCTTCGAACCATTCACCCTCGGAGTTCACCCCATGCACGAAGATCACGATACCGGGCAAGGGCATCTGCTTGACACAGATGAGCCGCGTGTCTTTTGCGAACATCGTCACACCCTTGACGCGGCCCACGACGATGGGTGGCGGTGCCGGTCGCGATGCGGCTGCGTCCGGCGCACCGGCTGTTGCCGCCGGTTCGGCGGTGCGCACCGCATCCAGTCGTGGGTCGAGAAATGAATTGGTCATCCAAACTCCTGAGCAGGCATTCAAAGCTCGACCGCTATCGGGAATTTTGCGAAACGAACCGATAAGTGTCCGAAGTAATCGGGAATGGACGAGCGGCGTCGAGCATAACGAAATGACGCGTTTGCGAAATGCTGATGCGGAGAAAATGCGCTCAGGGGCGATGGCGACGAACGGAAATTGTCAGAATGTGTTTCCGGGCAGGAGTCAGGCGTGTTGCTTCGTCACCGGAAAAGCTCGGCAGAAGCGAGCGGTTTTTCAATCCGTTGAGATGGTCATGTCCGTCATCCGCCGATGCCGCCGGGTGACGCACTTGTACGCGGCGTCGCGTCCTGATCGGCCAGTGATCGAGTCGCTATCGTCCGTACCTGCATGGCGAATTCGACGAGTTTGTATCGCACTGTATCTAGCGCTGCTCCGGAAACATCGGATTGCACCGAAACCCTGCTTCAGAAACATGCCGGATACGTGGGCGGGTTCTACTGTCGACATGCAGGAAACGTTCGATGCCAGACGATCTGGATCGGATGCCGAATGATCGACCGACCTACTTCCTTCAAGGAGAACCCTCATGAAAGCCGCTCGCATCCTCGCCGTTGCCGTCCTCGCCGCCATCCCCGCCCTGTCGTTTGCCGACACCGGACACGGCCTCACGCGTGCCGACGTGCGCGCCGAACTCGTCCGCCTGGAACAGGCCGGCTACAACCCGGCGCGTAGCGAACCGCATTACCCGGAAGACGTCGCCGCCGCGCTGCAGGTCGCGCGTTCCGACCAGAACGGCCCGTCGAAGTCGCAAGGCGACAACGTGGCCGACGCATCGACGCGTGCCGGCCATCGCGGCGCGGCGCAAGCGCATTCCGCGCCGAACGCTTACGACGACCTGTACGCGCATTCGTGATCCGGAGTCGCGCCTGCCTCGTGCGCAGGCGCAGCCGCTACCGCGGCACGTTCAAACAACACAACAGAGCAAGGAGTAAAACGATGGCCGGTTTGATGAAACGCGTTCTGGTGTCCGCCGCCGTGATCGGCGGACTGTTCGGTGCGGTCGCGGTGCAGGCTGCGCCGAAAGACGACCTGAAAGGCACGAACGTCGTGCTCGTGCACGGCGCATTCGCCGACGGGTCGAGCTGGAACCGCGTGATTCCGCTGCTCGAGGCGCGCGGGCTGCACGTGGTGTCGGTGCAGAATCCGTTGAGCTCGCTCGCCGACGATGCAGCCGCGACGAAGCGCGCGATCGACGAACAGAAGGGGCCGGTCGTGCTGGTCGGCCATTCGTGGGCCGGCGTCGTGATCAGCGACGCGGGCAACGACGACAAGGTGAAGTCGCTCGTGTACGTCGCCGCGTTCGCACCCGACAACGGCCAGTCGATCGCGGATGTCACGCAGGGGCTGCCGGCACCCGCATGGGCCGGCGAACTGCGCAAGGACGCGGGCGGCTTCGCCACGTTGTCGGACAAGGCGATCGCGCAGGATTTCGCGCCGGACCTGCCGCCCGCGCAGCAGCGCATCGTCGCGGCGACCCAGGGGCCGTGGTACGGCGGGTGCATTTCGGAGAAGGTCACGCAAGCCGCGTGGCATGTGAAGCCGTCGACGTTCGTCGTCGCGACGCAGGACAGGATGATCGATCCGACGCTGCAGGAAACGATGGCGAAGCGGATCGGCGCGACGGTCGCGCGCGTGAACGGCAGCCATGTGTCGATGCTGAGCCAGCCGAAGGCCGTGGCCGACGCGATTATCGCGGCAGCGGAACGCGCGAAGCAGGATGCGCAGTGAGTGAACGCGGCGCCGCGCTTTCGCAGGGAAGCGCGGTGGCGCGAGTGACGGAGATGTCTTTTCACGAGGAGGAGTCATGACGCAACTGTGGCAACTGCCGGCAACCGAACTCGCGAAACGCGTCCGGCATCGTGACGTGTCCGCGCGCGAAGTGGCGGACGCCGTGCTCGATCGTCTCGACGCGGTGAATCCGGCGATCAACGCGGTGATCGAACACCGGCCCGACGACGTGCGGCGTCAGGCCGACGAAGTCGATCGCGCGATCGCGCGCGGCGACGATCCGGGGCCGCTCTCGGGCGTGCCCGTCACCGTGAAGATCAACGTCGACCAGGCGGGTTTCGCGACGACCAACGGCACGCGCCTGCAGGAGAACCTGATCGCGCATGCCGACAGCCCGGTGGTCGGCAACCTCAGAAAAGCCGGCGCGATCCTGCTCGGCCGCACCAATTCGCCGACGTTCGCGCTGCGCTGGTTCACGTCGAATCTCGTGCACGGCCACACGCGCAATCCGCGCCATCCGTCGCTGACGTCGGGCGGATCGAGCGGCGGCGCGGCGGCGGCCGTGGCCGCGGGAATCGGCCCGATTGCCGTCGGCACCGACATCGGCGGCTCGGTGCGTTATCCCGCCTACGCATGCGGCGTGCACGGAATCCGGCCGTCGCTCGGGCGCGTGCCGGCGTTCAACGCGTCGTCGCCCGAGCGGGCGATCGGTGCGCAGTTGATGTCGACGGCGGGCCCGATCGCACGCACGATCGACGATCTCGCGCTCGCGCTGCGGGCGTTCGCCGCGCCGGACCCACGCGACCCGTGGCACGTGGCGGTGCCGTTCGACGGGCGCGAGGTGCCGAAGCGCGCGGCGCTGTGCGTGCGGCCGGGCGGCCTGCAGGTCGTGCCCGAAGTCGAGGCCGCGTTGCGCGATGCCGCGCGACGTCTGGTCGATGCGGGCTGGACCGTCGACGAGATCGACGACACGCCGCCGATGCGTGAGGCCGCGCTGTTGCAGGAGCAGCTCTGGCTCGGCGACGGTTTCGATGCACTGGCGAACGCGGTTGCCGGCGACGGCGATCCGGGCGCGGCGGCGGTGGTCGAGGCCGTGCGCGGCAAGGTGCGCGACCTGCCGGCCGATGTGATCGGCCGCGCGCTCGTCCGGCGTACGACGCTGACGCGACAGTGGCGGCTGTTTCTCGATGAATATGCGGTCGTGCTGCTGCCGGTGTCGTCGGAGCTGCCGTTTCCGGACGATCTCGACCGGCAGGGGCAGGACGGGTTCGATCGCGTGTGGGAGGCGCAGCTCACGTTGCGCGCGCTGCCGGCGATGGGGCTGCCGGGGCTCGCGGTGACGACGTCGCTCGAGAATGGCGTGCCGGTCGGCGTGCAGGTGGTCGCCGCGCACCATCGCGAGGATCTGTGCCTGCTCGCCGGGCGCGACATCGAAGCGCGCGGCGTGCCGGTTGCGCCGGTCGACCCGGTACAGTGACCGGAAGACGCACAAGCGAATGCGTCGACGATGCCCGTCAGGCATCGTGCAGACGCCTGCCGGCAGCCGGATTTCTTGCGTCGTCCATGCAGGCGCGCCAGCGCCTGCATTCCATTTCGGATTTCATCGCAACGCGCCACCCGCCGCGTTGATCGTCTCCCGCGATTCCTTTCGAACACCTTCGATGCGCGACATCGAACGGCCACCATTGCGCCTGTCCTGCTCGCCCGCGAGCCCGCGCCGATAGCGCGCGTCTGCTATTGCATTCCCCGCAACGCTGATTAGGAAATGAATTTTTATTGGTTCAGCTTCCCCGGCCGCCCTCGCATAGTGGCGCTGACGGCTATAGACAGCACGCAAGCTGCAACGGCCGAATTCCCGGTGTTTTTGTTCATACGAATCCGCGAAAACAAGGAAGTGTCATGACGGTTGAACTGGAAGAACGAACTGCTGCGCAGCAGGCGCTCGAAGACGCGCGCGCGGCCGCTGCGGCGGCCGGCACGCCCTATGCGGGCGGTGTCGCGCCGGAAGTCGCGTGGGCGCTGTTCTCGTCCGGCGATGCGCTGCTGGTGGACGTGCGCACCGCCGAGGAACGGAAATTCGTCGGCCACGTGCCGGAATCGCTGCACGTGCCGTGGGCGACCGGCACGAGCCTGACGCGCAATCCGCGCTTCGTGCGCGAACTGGAAGCGAAGACGGGCAAGGCGGCCGTCGTGCTGCTGTTGTGCCGTAGCGGCAACCGCTCGGCGCAGGCGGCCGAGGCCGCGACGAAGGGAGGCTTCACGCAGGTATTCAACGTGCTCGAAGGGTTCGAGGGCGACCTCGACGAACGGCAACATCGCGGCGGCAGCAACGGCTGGCGCTTCCGCGGCCTGCCGTGGGCACAGGACTGATTCACGGCCGAGACAGGGAGAACGCAGCATGGCCGCATTCGACATCGACGACATCGTTCAATCGCTGCAGACCGTACGCCGTGCATGGCGCGAGAAGCAGCGGCGCTCGCTCGAACCGGGCGGGCGCGACCTGCCGGCGCGCGAAGCGCTCGCGCAGATCATCGGCGCGCTGAAGGGCGTGCTGTTCCCGATGCGGCTCGGGCCGCCCGAGCTGCGCCAGGAGAGCGAGAACTTCCACGTGGCCCACGCGCTCGACGCGGCGCTGAACGCGCTGCTCGCGCAGGTGAAGCTGGAATTGCGCTACGCGGCGCGGCAGCGCAATGCCGACGGGCCGGTCGATCATGTCGACGAAGTCGCGTCGACGGCCGTGCAGGCGTTCGCCGCGCGCCTGCCCGAGATCCGCCGGCTGCTCGACAGCGACGTGCTGGCCGCGTTCCACGGCGATCCGGCGGCCGGCAGCGTCGACGAGGTGCTGCTGTGCTATCCGGGCATCCTCGCGATGATCCACCACCGGCTCGCGCACGAGCTGTACGGGCTCGGCCTGCCGCTGCTCGCGCGGATCATCGCAGAACAGGCGCATGCGGAGACCGGCATCGACATCCATCCGGGCGCGCGCATCGGCGCGGGCTTCTTCATCGACCACGGCACCGGCGTCGTGATCGGCGAGACGGCGATCATCGGCGAGCGCGTGCGCGTGTACCAGGCCGTCACGCTCGGCGCGAAACGCTTTCCGCGCGACGCGGCCGGCCATCTCGAGAAAGGGCTCGCACGGCATCCGATCGTCGAGGACGACGTGGTGATCTACGCGGGCGCCACGATCCTCGGCCGCGTGACGATCGGGCGCGGCGCGGTGATCGGCGGCAACGTGTGGCTCACGCAGGACGTGCCGGCCGGCGAGAACATCACGCAGGCGGTGCTGCGCAGCGAAACGAACGCCACGCCGCGCGCGGCGGCGCGTGTCGCCTAGGAGGCGCGATGAGCGACCTCATCCATCACTTCGGCGCCAACGTGCGCAGGCTGCGCGAAGCGCGCACGTGGTCGCAGGAACAGCTGGCCGAGCATGCGGGGCTGAACCGTTCGTATGTCGGCGAGATCGAGCGTGGCGAGGCGATCGCGTCGATCGTCACGGCCGACAAGATCGCGCGCGCGTTCGACGTATCGATCTCGACGCTGCTGCCGGGCACGTTCGTCACCTGAGGCCGCCTCGTCACCTTTCCCTTTCGGTCGCACGCGACATGACGGCTATAGCATGTTGAGCCGGCAGGTGCGTGCTTCCGATAATCACCCAGCGTCATAAGCAATCCCGTTTTTCATCTTAAGAACCCGGAGCCACACATGTCGACCGTTGCAAGCGGCGCGGCTGCGCTGAGCGATCACGCCGCCCGCCAACTAGCGAACGCTACCAAGACCGTCCCCCAGCTTTCCACGATCACGCCGCGCTGGCTGACCCATCTGCTGCAATGGGTACCGGTCGAGGCCGGCATCTATCGCCTGAACCAGGTGAAGAACCCGGAAGCCGTGCGTGCCGCATGCACGCAGCTCGAGGACGAAAGCGTGCTGCCGCAGACCTTCGTGCCGTACGAGGAACAGCCGCGCGAGTATTTCCTCAACGCGGTGAGCACGGTGCTCGACGTGCATACGCGGATCTCCGATCTTTACAGCAGTCCTCATGACCAGATCAAGGAACAGCTGCGCCTGACGATCGAGACGATCAAGGAGCTGCAGGAAAGCCAGCTGATCAACAACCCCGACTACGGGCTGCTCGCGAACGTGACCGACGACCAGCGGATCTTCCCGCTGACGGGCGCGCCGACGCCGGATGACCTCGACGAGCTGCTGACCAAGGTGTGGAAGGAGCCCGCGTTCTTCCTCACGCACCCGCTCGCGATCGCCGCGTTCGGCCGCGAATGCACGCGGCGCGGCGTGCCGCCGCCGACGGTCAGCCTGTTCGGCTCGCAGTTCCTGACGTGGCGCGGCATTCCGCTGATCCCGTCGGACAAGGTGCCGGTCGCGGACGGCAAGACCAAGATCCTGCTGCTGCGCGTCGGCGACAAGCGCCAGGGCGTGGTCGGCCTCTATCAGCCGGGTGTCGCGGGCGAGCAGGGCCCGGGCCTGTCGGTGCGCTTCATGGGGATCAACAACCAGGCGATCGCGTCGTATCTGATCTCGCTGTATTGCTCGCTCGCGGTCCATTCGCCGGATGCGCTGGCTGTCCTCGATGACGTCGAAATCGCCAAGTTCCATGACTATCCCGACACCTACCGTTAATCCTGGCCTGGCCGGCGGCGACGCGCATGCGCTGCCGCACGCGCCGTTGCCGGCCGGCTTGCCCGATCCCGCGACGCTTGCGCGGCTCGCGTCCGAGTTCTTCTCGACGCCGCCCGGGCAGGCCACCGCGCCCGGGTTGTCGGCGGGCAGCGGTGCGGTCGGCGGCGTGCCGTCGGCCTTGCCGGCCGCCGCGCCGATCCTGGCGTCGGTGAGCAACCCGGTCCCGGGCGGCTCGCCGCTCGCGGGGCCGGGCGGCGCGGGCACCGGCGTGCCCGGTCTCGCGCTCCCGCAAGGGAAGGTGCCCGGCGCGAACCTCGCGCCGTCCGCACCGACCCACGTGCTGTCGCTCGGCAACCGCGCACCGGCGCTCGCGCCGCATGCGGCCGCGCAGAACGGGCTGCCCGACAACGCCGTGTCGATCGCGCCCGCGCTCGAACCGCGCGTCGGCGGCGCGGCGCTCGGCGTGCCGCAAGTGAATGCACCGGCGCCGGAAGGCGCGGCGAAGGCATCGCCGTACTACTTCACCGACGGTTCGCTGCAGGGCTGGCAGGCGACGCCGCAGGACATCGTCGTGCCGTCGAACGGCCTCGCGTCGCCGGAAGCGTTCGGGCTGCCGGGCGACGACGCGCTGCGCGAACTGCTTGCCGTGCATCGCGACGTGCCGGCGTCGCGCGCGTCGGGCTCCGATGTGCCGCGCTACTTCATCGACGATACGCACGCAGCCGAGCCGCAAGGTCAGCTGTATCGCGGCGCGCACCCGCCTTTCGACGTGAACGCGATCCGCCGCGATTTCCCGATCCTGCAGGAGCGCGTGAACGGCAAGCAGCTCGTGTGGTTCGACAATGCGGCGACGACGCACAAGCCGCAAGCCGTGATCGACCGCCTCGCATACTTCTACGCACACGAGAACTCGAACATTCACCGCGCGGCACATGCGTTGGCCGGCCGCGCGACGGATGCGTACGAGCATGCGCGGGAAACGGTGCAGCGCTTCATCGGCGCATCGTCGCCGGACGAGATCGTGTTCGTGCGCGGCACGACCGAGGCGATCAACCTGATCGCGAAGTCGTGGGGCGTGCAGAACGTCGGCGAAGGCGACGAGATCATCGTGTCGAACCTCGAGCATCACGCGAACATCGTGCCGTGGCAGCAGCTTGCCGCGCTCAAGGGCGCGAAGCTGCGCGTGATTCCGGTCGACGATTCGGGGCAGGTGCTGCTCGACGAATACCGGAAGCTGCTCAACGACCGCACGAAGATCGTGTCCGTCACGCAGGTGTCGAACGCGCTGGGCACGGTTGTGCCGGTGAAGGAGATCGTCGAGCTTGCGCATCGGGCGGGCGCGAAGGCGCTCGTCGACGGCGCACAGTCGATCTCGCACATGCGCGTGGACGTGCAGGCGCTCGATGCGGATTTCTTCGTGTTCTCCGGGCACAAGATCTACGGGCCGACCGGGATCGGCGTCGTGTACGGCAAGCGCGCGATCCTCGACGACATGCCGCCCTGGCAGGGCGGCGGCAACATGATCGCGGACGTGACGTTCGAGCGCACGGTGTTCCAGCCGCCGCCGAACCGGTTCGAGGCCGGCACCGGCAACATCGCGGATGCGGTGGGGCTGGGTGCCGCGCTCGACTACGTGAGCCGGGTCGGCATCGAGAACATCGCGCGCTACGAGCACGACCTGCTCGCGTATGCGACGAGCGTGCTCGCACCGGTGCCGGGCGTGCGCCTCGTCGGCACCGCGCGCGACAAGGCGAGCGTGCTGTCGTTCGTGCTGAAGGGCTACGAGACCGAGGAAGTCGGGCAGGCACTGAACGAAGAGGGCATCGCGGTGCGCTCGGGGCACCACTGCGCGCAACCGATCCTGCGGCGGTTCGGGCTCGAGGCAACGGTGCGGCCGTCGCTCGCGTTCTACAACACGTGCGACGAAGTCGACGCGCTGGTGAGCGTCGTGAGAAGGCTGGCGACGCGACGCTGACGCATGCCGTCTGCGAGGAGGCCGCTTGTGGCGCCCGGCAACGGGATGTCGCAAGCGGCCTCATTTGCGTGGCGATGCGGGCATGGCGCGCCGCTCGACGTTCCGTGAGCATCCATCCGTCGCGCCCCATCCTCCACAGCCCGGCCGTCGTATCGGGCACGGCCGGGCACCGGATCGGCAACCGGTGCATTGACGGGAGCGCCGTTGCGCCGTGCGTTGCGTCTGGCATTCCGCCGGCGCGGCGCTGCGCGATCGCGGTCGAAGTGGCGATCACGAAGTTCGGGCATGGCCCGGCCAGGCTGCGCAGCAGGACGCTGGCGGTTGATTGCTCGCCGAGCGGCTGAGGCATGATCGGCGCGCTTCGGGCAGGGCGGCTGAATGGTTTGACATCCAGATCAATCTGCGTGGAAGCTGGTACGCAGCGCGCACGGTCGAAAGCAGCCCGACGTGAGCGCAGGGGCGCATCGGCATGCCATCACGCGACACGTGCGCCCGCCAGCGCCCGGGCACCCGGATATTCATCGGATGATTCGGCGTGCAAGCGTTGCACACCTCGCTATCACGGACTCGCGCGGATCACAACTCGCCGCTTCCGGAAACGTCCGTTACGGATTCTGCGTTAATCCCGGCGTCACTTTGGTCGTTATCGGGAAGTCGACCTTGCACGTGCCGTACCCGACTGGTTTCACGCGCATGCGTCGCATGCACCGGCGGCGTGCTCAACGCTCTCCTGACCATGATCAAGAATTTCAGCATTCGCACCCGTCTGGCGCTGGCGATGGGTTTTCTCGGAGTATTGCTGGTTGTCGGCGGCATCATCGGCGTGGTCGGCATGGCAATCGGAAACAACGACGTGAAGACGCTCTATTCCGAACGGCTCGCTTCGTCGGAGGCGCTCGGGCAGGCGAATGTCGCGCTGTCGAGGACGCGCCTGTGGCTGTATCGCATCGCGCTCGATCCGGCCAGCGACGAAGTTCCGCAGGAAACCGGTGTGGCCCGCGACATGCTGGCCGCATCGAGGAAGGCATGGGACGCCTATCGTGCGCTGCCGTTCTCCGGCCCCGAAGAGGCTCGCCGCGCGGCCGACGCCGGCAGCAAGTTCAAGGCGCTGGTCGACAACGGGCTGGAGCCGATGTTCGAGGTCATAGCCACCCATGATGCGGCCAGAATTCCGGAAGTCTGGCGACGCATCCCGCCGTCGCTGTTCATCGACGCGTCCGACGCCATGGATGCGCTCGGACAGCTCCAGATCACGGCTTCGCGGGCGACGTTCGATGCCGCGCAGGCACGCTTCCACTGGTTCATCGCCATGGCGTTCGCCGGGAGCCTGGTCGCGCTCGGGGCGGCCACGCTGACATGGTGGTCGCTGCAACGGGCGATCGGCACGCCGCTGGCGAACGCACTGGGCCATTTCGGCGCCATCGCCGAAGGCGACCTGACGACCCGCGTGGAGATTCATTCGACTGACGAAATGGGGCAACTGCTGACCGGCTTGCAGACGATGCAGGGCGAACTGCTCCAGACGATCCGGGCGGTGCAGAACGGCTCGCACGCGATCGACGCCGCCGCTCGGGAGATCGCGGAAGGCAACATGGATCTGTCCCAACGGACCGAGGAGCAGGCCGCGTCGCTGGAGGAGACGGCCGCGTCCATGGAGCAGCTGACGTCGACGGTTCGCCAGAACGCCGAGAACGCGAAGCAGGCCAGCCAGGTGGTGAGCGACGCGGCGCTGCTGACCGAGCAGGGCAATCAGGCCGCGCAAGAGGTCGTCAGGACGATGCGGGGGCTGTCGGAATCGTCAGGCAAGATCGCCGAGATCATCACGGTGATCGAAGGCATCGCCTTCCAGACCAACATCCTGTCGTTGAACGCCGCGGTCGAAGCGGCCCGGGCCGGCGAACAGGGGCGCGGGTTCGCGGTCGTGGCGGGCGAAGTGCGCTCGCTGGCCCAGCGCAGTGCCGCGGCATCGCGTGAAATCAAGGAACTGATCACGGATTCGCTCAGGCGCGTCGACACCGGCGCACGGCAGGTCGATCGCGCGACGGGGACGATGACGGAAATACTGGCGTCGGTGCGACGGGTCGACGTACTGATGAGCGAGATTACCGCCGCGTCCGACGAGCAGTCGCGGGGCATCGAGCAAGTCAATCAGGCTGTCGCGCAGATGGATCAGGTGACGCAGCAGAATGCCGCGCTGGTGCAGCAGGCATCGGCAGCGGCGGCGGCGCTGAAAGCGCAGGCGGGGCAGCTGGAAGCGACGATCGCGGTATTCCGGATCGATGCCGCCCGAGCCTGATTCGACGCCGGAGCATCGGGTCGCGAAGGACGCACCGTGTCGGGATCGTTCCCGCTCTGCGCGCCGTGGCCATGTTCCGACAGCCGGGCATCGAACCATCGGTGCCGCGCTTCGACACGGTGCGATTCATTGGGGCGGAACGTGATTTGCCCGCCGTCCGGCAGGCCGCGACGGCGGATCTCGATCGCGCCGGGCCGCCGCATCGTGCACGACAGCGATTGTTGACGACGCTGGAAAGGTCCAATCCAGAAGCGGTAATAGGTGCCGCGAATATGGCCGATTATTCTCCCGTTCGCAGTAATGGCGTCCGTCCACGAATGCTATCGGACTGCTTACAAAATCAATTGCCCAGGGAGGCCTTTCATGAGACGCACCGTTGTCACCGGTTGTATCGGCGCCGCTTTCACCATGTCAGCATCGTGCACGTTCGCGCAGAGTTCGGTTACGTTGTATGGCCTCGTCGATACGGCGATCCGTTATCAGACGAATGCCGGCCCTGACGGCAAGGACCTGATCGGAATGACGGTCGGCCCGGAAACGCACAGCCGCTGGGGCTTGCGCGGCAGCGAGGATCTCGGCGGCGGGCTGTCGGCGATTTTCCGTCTCGAGAACGGTTTCGAGCTGGGCGACGGCAAGCTGCACGTCGCGAACACGCTGTTCAGCCGGCAGGCCTACGTGGGCCTGTCGAACAGCCGATATGGCACGCTGACGTTCGGTAACCAGTACGCGCCGCTGTACGACACGATGGGCGACGTATTCGATCCGATGACCGTCGGTGACTACTGGCAGGACAGCTGGGCGTACAACGGCATTGGCAACTACCTGACGGTGCCGAACTCGGTGAAGTACGCATTCACGTACAACGGGTTCAGCGTCGATGCGATCTACGGCTTCGGCAATCATGCCGGTGCGATGGGCCTCGACAGCACGTACGGCGTCGAGCTCACCTACGCGCAAGGGCCCGCGTCGATCAACGCAGGCTTCCAGCAGACCTCGGTATCGTCCGTGAACGGCAGTGCGACCAACGGCGCGAAGGTGAGCTTTCTGCACGTGAGCGGCGCGTATCAGGTTACGCCCTCCGTCCGCCTGCTGGCCGGCTGGCTGCACGGCCAGGACAAGACGGGCACGACCGACTTCAACATGCAGCAGGCCGGCGCACCGGCGTTGAGCGGCGGGAGCCCGAACCGCATCGACGACACGTTCTACGTCGGCGCCAACTGGCAGGCCACCGCGCCGCTGCTGATCACGGTGGCCGGTTATTACGGCCACGCACGCAACGCGCAGCGGCTCGACGGCACGCTCGGCTCGGGGATCAACTACTCGGCGACCGTGCTGGCCGAGTATGCGCTGTCCAAGCATACGGAGGTCTACGGCACGGTCGATTTCTCGCGCGGCAACGGTGCGTTCGCGGCCGACTATCCGGGTGCCACCAACCGGCTCACCGGCAAGGTCGACCAGATCGGCAGGACCAACAACGTCGGGGCTGCCGTCGGCCTGCGCCAGATGTTCTGACGGCACTGCGCACCACGCCTCGAGCGGTTCTGCTGCAAAATTCAGAACCGCACGACCTGCTTCTGCTCGACGTTGAAGCCGTCGCGCAGCACGCTCGCCGAATCCGCGAAGTAGCGGCGGGTTTCCGCCAGCAGGTCGGTGTTGCCGCGCCGGCAGAACACGACCCCCGATCCTTCCTCCGTCAGCAGTTCGTCGATCAGCGATTCGGGTTGCCCGATATCGGCGAGATGGACGTTCTGCACGCCGTGCGCGAGCGCATCGAGCGCTTCCCGCACGCAAGGCGCTGCGGTTGCGGCCGGATGCTCGGCCAGCCATTGCTCGAGTTCCGTGATGCCATAGAGCCCGGCGAGCTCGCCGAGTTCGCGCAGCAGCGCGCTGTCGACCATCATCACCAGCGTGACGGCGCCGGTGCGCTGCGCGAAGAGGCTGCCGAGCTGTTCCGCGCGCAGCAGGTGATCATGGCCTGCGTCGTCCGGGGCGACCGGCATCACGACGGGCACCAGCCCGTTCTCGAGCAACGCGTTCAGCGCCGTGCCGTCGAAGCGGGCGACCGCGCTCGTGTCGGTGCGGTCGGAATGGGCGCTCGCCACCAGCAGGCCGCCGTCGTGGCCGTCGATGCCGATCGCCTTGGCGCCGTGACCGCCGATCAGGCGCACCAGTTCATGATTGACGCCCGCCATCGCCGCATGAACGGCGTGGATCGATTGCGTACCGGATGCGGCCGGCACGCCCTGCACGACGATCGGGCGAACGCCGGTGAGTGCGAGCAGCGCGACATCCTGCGCGAATGCGTGGCGGGCGCGTGCGTCGCTCGCGGCGCCGCCTTCGACGATGACGACGGTCTGCCCGTGCAGGGCCTGCATGAACGGCAGCGAGCGCGCCAGGCCGGCTACGCGGCGCGACGTCGGGGTGGGACTTTCAGGGTCTGGGAACATGGGAATCCGAATGGATGAAGGGAGTGCGTGTTGCCGCACGACGCGGCATCACGACGGCATCAATACGTGCGTTGCATCAGTTGGTGAATCTCGTCGGGCGTCAGTGCGTCGCGCGACGACTGCCGGAACGGGCGTTCGCTGAAACAGCGCGCCGCGTCGGCGAGCAGTTCGAGGTGCGCGCGGTTGTCTTCCTGCGGCAGCACCAGCACGATGAATTCGCGCACGGGCTTGCGATCCGGTGCGTTGAAGGGGAACGGATACTGCGCGCGAACGAACAGCGCGATGGCCGAGCGGAGGCCGGTGACACGCGCATGCGGAATCGCGACGCCCTGGCCGAGGCCGGTCGAGCCGAGGTGCTCGCGCTTCGTCAGTTCGGTCCTGATCCGTTCCGCGGACACACCGCCGCTGCGCTCGATATAGCGCGCGACGAGGTCGAACAACTGGATCGCGCTTTCGACCGGTACGTCGAGCAGAATGTTGTCCGGCGGGCAGGCGTCGGCCAGCCGGGTCGCGAACGTTGCGCCGCCGCGTCGGTAGGGAAGGTCGGGTTGGCCGCCGGCGGCGGCCTGCTGCGTTTGCATGCGGATCTCTCCGTGTCGGGGTGACAGGGAAATCCTAGACAAAAGCGTGTAAAGACGGTGTCAGAGACGCGGGGGCGCCGCATTAAAATTTCGTATCGATTGCGCTGGCGCCCGCCGCGTGCCTGACAAGGACGTCGTCAGGTACCCGACAGCACGAACGGCAACGTCGTCAGCAAGAACACGGAAATGCCGACGACCGGCGCACCGAACGCGATCGCCGCAAATGCCACCGCGGCGCTCGTCAGCACCAGCGTCCTCGAGCGCACGCGGTGCCGGCCGAGCGCCGTCGCGCGATCGTCGCGGGCGGCATCGGGTCGTGTGCCGATCACGTGTTTCCAGAACGTCAGGCCAAGCATGATTGCTCCTTGATGAAAGGCGACCGGGAGGGCGTGCGCTGCGCGCGTCAGCAGCGCTTGAGCTTCAGCACGCGCGAGATCTGCCCGGACGTGAAGCCGCTGTTGCGCACGTAAGGCGCGCAGTCGAGCGGTGCGGTGAGCGATTCGCTGACGACGTACCGGCCGACGAAGCGGAATGCGTCTGTTTCCATCCTGATGAACACCGGAATCGCATCGCGTTGCGCGGCGAGCGTCCTGCCGGCCGCGCGCGCGGACGCGCTGCCGTCGCAGAGGATCACGTCGGGCGCATGCGGGTTGAGGTCCGTGCGCAGGCAGGCGGCCACGACCTTGCCGTTCTTCGTCGGCAGGAACGCCTGCTTGCTGCCGCCGCAGGCGGTGTGGATGAATTCGCGGGTGTACTGCTTGTCGATCTCGAACATGACCGGGCTCCGGTATCGGGAACTTCAGCGGGTTAAATCAGGGATGCAAAGCAATGTGACCGGATCGACATGCCGGATGCGGGCATGCCAGGCGATCGTTGCCGGGCTGGCGGATCGATGGCGCGACGTTGCGAGGGATGTTCCGCGGGAACACGCTTGCCCGCACGACGCGCGATCAACGCATCGACGTCGTGTTCAAGCGTGCACGGGAATGACTACGGCGCGCACCGTCCGCCTGCTGGCAGGACGGTGGCTCGGGAAAAAGAGAGACGCAGGCGTCCTGCCTGTCAGGCAGAAAAGCAACTCGGAGGGCGAGGACTTCGGATGCGCATGGTGCGTACTCGGTGATGGATGGCGAACACATTCTAGTGAACGCACGCGCGGCCGCAAGTAAAAAGGTCGTAAAGGTTGCGTGGCCGGTGCGTGCTACGTGCACTGCCAGAGGTGCGCGCTGGTGCGGCACGGCGCGCACCAGAACGTGTAGTTCGCGCCGCCGCTGCCCCACAGCCATTCGCCGCCGTCCGTTTGCGGAAAGTGGGAGTCGAGTTGCATGACGAATGACATCTTGCGGCCGCAATCCGGACAGTCGGGATACCACGCCGACTGTACCCACGACGGCGCGCCGCCGACACGGCTCAGGTTCTGCCGGCCGTTCGATTCGCCCCAGTCCTGCCGTGTCCAGCGTGCCGGTGCGGCGAAGAGCGCAACGTCGGCCTCCACGAACGCGGCCGCCGGATACTCGGGCTGGATCGCGATGTCGCGTTGCTGGGACGGGTGCGCGCAGGCGTTGCCTGCGTCGTCGTGCCGGTGGAACAGCGGGCCGTCGCTCTCCCAGCCGACGCACGACAGGCAGGTGTCGAACGATACGGGTGTCGCGCTGTCGATGCCGGCTGCCGCGGGTTGCGGTAGCATCAGCAACCGATGCAGCGGCTCGTGACACAGGCCGCATCGATGCGTCGACACGCCGCCGAAGCGCGCGCCCGATCGATGCGAATCGCGTGCGTGCCAGGTCGGGTGATGCGCGTCAATCTCGCGTTTCCACTTCGGCATCTCGCGGAGCCTCGGCGCACGCAGCGTCGGGCCGAAGTCGATGTGTAGCGGCGACTCGCCATGCAGCGCGCGCAACGTGTCGTGTTCCTGCGCATAGCCGGCAGACATGAGCCAGTTGGCGCACTTGCCCGGATCGTCGGAAAACAGCCGCGCCGCCGCGTCGCGAACGGCCGCGGGGTGTCGCGAATGAAGCAGCGCGACGGCGCGTTCGCGCATCGCGTCGTCGCCGGAGGGGGGCTCGGCAAGCCGGCCGCGCCATGCTTCGACCGTCGCCGGATCGAGCATCCGCCACGCGTTTTCCTCGTAGTACAGGTGCGGCGACCGCTTCGCGGTCACAACGTCGAGAAACACGTCCCAGTGACCGGCAAATACCTGCGGCGCCTGTATTGCCGCGCTCGACAACACGCTCGCGAGCCGCGTGTTCCATGCGCCGTCGCGGATGCGTTGCCACGCTGCGGCGGTGACGTTCGCGAAAGCGGTGTCGTCCATCAGGTCGAGTGCGGCGTCGAGGAAGGTCGCATGCGACAGCTCGCGATCGAACGAAGCGATCACGAGGTCGGCGAGTGCCGCCGGGTTGTCGCGCCGCAGCGCCAGCATTTGCGACATCGGATCGTTGCCGGTCCAGCCGAGGCGTTCGTAGTCGTCGAGAATGGTTTGTACGGTCGGCATGGCGTGGACGGCGGGGCGGCGGACGGGCGTTCATCTTACCCGAGCGTGCCGGCGGCCCGCCACGCCGCCCGTTTTTGCCAGTCCCATGCAAAAAACGCGTGACGACTTTCGTCGCCACGCGTTGCCTGCGTTTCGCTGTGCGTGCCGGTCGCGCATGCCGGCGAACCGGCATACGCGTCGGGTCATCAGAAATCGAAACCCGGCCCGCCCGCACCCGGGCCGCCCGGCGCAGCCGCCGGTGCCGCATCCTTCGGTGCTTCGAACACGGTGGCATCGGTCGTCAGCAGCAGCCCCGCGACCGACGCCGCGTTCTGCAGCGCCGTGCGCGTGACCTTGGTCGGATCGAGCACGCCCGACTCGACGAGGTCGCCGTATTCGCCCGTCTGCGCGTTGTACCCGAAGTTGCCCGAGCCGTCGGCCACCTTCGCGACGACGACGCTTGCTTCCTCGCCCGCGTTCGTGACGATCTGGCGCAGCGGTTCCTCGAGCGCGCGCAGCACGATCTTGATGCCCGCGTTCTGGTCGGCGTTCACGCCCTGCAGTTCGCGGATCGCCTGCCGCACGCGGATCAGCGCGACGCCGCCGCCCGGCACGATGCCTTCCTCGACGGCCGCGCGCGTGGCGTGCAGCGCGTCGTCGACGCGGTCCTTCTTCTCCTTCACTTCGATCTCGGTCGCACCGCCGACCTTGATCACTGCAACGCCGCCCGCGAGCTTCGCGACGCGTTCCTGCAGTTTCTCGCGGTCGTAGTCCGACGTCGCTTCCTCGATCTGCACGCGGATCTGCTTCACGCGCGCCTCGATGTTCTTCGTATCGCCCGCGCCGTCGATCACCGTCGTGTTTTCCTTGCCGACCTCGATGCGTTTCGCCTGGCCGAGTTCCGCCAGCGTCGCCTTCTCGAGCGTCAGGCCCGTTTCCTCGGCGATCACCTGGCCGCCGGTCAGGATCGCGATGTCTTCGAGCAGTGCCTTGCGGCGGTCGCCGAAGCCCGGCGCCTTCACGGCCACCGTCTTCAGGATGCCGCGGATGTTGTTGACGACCAGCGTCGCGAGCGCTTCGCCTTCGACGTCTTCCGCGATGATCAGCAGCGGCCGGCCCGATTTCGCGACCTGTTCGAGCACCGGCAGCAGGTCGCGGATGTTCGAGATCTTCTTGTCGTGCAGCAGGATGTACGGGCTTTCGATCTCGGCGATCTGCTTGTCGGGATTGTTGATGAAGTACGGCGACAGGTAGCCGCGATCGAACTGCAGCCCTTCGACGACATCGAGCTCGTCCGCGAGCGACTTGCCGTCCTCGACGGTGATCACGCCTTCCTTGCCGACGCGGTCGATCGCTTCCGCGATGCGCTGGCCGATCGATTCCTCGCCGTTCGCGGAGATCGTCGCGACCTGCGCGATTTCCTTGCTCGTGGTGGTCGGACGGCTGATCTTCTTCAGCTCGTCGACGGCCGCCGCGACGGCCTTGTCGATGCCGCGCTTCAGGTCGAGCGGATTGAGCCCGGCCGCGACGTACTTCTGGCCTTCGCGGACGATCGCCTGCGCCAGCACGGTGGCCGTCGTGGTGCCGTCGCCGGCCGCATCGCTGGTGCGCGACGCGACTTCCTTCACGAGCTGCGCGCCGATGTTCTGCAGCTTGTCCGCGAGTTCGATTTCCTTCGCGACCGACACGCCGTCCTTCGTGACGACCGGCGCGCCGAAGCTGCGTTCGAGCACGACGTTGCGGCCCTTCGGCCCGAGCGTGACCTTCACCGCGTTCGCGAGAATGTTCACGCCTTCGGTCAGCCTGGCCCGTGCGACGTCGCTGAAAATGATTTCCTTCGCTGCCATGATTGCGCTCCGTTACTGGTTGACGACTGCGACGATGTCTTCCTCGCGCAGCACGAGAAACTCGGTGCCGTCCAGCTTGACGGCCTGGCCCGCGTACTTGCCGAACAGCACGCGCTCGCCGACCTGCAGGTCGGGCACGATGCGCTGGCCGTCCGCATCCTTGCGGCCGGGGCCAACGGCGATCACTTCACCCTGGTCGGGTTTTTCCGCGGCGCTGTCGGGGATCACGATGCCCGACGCGGTGGTGGTTTCCTGGTCGAGTCGCTTCACGATCACGCGGTCGTGCAAGGGGCGTAGGCTCATAGGTTCGTCCTGTGCTGTTCTGTCGAGATTGGCTGGCACTCTTTGGAAGAGAGTGCTGACGAGTATAAAAATGCGCGGCGGCGCGATCCAATAACGGATTCGGAAATGCATTCGCGCCGGCGTGCAAAGCGCGCGGCGCGCGTTATCGCGACACGGCCTGCTGCGCGGCGGGCGTGCAGACCGGGTGGATCGTCTCGCCGGCAAGCACGCGCTTCACGAACGGAATCGAATCGGCGAGCGACGCGTTCACGGTGCCGTTGTGTTCGCGGCCCGCATACAGGTGTGCTTCGACGGTCGTGCCCGCCGCGCACGCGTCCTTCGCAAGCGCGAGTTCGAGCGGCGCGAGCCCGTCGTCCGCGCCCGCGCCGATGAAGACGGGTGTCGCGATCTTCAGCGTCGGGTACGTCAGGTACGCGTCCCACCACGCTTTCAGCCGTGCATCGCCGCCGGGCTTCACGGTGTTCGCATGCGTGAGGTGCGCGAGCGCCGCGTCGTCCTCGAGCGACGCGAGGCAACCGATGCGCGCCTGTTCGAGGATCGGCAACGCCTGGTCGGTCAGCACTTCGTCCGCGCGCAGCGACGGGTCGATCTGCTGGGCGGAGAGCATCGAGTAGAACTGATACGCGAGTGTCGGATCGACACGCTCGGGATCGCGCCGGTAGGCACTGTCGAACTTCGGCAGCGACGCGAGCGTGGCGGGCGATGCGTTGTAGATCGTCCCGGTGGCGACGGTCGCGCGGATCGCGAGTTCGGGCGCATACGCGGGCGCGTAGCCGGCCGCCGCGAACACGGCCGAGCCGCCTTGCGACTGGCCGACGAGCACGACCTCGTTCGCGAGACCCGGCACGCCGCCGAGTACCGCGCGCACGCTGTCGAGCAGCGTGTAGCTGTTCGAGCGGTTGTTGAGCTGCGGATTCGGGCCCGGCGTGCCGAGCCCCTGATAGTCGGTCGCGACGACGGCGAACCCCTGCTGAAGCCACGCGTTCAGGTAGCGCACGTCGCGATACGAGCAGCCGAACCACGACGGCGCGCAGATGTCGGCCATCCCGAACGTGCCGTGCGCCCACGCGACGATCGGCCAGCCGCCGGCGGGCGGCGTGCCGCGCGGCACGAACAGCGCACCCGACACGGCGATCGGCGTGTGACCGCCGACACCGTCGGTCGACGCATAGAGGATCCGCAACTGGCGCGCCGCGCTCGCGAGCCCGAGCGTCGCGGGCAGCGGCTCGGTGCGCAGCAGCGCGCCGGGCGTCGCCGGAATGTCGCGGTCCCACGTGTAGAACGCGGACACGCGGCCGTCGCCCTGCAGCGGGTCGGGCGCGGGAACGCGGCCGGGCGAAGCCGCGTGCGAGAGGAAAGACGATACGGCGAGCGCCGAAGCCAGCAGTGCGCGCGCGGCGCAGCCGCGCAGGGGGAGAAGCGTCATGGTCGGATGGAGGTCGATGAGATCGGATCGGAAGCGCCGGACGGTGCATGGCGCGGGCCGAGCACGACGCAAGTTTCGAACCAGCGCATCCGTTGCATGTGCGGCGCGCGGCGCGACGGGCCGTTGCGTCGTACCGCGTGTGCCGCACGCATGCGCCGGCTGCGCGTCGCGCAGCAATCCGGGCCGGCGGGCTGTTGCTCCCGCAACAAAGGCAGGTGCATGGATCGTGCCGCGGGCGTCGTGCATGACCGGCCCGCACCGCGGCGCGGGCGTTCGATGCGTGCGCGCCCGGCTGGCACGATTGCTGCTGATCCGGTCGGCGTGTGTCGCGACGTTGCGTTGCGATTCCCTCCGTCCACCCGATCAAGGAAACCATCCTCATGTCCGTTACCCCAACCATCGACAGCGGCGAACTCGTGGCATTCGTCGAGCGTGCCACGCGCGAATTCACGCAGGCCGCACGCGTGCTGAAGGACACGCGCACGCTGTCCGCGACCAACACGTTCCAGGCGTTCCAGCGCGTGCCGGGCACCGAGCTCGTCGTCGCGCTGTCGGCGCCGAGCCCGTGGGCCGCCTCGCAGGAAATCCAGCCGGTCGTCGTGACGTTCGACGGCGACGTGCTGCATGGCGACGCGCGCGCGGGCGGCAACGGGCCGCGTTACGCGGACGTGTTCCGCGAGGCGCCGGACGTCGGTGTCGTGATCCACGTGCACGGCCCGTATCTCGGCGCATGGGCGAGCGCGCATCGCCCGCTGCCGATCCGCTATGCGCCGGCCGCGCGCTACACGCGCGCCCGCGAGATTCCGGTGTACGTCGATCGTCGTCCCGGGGAGCCGCGTTTCATCGTCGACACGATCCGCCGCGACCCCGAGGTACCGGCGATCATCGAGGCGAACGGCGGCGCAACCTTCTGGGGAAAATCGATCCTCGACGTGTCGAAGTACATCCTGATCCTCGAGGAAGCCGCGTATTTCCAGGCGCTCGCGGAGCCGCTCGGCGGCTCGCTCGAGTTCGGGCCGGGCGCGCTCGAGCAGCAATGGAAGATGACCGGTCTCGCGTGACATCGCGTGAGCTCGCGCGGCGGCCGGCGCAATCCGGCCGCCGTCATACCGATAGCTCGATGAATTGGTTCATCCCCGGCGCGCGCCTTGCTATCGTCGGACCTTCCCCGTTCAATACGCCGGTCGTGCCATGGCCATCTTCAGTTTGCCGGACCCGAATTCGCATGCGATCACGATCCGTGCGAAGGCGCTGACGTTCGACGATCCCAAATCGCGGGTGCTGCTCGAGCGCATCCAGCTCGTCGCGCCGAGCGACGCGACCGTGCTCGTCACCGGCGAGAGCGGCACCGGCAAGGAGCTGATCGCGCGCCTCGTGCACTCGCTGAGCGAGCGCCATGACGGCCCGTTCGTGGCGGTCAACTGCGGCGCATTCTCCGAGACGCTGATCGAAAGCGAGCTGTTCGGCCACGAGCGCGGCGCGTTTACCGGCGCGATCAACAGCCAGCCCGGCTGGTTCGAATCCGCGAATCGCGGCACGCTGTTTCTGGACGAGGTGGGCGACCTGCCGCTGTCCGCGCAGGTCAAGCTGCTGCGTGTGCTGCAGGAGCGCGAAGTGACGCCGGTCGGCTCGCGCAAGACCGTGAAGATCGACGTGCGGCTCGTCGCGGCGACCAACGTGAATCTCGAAGCCGCGGTGCGCGCGGGCAATTTCCGCGAGGATCTTTACTACCGGCTCAACGTCGTGAAGCTGAGCCTGCTGCCGCTGCGCGAGCGCCTCGGCGACATCGCGCCGCTGATCGAACATTTCATCGACACCTATGCGAAGCGGCTGCGCGTCGCCGCGCCGACGCTCACGGACGCCGCGCGCGCACGGCTGCACGCGCACGCGTGGCCGGGCAATATCCGCGAACTCGAGAACGTGATCCACCACGCGGTGCTGATCTGTGCGGGTGGCGCGATCGATGTGGGCGACCTGCAGTTCTCCGCGCTGTCGCTCGCGCCCGATGCCGACGACCCGCGCGCCCCGGCGGTGGCACCGCCGCGCCGTGCGCGCGACGTGGCCGAGGCGACCGATGCGCTGCGCCATGCGGTGATCGAGCTGCTGGATCTCGGCACGCCGTCGCTCTGGCAGCACATCGAGGACACCGTCTACCGCAGCGTGTTCGACTACAGCGAGCACAACCAGTTGCGCATGTCGCGTCTGCTCGACCAGTCGCGCAACATCGTGCGTGCGCGGCTCGCGCAGCTCGGCATCCTGAAGCCGCGCGATGCGGGTGACGGAGGCGACGCCGACGCGCGGCTGCGCCGTCAGGCGTGATCGCGCCAGCGCAGCGCGCGCTGCGCGATCCGCTCGCATAGCGCACTCATGCCGACGGCGAGCGCCGTCACCCCGAGCACGCAGACCAGCAGCACGTCGGCGCGCGCACCGGCCTGCGCGTTCTGCATCAGGCTGCCGACCCCCGCGCCCGCGTTGAACAGCAGCTCGCTGCTGGTCGCGGTGATCCACGCGAACGGCACGGCTTGCAGCACGCCCGCGAACAGGTCGGGCAGCGCGCCGGGAATCAGCACGTCGCGCCACAGGCCGATACGCGTCAGGCGATATGACTGCGCGAGTTCGACGTAGCGCGGATCGACGCGGCGCAGCCCGTCGAAGCTGGCGGTGGTCATCGGGTAGAACGCGGCGAGGGCGATGATGAGCACCTTCGCGAATTCGCCGGTGCCGGCCCACAGGCTCAGCAGCGGAATCAGCCCGAGCAGCGGCACGTAGCGCAGTGCCTGGAACGCCGGCTCGCCGAGCTTGCGCGCGAGCGTCGAGCGCGCCATCGCCGCGCCGAATACAAGCCCGAACGCGACGCCGAAGCCCAACCCGAGCGTCGTGCGGCGCAGGCTCGCGCCGAGATCGGTCGCGAGTTCGCCGCTGCGGGCGAGTTCGACCAGCGCGGCGCCCACCTGCTGCAACGGCACGAACGCGTATTGATGGGCCGCGTCGCCGGACGACGCGAACTGCCATGCGGCCACCAGCAGGGCCGGCACGACGAAGCCGCGCGCGCGGCGGCGCAGCGGGGCGAGCGAGAGAGAGCGTATGGCGAGCGTCATTTCGAAGCGTATCCAGTCAGGTCAGTGCGACGGCGCTTGCCAGCGCAATGCGTAGCGTTGCACGAGCGCGATCGACCGGTCGATCGCGAAGCCGATCAGCCCGATCACCGCGACGTCGATGAGCACGACATCGAGCCGCAGCATCTGCCGCGCGAGTTCCATCATCTGGCCGATCCCGCTGTCGGCGCTGAGCAGCTCGACCGCGACGAGCGCGAGCCACGCGCGCGCAAGCGCGATCCGCACGCCGGTCAGCAGCGGCGGCAGCGCGGCCGGCAGCAGCACGTCGCGCAGCAGCGCGAAGCGGCCGAGCCCGTAGTGACGTGCCATCTCGACGAGGTCGCGCGGCGCGTCGTGCACGCCCGTGTACGCGGCCAGCGCGACCGGGAAGAACACGGCCTTGCCGACGACGACGAGCTTCAGCGGCTCGTCGACGCCGATCAGCAGGATCAGCAGCGGAATCAGCGTGAGCGTCGGCACCTGCCGCAGCAGGTCGAACGTCGGCCGCAGGTAGTCGGAGAACAGCCGGCTGCGCGCCAGCAGGATGCCGAACGCGGCTCCGCCCGCCGCGCCGATCGCGAACCCGAGCGCGAGACGATGCAGCGTGATCACCAGGTTGTCGCGCAGTTCGCCGGTGTCGAGCAGGGTGCGCAGCGTCGCCGCGAGCCGGCCGGGCGGCACGACGAGCTGCGGCGGGAACCAGCGCTGCGCGCTCGCGAGCCACCACAGCGTGGCGAACGCGACGGGCGTGGCCCACCACAGCGCGAGCCCGCCGAGCCGCGCGACGCCGGGCAGGCGGATCGCGCGTGCGCCGTTCGACGCGAGGGCGTGCATCGGCATCAGCGGCTCGCGACGCGCGCCGTGTCTGCGCGCCAGTAGCCGTCGAGCCCGAGCTGCTTGAGCGCGGTCGCGACGAACGTCGGCGCGAGCAGCGCGTTCACGTCGACCGGCGCGGACGTCAGGCCGGCCTGGCGGCTGTACGCGACGACGTCGCGGTAGTGGCCGGTCAGCGCGGGCGTGAAGAGCGGCGTCCATTGCTCCTTCCACGGCGTCGATTCGTCCGCGTATTCGCGGCGCACGACGCTTTCCGGCTGGCCGGACGCGCTCAGGATCTTCACGTACGCATCGCGGTTCTGCGGCTGCGAGATCCAGTGCGCGGCACGCACGTAGGCGGTCGCGACGAGCTGCGTGATGTCGGGGTAGCGCCGCACGAAATCGTCGGATGCCCACAGTTCCGCGCGCATCTTCCAGTCGTCGGGCGCGGTCTTGGTCGACCAGATGATCTTGCCGACGTTCTTGTCGACGAGCGAATACGCGTCGGACAGCGTGAAGAAGCCGTCGACGCGGCCGGCCGCGACCGCTGCCGCACCGGCCTGCGGGTCGAGGTTGTAGATCCTGAAGTCGGACAGCTTCAGCCCGTTCTCGGCGAGCAGCTTGCTGAACGTGACTTCCCACGGCCGGCCGCGATTGAGCGCGATGCGCTTGCCTTTCAGGTCGACGATCGACTTCGCGCTCGAGCCGGCCGGCACGACGAGATACGTGTTGCTGCCGACCCCGCCCGGCACGATCAGGCGCGTATGCGTGCCCGACGCGTTGACGACGACCGACGGCAGGTCGCCGTAGCCCGCGAAGTCGATGCTGCCGTTCGTGAACGCTTCGTTGACGAGCGTGCCGACCGCCGCGGTCGACACCGGTACCCATTGCAGCTTCACGTGCCGCGCGGCGAGTGCCTTCTCGAGCGACTTGTCGGCGTCGATCAGCGCGGAGGCGCCCGCGTACTGCGTCTTGCCGCCGCCCGAATAGGCGACGACGGCGATTCGCACCACCTTGGGCGCATCGTCCGCGTGCGCGGCCGGTGCGGCGAGCGATGCCGCGGCAAGCGGCAGCGCGGCGAACAGCGCACGCAGCGGGCGGCGCAGCGAAGCGAGGGAGAGCGTGTGTTTCATGATGGTCGGGATCAGTGGGCGGAAAAGAGGCTCACGCGGGGGCTCACTCAGTGGCTCACGCGCGTTTCTGCCGCGACGGCCGCAGCACGTCGGCGAGCGGGCGCGGGTCGATCCAGTCGGCGACGTCGAAGTCGGCTTCCAGAAAACCCCGGTCGTGCAGAAACGTCTTGAAGTCGTCGAGCGCCGCGACGGATTCGTCGTCGAGGTTGACGCCGAGGTGCCGGTGCAGCTGGTTGCCGTACGCGGCGCGAACCCAGTCGATCGACGACGCGGTTTCGCCGGCCACGTAGTGCGCGGTTTCGTCGGGATGCGTGCCGGCCCATTCGCCGGCCGCGACCACGAGCTTCAGGAAGCCGGCGACGATGTCCGGATGGTTCGCGAGCACGTCCGCGTTGACGGTCAGCGGGCGCGGCGTGCCGTTGTTGTTGCGGATCGAGCGCTCCGGATGAAAGCCGATGTCGATCACGACGTGCGCGCCGATCAGCTGCGCGATCTCGAGGCCGGTCGAGCCCTTCACGTAGATCGCGTCGACCTCGCCGCGCAGCAGCGCGCCGGCTTCGGCCGCGTACAGCGCACGGCTCGAGAAGCCGTGCGGCGACGCGAACAGGTCCGCCGCGCGCGCCGGCCCGACGGCCTGCAGCGTGCGTGCATGCACGTCGACGAGTTCGACGTCGGCGGTGGTCAGCCCGTCGAGGCTCAGCGCGTTGACGAAGCCGCGCAGCGCCGACGCGCGAAAGATGTCGATGCGGTCGTCGGGGCGGCTCGGGATCGCGACGCGGCGCCCGCGCAACGCCTTCACGGAGCGGATGCCCGACTCGGGCCGCGCGAGGATCAACTGCGATTCGTCGACCCACGACAGCCCGATCACGCGCGTGTTCGCGCCGTTCGAGCGCGCCCACATCGCGGGGATGCTGCCGCCCTGGCGAAACGACTGCGTCAGCGTGTGGTCGCTGATCGACGACACGTCGTGCCGCGTGGCGCCGCGCGGCGAGCGGATCGCGACGCCGTCGGCCGACGTCTCGCCGTTGAGCCAGCCGAGATGCACGGCGATGCCGAGCGGGGTCGGCACGGGCGATCGGGCGTACCAGAACGTCTGCTGCTTGTCCGATGACGAATCGGGCCTGTCTGTCATGTGTGAGATTCCCTCTCTGCGTAAGCATGGTCGAAGCGCGGTCGCGCGCGGTGCCGCTCGGTGTCGGTGCGCACGCGCGGGCCGGTCAGCGTTGCAAGTTCCGGGCCAGTGAACGGAAACGGCGCGGCCGCACGCGGTGCGGGCGTCGCGCGAAAAGGGCGATGCACGTGTCGACGCATGGCCTGTTGCGCCAGCAACAGTCGCGTGGGCCGCTGTTGCGCGCGCAGCAGCGGTGCGGCCGATGCAGCAGCACGGCACGGGCCTGTCGCGACCGTGCCGGCCACGGCCGGACGTGTGCGATCCGGTTGCCGTCGACGCCCGGCGTGCAAGGCGCCGCGCAGGTTTGCAGGCGGCCGCGCAGGTGCCGCGTCGGGCAGGTTGGCACACCGCGTGCTTTACAGCGCAGCACACGGGCGGCACGGCGATGCCGCACGCAATCCGAATGGCCCGACCAGGAGAATCCCGATGGCTGTTGAATTTCTGTGGCGCCTGCCGATGCATGGCGACGGCAGGCGCGCACACGACCTGCATACACGCGGCGAATGGAACCGCCAGCGCGGATCGCGCGTCGCGCCGAAAGTCGACGACGACGAATTCGGCTACATCGACTATCTGTCGCAGGTCGCGCGCGCGGCCGATATCGCCGGCTTCCACGGCGCGCTGATCCCGATCTTCCGCTTCACGGAGGAGCCGTGGGTCGTGGCGGCCGCGCTGGCGCGCGAGACGCGCCGGCTGCGGCTCCTGATCGCGCTGCAGCCGCATTTCGTGCATCCCGTCTACGCGGCGCAGATGGCCGCGAGCCTGCAGCGGATCAGCCGTGGCCGCGTGGAGTGGAACGTCGTCACGGGCGGCGGCGGCCCCGACCAGCGCGCGTACGGCGACTTCATCGATCACGACAGCCGTTATGCGCGTACGGACGAATTCCTCGACGTCGTGAAGGGCGTCGCGGCCGGCGAGCCGTTCACGTTCGACGGACGCTTCTACCGCGTCGAAGGCGGCGGCCTGCTGCCGCCGCTGAGCGGCCAGAAACCGCCGCGCATCTACCTGGCCGGCGCGAGCGATGCCGCGCTCGCGGTCGCCGCGAAGCATGGCGACGTGCACCTGAGCTGGGGCGAGCCGCTCGCGAAACAGAAGGAGGTGATCGATGCGGCCCGCCGCGCGCTCGATCGCCAGAACGCCGAGCGCGACCTGCGCTTCGGCATGCGCATCGACATCCTGGCGCGCGAGACCGAGGAGCAGGCGTGGGCCGAGTTGCGGCAGATGTTCGCGACGGTGGGTGACGCGACGCGCAACGGCTTCGGCGGGCGCGGCGCGTCGTCGGAATCGGTCGGTGCCAAACGCCAGTTCGCGCTGCACCAGGGCAACACGCAGCACTTCGACGACCTGATCGTCGGCCCGAACCTGTGGGCCGGGATGTCGCAGATTCGCGGCGGCCCCGGCTGCGTGATCGTCGGCAGCCACGAGCAGGTGGCCGAGCGGCTCGCGGAATACGTCGACATCGGCGTGTCGACGTTCATCCTCGCGAGCAACCCGCATCTCGAGGAGGCGTACCGCGTGGGCGAGGAAGTGCTGCCGCTCGTCGACGGCGCGCTGAACGCGCGCGGCACGCAGGCGGCGCTGCGCGTGGCCGGCGCATGAGCGCAACGGCATCCCCCCGCATTCCAACGACAAGGACATTCACCATGACGACACTCGCTGCGCAGGCCACGGCCCGCGACGCACTCTGGTACACGCGCTGCCCGGTGCCGACCGCGCTCGGCATCGCCGTGCACCGCGGCTGGTTCGACGAGGAGTTCGGGCCGGACGGCATCGCGCTGCATTCGCTGCAGGAAACGGCCGACGCCGGCAAGCGCGAATCGCACTTCGATCACAGCCTCCCGTCCTCGTTCCGGCAGGGCGGCAACATTCCGGCGCTGTGGGCGCGGGCACGCGGCGCCGATACGCGCGTGATCGGCCTGTCGTGGACCAACGAGTTCCAGGCGATCGTCACGCTGCCCGATCGAGGCATCCGCACCGCGCGCGATCTGCGCGGCCGGCGGCTCGGGTTGCCGCGCCATCCGATCAGCATCGACTTCTGGCGCGCTGCCGCGCTGAAAGGCTTCCTGAGCGCGCTCGAACTGGAAGGGCTCGGGCACGGCGACGCCGAATGGGTCGACCTGCCCGATGAACGCGAACGCCGCACCGGGCCGGCATCGTTTACGCGCGGCCCGCACGAGTACGGGATCGAGATCGCGGCGCTCGTGCGCGGCGAGGTCGACGCGGTGTTCGTGAAAGGGGTCGAAGGGCTCGAAACCGTGCACCTGATCGACGCGCAGGTGGTCATCGATCTCGGCGCGCACCCCGATCCGCTGGTGCGGATCGGCAACGGCACGCCGCGCACGCTGACCGTCGATCGCGCACTGATCGACGCGCGCCCCGATCTCGTGAGCCGCTTCCTGTCGGTCGTGGTGGGCGCGGGCGACTGGGCCGCGCGTCATCCGGCGGAGACGGTGGCCTATATCGGCCGCGAAACGCGCGCGTCCGACGAATGGGTGCGCTATGCGTACGGCGCGGACGTGCACCGCCATCTGGAGACGGGGCTCGCGCAGACGTCGATCGACGGGCTGGTCGCGTTCAAGGACTTCCTCGTCGAGTGGGGTTTTCTCGAACAGGATTTCGATGCGCGCGCATGGATCGACCCGGCGCCGTTCACGCGCATCGACCGGCAACGCCATGCGTGGGTCGCGTAGCGCGCCGCGGCGCGTCATTGCAAGGAGTCGAGCATGACAGGTCTGACGATCGAATACGGCGTGCCGCCGGCGCGCCGGCATGCGGCACGTGCAGCGCCGCGCACGGGCGCGGGTGTGGCCGCCGCGGTGGCTGCTGCATGGCCGCCGTCGGCTTCGCCTGCCGCACGGCCGGATGCGCGCGCGGCGAAGCCGGGCCAGTGGCGCGTCACGGGTGCGGTTGCACTTGCCGTAGCGGCGCTGCATGCGGGCGTCGCGCTGCTGGCCGCGCGTGCCCCCGTAGCGTCGCCCGTGCAGCCGCCGCGGCCGCTGCCGATGACGGTCGAGCTGACGCGGCCGCCCGAACCGTTGCCGCAGGCCGCGCATCCGCCGCCGCCGGTGGTGCCGAAGCCGCAGCCGCCGCTGAAGCAGGCGCCGACCCCGCCGAAGCCGCGTGCGGCCGTCGCGCATCCGGCGCCTGCGCCGGCTGCCACGCAGCCTGTCATGCGCGAGGCGGCACCCGCGCCGACGGCACCGGCCGTAGCCGCACAGGCCACAACTGCTCCCGCACCCGCCGCGCCGGCGGCGCCCGTGCGTGAAACCGCGCCGATCGGCGACGCCGCCTACCTGCGCAACCCGGCGCCCGACTACCCGGCCTTTGCACAGGACCAGGGCTGGGAAGGGCGCGTCGTGCTGCGCGTGCACGTGCTCGCGAACGGCACGCCCGATGCCGTCGACGTCCGCACGAGCAGCGGCCGCCGCATGCTCGACAACGCAGCGGTGGCCGCCGTGAAGCGCTGGACGTTCGTGCCCGCGAAGCGCGGCGACGAAGCGGTCGACGGCTGGGTCAATGTGCCGATCGATTTCAAGCTGGGCTGACCGACCGGGCGGCCCGCCACATTTTTCAAGGAACTCACATCATGAACGGTATCCCGACCACCTTCATCGTCCAGGGCGCGCTCTGGCTGCTCGTCGTCTTTTCCGTCGTCACGTGGACGCTGATCGTCGTGAAGACGATCCAGAGCCTGCGTGCGAGCGCACGCAACCGGCATTACACGCGCGCGTTCTGGGCCGCTAACAGTTTCCACGAGGCGGCCGCGCTCGACGGCGCCGACAGCCCCGTGGGCGAACTCGCCGCGACGGGCTTCGACGCGCTGCGCCGCGCCGACGAAAGCAGCGCGCAAGATCTCGAACACAGCTGGAGCCGCCACGACCTGCTCGAACGCCATCTGCGCCAGCAGATCCACAACGCGCGCCGGCGCGCGGAAGCGGGGCTCGCCGTGCTCGCGTCGATCGGCAGCACCGCGCCGTTCGTCGGCCTGTTCGGCACCGTGTTCGGCATCATCCACGCGCTGACCGCGATCACGCACAGTGCGTCCGCGAGCATCGATGTGGTCGCGGGGCCGATCGGCGAGGCGCTGGTCGCGACCGGGATCGGCATCGCGGTCGCGGTGCCGGCCGTGCTCGCGTACAACTTCTTCGTGCGCCGCGTGAAGGCCGCGTCGGCCGATCTCGATGCGTTCGCAACCGATTTCGTCACGCTCGCGCAGAAGGCCGGTTTCCGCGTGCCGCCCGCCGCCACCGCGCCCGCGCCGGCACGCCGTGCCGACGGCACCCGTCAGGAGGCGTTCGCATAATGGCCTTCTCGTCCTCTTCCGACAACGACGACGTGCTCAGTGAAATCAACATCACGCCGCTCGTCGACGTGATGCTCGTGCTGCTCGTCGCGTTCATCGTCACGGCGCCGCTGCTCAACAACGCGGTGCACGTGAACCTGCCGAACACCGTCGCCACGGCGCCGGCCGACCGCAAGCCGAACGTCACCGTGAGCGTCGACGACAAGGGCGTCGTGTATCTCGACAAGCGCGCGGTCGCGCTCGCCGCGGTGCCGGCCGAGCTCGCCGCGCTGAAGGCCGGCCGGCCCGACGTCGCGCTCGACCTGCAGGCCGACGAGCACGTGCCGTACGGCACCGTCGCGAAGCTGATGGCCGCGATCGAGCATGCGGGCATCACGCGGCTGTCGGTGCTCACCGCGCCGCGCGGCTGACGCGCGGTTCACGACTCCTTTTCCGAACGCATCCATGAGCATCACGGCTTCCCATCACGTCCAGTCGATCTGGTACACGCGCTGTCCGGTGCCGACGCCGCTCGGCATCGCCGCGCATCTCGGCTGGCTCGACAGCGAGTTCGCCGGCGACGGCATCACCGTCCGCGCGCTGCAGGAGAGCCAGCACGCGGCGCTGCATCGCGCGCACGTCGATCATTCGCTCGACAACACGTTCCGGCAGGGCGGCAGCATTCCCGCGCTGTGGGCGCGCGCCTCCGGCGCCGATACCCGGGTGGTCGCGCTGACCTGGGTCGACGAGGCGCAGGCGATCGTCGCGTTGCCGGAAACCGGCCTGAAGCGGCCGAGGGACCTGCGCGGGCGCCGCATCGGGCTGCCGCGCCGCGACGGCGAACGCATCGACATCTTCCGCGCGGCGGCGCTGCGCGGCTTCGTCAGCGCGCTGTCGCTCGACGGGCTCGGCCCCGCCGACGTCGAATGGGTCGACGTGCCCGCGTCGAACCTGCGCGCGCCCGTGTCGACGCCGCTGACGCGCGACGCGGCATTCAGCCATCCGTCGAGTCTGTCCAGCCGGCGTCTTTATGCGGCGGAAGCGGCCGCGCTCGTGCGCGGCGAGGTCGACGCGATCTACGTGAAGGGTTCGCTCGGGCTCGAAACCGCGCACCTGATCGGCGCGCAGCCGGTCGTCGACATCGGCTTTCATCCCGATCCGCAGATCCGCATCAACAACGGCTCGCCTCGGCCGCTGACCGTCAATGCGTCGACGCTCGAACGCCATCCCGACATCGTTCGCCGCTTCCTCGCGCGCGTGACCGACGTCGAAGGCTGGGCGCGCGAGCACGAGCAGGAAGTGCTCGGCTATCTCGGCCGCGAGACGGGATCGGGTCACGACTGGCTGCGGCTCGCGTACGGCACCGACGTGCACCGGCGGCTGCGCACGGATCTCGACGAAGCGTCGATTGCCGCGCTCGACGATTTCAAGCGCTTCCTCGTCGAATGGCGGTTCCTGCCTGCGGACTTCGACGTGCGCGCGTGGATCGACCGGCGCGCGCTCGACGGCATCGCACCGTTGTCCTGCGACGCCGCGCGGTGAGCGCGCCGGCACGCGTCGCCGACGCATGGCGGCGCGAGCGCTTCACCGGCGGCTTCATGCTGCTGGCGCTCGCGAGCGGCACGACGATCAGCATGGCGCAGCTCGCGATGACGCTGTATGCGCTCGCGCTCGGCGTCGACAGCGCGCGGCTCGGCATCATCGCCGCGATGGAGCCGCTCGGCATCGCGCTGATGACGCTGCCGGCCGGGCTGCTCGTCGCGCGCTACGGTGCGCGGCGCGTGTACTTCGCCGCGAGCATGGGGCCGATGCTGCTCAACCTCGTCGTGCCGTATACCGGCGCATGGCCGCTGATCGCGCTCACGCAAGTGCTGATCGGGCTGTGCATCCCGTTCCGGATCGTGTCCATCAACGGCGTGTTTCTCGCGCGTCTCGCGCAGATCGGCCTCGCGCGCGCCGGCTGGTACCGCGCGGCGATGTCGGTCGGAACCGGCATGGTCGGGCCGTGGCTCGCGAGCTGGCTGATCGGCGCGCATGGTGCGGTCGCGACGTTCTGCGCGGCGTCGGCGAGCTTCGCGGGCATGGCGCTGTTCAGCCGGACGCTGCTCGGCGACGCCGAGGCCGTGCCGCGCGGCGCCCAACCGGAAACCGGCGGCCTGCGCGCGTTGCTGGCGCTCGCATGGAATCACGACGTGCGCGAGCAACTCGTGCTGGAGGCCGTGAACAGTGCGACGCGTTCGCTTGCCGGCGCGTATACGGTCGTGCTCGCGATCCAGTCGCTCGGGTTGTCCCAGGCGCACGCCGTCGCGCTGCTGACGTTGCAGGGCGTGGTCGCGGTGATCGCGCTGTTCGGGCTCGGCCATGTCGCGCAGCGGCTGAGCGCGCGCCGTTGCCACGGGCTCAGCCTGGCCGGTGCCGTGGCCGGCCTGCTCGCGCTTGGGCTCGCCCGTGACGCGTGGATCGTCGGCGCGGGGCTCGCTGTGCTGTGCGCCGGCTCGTCGCTGCTGCATCTCGTCAACATGCAGCGCCTCGGCCGTCACCCGGCGGACAAGAGCCAGGTGTCGAGCCTGTACAACCTCGCGTCGATGACGGGCGCGTTCTGCGGCCCTCTGGCCGGCAGTGCGCTCGTGCCGGCCGTCGGGTTGCAGGCCGTGTTTCTGTGCTGGCTGCCTGTCGTCGTGCTGGTCGCGTGCGCGTTGCGCGTCGCACATGGGCGGCGCGATGCGTCGCGGCCCGTGACAGCAAAGCTCTCCTGACGACCATCGGAGCGGGTGTCTCGCGATCCGGCAGTGTTGCGTGACAAGCAGTTTGCTTCCGTTCACAGATGCGCATGCAGCAACGCGCACCCCGCATACCTGCCGGAAGCCCGATACGACGGGCTTCTCGAGGCTGGCATCCGAATTGCAACAGGGAACCCGTGCGTCGCGCACGCACGTGCGTTCAACCGATCAAACAGGATGACTCATCGATGTTCAGGAAAAAACTAATCGTCACCGCGCTGGGGGGACTGCTGACGGGCGGAGCCGTATCGTTGCCCGCGTGGGCGGAAGAAGGTGCGGTGGCGGCGGCACCGGACGCGAAACCGGCACAACCGGGCACGGACGATGCTGCCGCGGCTGCACCGACGGCGGCCCGTGCGACCCGCGGCACGGCCATCCGCGAAACGAACCTCGGCACGGTCACCGTGACCGCGCGCCGGCGCAAGGAGAGCATCCAGGACGTGCCGGTCGCGGTGAGCGCGCTGAGCGGCGACGCGATCAGGAACAACGAGCTGCGCGTGGTCAACGACGTGACGAAGTACGTGCCGAACTTCACCGGGCAATCGACCGAGGGCCGCGAGCGGCCGCGCTGGTTCCTGCGCGGCGTCGGCAGCAACGATCCGTCGGACCTGTCGCTGAGCCCGATCGGCGTGTACTTCGACGACGTGTACATCAACAGCGTGTTCGGGCAGGGTTTCCCGCTGTTCGACCTCGACCGCATCGAAGTGCTGCGCGGCCCGCAGGGCACGCTGTGGGGCAAGAACACGGTCGGCGGCGCGCTCAGCATCACGTCGCAGAAGCCGACCTTCGACGTGAGCGGCTACGGCAAGATCGGGCTCGGCCAGTACAACAGCCGGCTCGCGGAGGCCGCGATCGGCGGGCCGATCGGCAAGAACGACGTGCTGGCCGCGCGCGTGTCGGTGTATCACGAGAACGCCGACAGCTTCTACACGAATACGGTGCAGCAAGGGCGCTTCGGCGGCTTCCACGACAACGCGGTGCGCTTCCAGGTGCTCGCCGTGCCCACGTCGGACACCAACTTCCTGTTCAACATCCACGGCCGCAACTACACGGGCGGCGGCAATGCGTGGCACGCGCAAGGCGCGGGGCCGGGCGGCGCGAACCAGTTCGGCTTCGTCGGCTCGAGCGATCCGTACACGGTGTCGCTCAACGCGCCGTCGAGCGATCACATCTCGACCTGGGGCACGTCGCTCACCGCGCACTGGCGCATCAATCCGGCGGTCACGCTCACGTCGATCACCGCGTTCGAAGGGCTGCACCGCTGGTACCAGGACGACGAGGACTATTCGGCGTTCGACGCCGCACGCTCGCACGATCGCCTGTCGAGCCGCCAGTTCTCGCAGGAATTCCGGCTCGAATCGCCGCAGAACGACCGGCTGAGCTGGCTCGTCGGCACGCACCTGTTCACCGAGCAGCTGGCCGAGCAGGGCGCCGGCGGCGGCTTGCCGGGTTCGCCGTCACCCGCGTTCTACCACCTGACCGACCTCACGCAGCACACGCAGAGCGCGGCGATCTTCGGCAGCGTAAAGTACCGGTTTACCGACCGCTTCAACGTGACGGGCGGGCTGCGTTACACGATCGAGCGCAAGAACATCAACCTGACCGGGCTGCAGGGCACCGGCAACGTGACGTTCGACAATCCGGGCAGCTGGTGGGAGCCGTCGTCGGTGTCGTCGCCGCTGGCGGTCAGCGCGCGGCAGAACCAGACGAACACCTGGCGCGCGCCGACCTGGGACCTCACGCCCGAATACGCGCTCAGCAGCAACGTGCGTGCGTACTTCCGCTATGCGCGCGGCTTCCGTTCGGGCGGCTACAACGGCAACGCGTATACGCAGAGCACGGTGTCGACCGTGTCGCCGGAGTACCTGACCGACTATGAAGTCGGCATCAAGAGCGAGTGGTTCGACAAGCGGCTGATCGTCAACGCGAGCGTGTTCCACTACGACTATCGCGACATCCAGGTGTTCGCGCTCGCGCCGAACCCGTTCGGCGGCCCGCCGGTGTCGACGCTGTCGAATGCGGGGCAGGGGCGCGCGGACGGCTTCGAACTGGAGCTGAAGGCGCAGCCGGTCAACAGCCTCTACCTGTTCGCGAACCTCGGGATGCTGAACACGCGCTACACGGAGTTCCGCTACGTGCCGACCGCCGTCGGCAACTCGTTCGCGCGCTCGCCGCATACGACGATCAATGCGGGCTTCGACTATCGCGTACCGGTGTCGTTCGGCACGCTGATCGCAGGCGGTGACGTGAACTACCGCAGCCGCGAATACTTCAGCGCGACCCGGCAGACGATGCCGCAGCTCTGGCAGGGCGGCTACACGGTGCTGAACGCGCACCTTTCCTACACGACGCCGAACCAGAAGTACATCGTGACGGGCTACGTGACGAACCTGACCAACAAGGTCTACAAGAAGCTCGAGCTGCTGCCGTCGTATGGCGCGTATCCGGTGCTGTACGGCGATCCGCGCACGGTCGGGATCACGCTGACCGCGAAAATCTGACGGGCGGCACGGGCACGGGCACGACTCGCACGCGTCGACGCGGCGGCCCGCCCGTGTTCGCCGCGCGTCAGATCAGCAGCGACAGCGTCCTGAACAGCGCGAGATCCGCCTTGCGTGCCGACCGCGCGTGCCGGCGGATCACGTGCAGCAGGCACTCGATGAAGCAGCGCGCCGCGTCGCTCAGCGTGCTGCTGCGCCGCGTGACGATCCCGAGGTCGCGCGGCTCGAAAGTCTCCTTCAGCTGCAACGCGCGCATCCGTTCGCCGAACGGCGGCACCGCAGCGAGAATCGTCGGGCACCACGTGCACATGTCGGCCTGTTCGAGCATCGTCTGCAGCATCGCCACCGACTGCGCGCGGACGATGCGCCGTTCGTCGATGTCGGCACCGTGGCGCGTGAACAGGTAGTCGACGAGCGCGGCCTGCCCGTCGGCCGCGAAATTCAGCACCCAGTCGTTCTCGAGCAGGTCGTGGATCGATCGCGCGTGTTCGCGCGGATGGCCGGCGCGCACCATCACCGATGTCTCGTAGCGCAGCATCGGCTCGAACGCGAATTCCTGCGTGCCGCCCGGTTGCACGTGCCCGAGCGCGAAATCCATGCTGCCGTCGCGCAACAGCGGCTGCGCGACGGCCATCAGCGCCTCGTAGAGTTCGAGGCGCACGTCGGGCATCCGCTCGCGAAAGCGCAGCACGGTTTCCGCCAGGAACGTCATCGTGAGCCACGGCGTCACGCCGATGCTCAGCCGGCCCTCGATGCGGCCGCGCATGCGCTCGAGATCGCTCTGCGCGTGTTCGAGCTGCTTCAGCACGAGCTTCGCGTGCGTGAGCAGCGTCTTGCCGTATTCCGTGAAGCCGATTCCCTCCGGCGCGCGCACGAGCAGCGGCAGGCGCTCGCCGGCCTCCAGTTCGCGCAGCGCGCGCGTGACGGCCGCCTGCGACAGCCCGAGCGTGCGCGCCGCGCCGCGGATGCTCCCGGCCTCCGCGCTCGCGACGAGCGCCTGAAGCTGATGCAGCCTGATCGTACCCATGGTGCGATACCCGACAACGAAAGGTTGTCATCATAACGAAACCGCGGCTGTTCGCCGGGATTTTCGCTGCCTACGATGCGGCCACGATCGGTCATTCGGGCGATCGGCAACCGGCGTACGTCGAGGAGAATCGGGGTTGAACCACAAACCAGTCCAGCCGGAATTGGCGGCCATCGAGACGGAGATGATTGCGCTGCGCCGACGGCTGCACGCGCATCCGGAGCTCGGCTTCGAGGAGCATGCGACGAGCGACCTCGTGGCCGGTCTCCTGACAACGTGGGGTTATCGGGTGACGCGCGGGCTCGGCGGCACGGGCGTGGTCGGCACGTTGACGCGAGGCGCCGGGAAGCGGCTCGGGCTGCGCGCCGACATGGACGCACTGCCGATCCGCGAGGCGACCGGGCTGCCGCATGCGAGCCGGTGCGACGGCGTGATGCATGCATGCGGCCACGACGGCCATACGGCGATGCTGCTGGCGGCGGCGCGGTGCCTGGCCGAGCGCGCCCGCTTCACGGGCACGCTGAACCTGATTTTCCAGCCGGCCGAGGAAGGGCTCGGCGGCGCGAAGCGGATGATCGACGACGGGCTGTTCGAGCAGTTTCCGTGCGATGCGGTGTTCGCGATGCACAACGTGCCGGGCCTGCCCGCCGGCGTGCTCGGCTTCTGCGACGGCCCGGCGATGGCATCGGCCGACGAGGTGCGCGTGCGCGTGACCGGGCGCGGCGGGCATGGCGCGGCGCCGCATACGACGATCGATCCGGTGGTCGTCTGCGCGTCGATCGTGATGGCGCTGCAGACCGTCGTGTCGCGCAACGTGAACCCGCAGGACCTGGCGATCGTGACGGCCGGCTCGATCCATGCGGGCACCGCGTCGAACGTGATCCCGCCGCACGCGGAACTGGCGCTGAGCGTGCGCGCGCTGTCGCCGGACGTGCGCGCGCTGCTCGAACGGCGCATTCGCGAGATCGTGCACGGGCAGGCCGCGAGCTACGGCGCGACGGCCGAGATCGATTACCGCCACGACTATCCGGTGCTCGTCAATCACGCGGCGGAAACCGCCTTCGCGCGCGACGTCGCCCGTGAATGGGGCGGTGACGGCGCGCTGATCCCCCATCTTCGGCCGATCGCGGCAAGCGAGGACTTCGCGTTCATGCTGAACGCTTGCCCCGGCAGCTACCTGTCGATCGGCAACGGTGACGGCAATGGCGACGGCGGCGCCGGATGCGGGCTGCACCATCCCGGCTACGACTTCAACGACGCGTGCCTCGCCACCGGCGCGAGCTACTGGATTGCGCTGGCGGAGCGCTATCTCGCGTGACGCGCCCGCATGATTTTGACTGACGATTCACACGAGGAAGGAGACTGGCAATGAAGCAGGGGAAGCAATGTAAACGGATGGCGGCGCTCGCGTTGGCGCTGGCGGCAGGGGCGGCGCATGCGGGTGACTGGGCGGGCAGGGAGATTCGCCTCGCGGTCGATCCGACTTACCCGCCGCTCGAGTACAAGCTGCCCGACGGCACGCTGACGGGCTTCGGGATCGACATCACGAATGCGTTGTGTGCGGAACTGCATGCGCGCTGCGTGTGGGTCGAGTCGAGTTTCGACGGGATGATTCCAGGGCTGCTCGCGCGCAAGTTCGACGTCATCGCGTCGTCGATGACGATTACGCCGAAGCGGCAGCAGCAGATCGCCTTCACGAACCGGATCTCGAATGCGCCGGCGCGCCTCGTCGCGCGCAAGGGTTCGCCGCTGCTGCCGACGGCCGACGCGCTGAAGGGCAAGCGCGTGGGCGTCGAGCAGGGCTCCGCGCAGGCCGACTATGCGATCGCGAACTGGCAGCCGGCCGGCGTGCAGATCGTGTCGTACCCGAACCAGGACCAGGTCTATGCCGATCTCGTGACGGGCCGGCTCGACGCGGCGTTCCAGGCATCGATCGCGGCGAGCGACGGTTTCCTGAAGAAGCCGCAGGGCAAGGAGTTTGCATTCGTCGGCGCGGCGATCGACGACGCGAAGTATTTCGGGCAGGGCGACGGGCTCGGGCTGCGCAAGCAGGACAACGACCTGCGCGACGCCTTCAACCGCGCGCTCGCGACGATCCTCGCGAACGGCACGTACCAGCGGATCAACCGGAAGTATTTCGACTTCGACATCTACGGCACGAAGTAAGCGGTGGCGCCATGCATGGCGCGGTAACGACAAAACAAATAAGGATGACGGATGAACTGGAGATTGATTTTCGTCGCGATGCCGGCACTGTGCGCCGCGCCCGCGTTCGCGCAAGGCAGCGTCACGCTGTACGGCCTCGTCGATGCGGGCATCGACTACACGAACAATGTCGGCGGCCACGGCGCGTGGCAGATGGCGAGCGGCTTCGCGCAGGGCAGCCGCTGGGGGCTGAAGGGCAGCGAGGATCTGGGGGGCGGCTACAGCGCGCTGTTCCAGGTCGAGAACGGCTTCAACGTGAACAGCGGCACGCTCGCGCAGGGCGGCCGCATGTTCGGGCGGCAGGCGTACGTCGGCCTCGGCAGCGCGCGGTTCGGCACGCTGACGCTCGGCCGGCAATACGATGCGGTGGTCGACTATCTCGCGCCGACCACCGCGAACGGCAGTTGGGGCGTCTATCCGTTCTCGCATCCGCTCGACAACGACAACACCGGCAATACGTTTCGGGTGAACAACACGGTCAAGTATGCGAGCCCGGATTTCGCCGGCTTCTCGTTCGGCGGCACGTACAGCTTCAGTAACGACACGGGCTTCGCGAACAACCGGCAGTGGAGCGTGGGCGCGCAGTACGAGCAGGGCGGGTGGCTCGTCGGCGCGGCCTTCCTGAATGCGGACAACCCGGGTGCGACGCCGGGCGGCGCGATCGCGGGCTCGGGATCGGTCGGCGCCGATGCGAACTTCGCGTCGGCGCGGCTGCGGATCTTCGGTGCGGGTATCAACTACACGGCGGGGCCCGCGACGGTCGGGTTCGCGTACACGAACAGCAACGTCACTCGGCCCACCGCGAACGTCGGTTACCTGTTCGGCGACGAAACGATCGAGCCCGTGACCGGCCCGCTCGCAGGCGGCACGGTGACGTCGATCAAGTACCAGAACTTCGAAGTGAACGGCAAATACCAGTTCACGCCCGCGCTGTTCGTCGGGGCGCAGTACGTGTACACGACGGTGCGCTACGACGCGACGACGGGCACCGCGAAGCCGAAGATTCATTCGCTCGGGCTGATGGCCGACTACATGCTGTCGAAGCGCACGGACGTGTACCTGATGGGCGCCTGCCAGCGGATCGCGGGCGACGCGACGGGTTCGTCGCTCGACCAGGCCTATGTTCCCGGCGCGGCGGACCTGTCGTCGACCTCGAAGCAGCTGATGATTCACGCGGGGATCCGTCACAGGTTCTGACGCCGGATGCAGCGGGCGAGGCCGCCCGCTGCCCGTCACCCCGATGCGCTTACCGCGCGACGCGGATCACGACCTTGCCGAAGTGCTGCCCGGACTGCAGGTACGCATACGCCTGCGGCGCTTCGTCGAAGCCGAACACGCGATCGACCACCGGCTTGATCCGCTTCGCGTCGACGAGGCGCACGACGTCGTCGAGCATCGCGCGGCTGCCGACCATGATCCCCTGCAGCCGCCGGATCCCGCCGATCAGCGACAGCAGCCCGAGCTCGGGGCCGCCGAAGCTGCTGAGGCCGCCGATCACCGACACGGTGCCGCCCATCTTCGTCGCGGCGACCGAGCGCGGCAGCGTATCCTTGCCGCCGACTTCGACGACCAGATCCGCACCCGCGCCGCCGGTGAGCCGCAGCACGTCGTGTTGCCATTCGGGCGTGGCGCGATAGTTGATGGTTGCGTCCGCACCGAGCGCGCGGGCGCGTTCGAGCTTCGCGTCGCTCGACGACGTGACGATGGTGCGCAGCCCCGCGGCATGCGCGAGCTGCAGCGCAACGATCGACACGCCGCCCGTGCCGAGCAGCACGACGGTCGCGCCGGGCCCCAGGCCGCCGTCGGCGAACAGCGCGTTCCAGGCGGTGATGCCCGCGCACGACAGCGTCGCCGCCTCGTCGTAGTCCAGATGCGCGGGAATCGCGACCAGCGCCGCTTCGTCGGACACGAAGTGCTCGGCCAGCACGCCGTCGAAATGCGAGCCGGGCGATCCCGAGGTTTTCTGCGGCGTCGGCGGCCCGTCGATCCAGCGCGGGAAGTAGGTGTTGATCACGCGATCGCCGGGCTTGAAGCGCGTGACGTCGCGGCCCGTTTCGATGACTTCGCCGGCGCCGTCGGCAACCGGAATCAGCGCTTCGTTGCCGATGCCGAGATAGTCGCCGCGCGCGAACATCAGGTCGCGATAGTTCAGGCCGGCCGAATGGATCTTCACGACGACGTCGGTCGGCCCGACCGCGCGGCGTGTCGCGTCGATGCGCCGAAGCCCGGCCGCACCGTCGCCCGGTTTTACTTGCCATGCGTGCATGTCGACTCCTTTTTCGAGATAGTGCGGACTATCATAGTGTTGCTCGCAGGGACGCATTGACGATAATTCGGCCGATGACTGTCGCCTGCATGGACACAAACCTGTTACCCGACCGGAGCGAAATGGCATGGACGAGCGGCTGAGAGGCGTGGCCGAATTTGTCGACGTGGTGGATTCGGGCAGCTTCGCGGCGGCCGCGCTGCGGCTCGGCGTTACGCGCTCGGCGGTCGCGAAGGTCGTCGCGCGGCTCGAACGCCGTCTCGGCACCCGGCTGCTGCAGCGGACGACACGCCAGCTCGGCCTGACCGACGAGGGGCTCGTCTATTACGAACAGTGCCGGCGGCTGCTCGCCGAACTCGGCGAGACGGAGGCCGCGCTCGACGCGGGCCAGCGCGAGCCGGCGGGGCGGCTGCGCGTCAGCGTGCCGGTGCTGTTCGGGCGGCAATGCGTGGCGCCCCTCATGCGGCGCCTCGTGGAGCGCCATCCGCGGCTCGAAATCGACGTGTCGTTCAGCGATCGCGTGGCCGACCTCGTCAACGACGGCTTCGACATCGCGGTGCGCATCGGCGAGCTCGCCGATACGAGCGCGCTCGTCGGCCGCAAGCTCGGCGTGCAGCGCATGGGCATCTGCGCATCGCCCGCGTATCTCGAACGTCATGGCCGGCCGGCGGGGCTCGACGAACTCGCGTCGCACGTCGGCATCGCGTATTCGCGCGGCGGGCAACCGACGCCGTGGCCGATAGTCGGCGCGAACGGCGCGGTGCACGACCATCGTCCGGCCGGGCGCCTGCGGCTCGACGACCTGCAGGCCATTGCCGATGCGGCCGCCGCCGGCGCGGGCCTCGCGTGGCTCCCCTGCTGGCTGATGGCGCCTTACCTGCGCGACGGCCGCCTCGCGCTCGTGATGGACAGCAACAGCGTGTCGGGCGCCGAAGTGTTCGCCGTGCGGCCGGCATCGCGCCACGTGCCGTCGAAGGTGCGTGTCGTCATCGATGCGCTCGTGGACGAGATACCGAACATGCTCGCGTCGGATGGTTGAGGCGGGCGCGTCGGTCGCGGCATCCCCGCGACGCATGGTCGGCCGGTGCGGCGTATGATCGTCGCACACCCGATACGCCGGGGGCACGACGTGATGAAGCGCGAACCGCAGGTCGTCATCGCCATCGTCATCTCAGCGACCGTTCAGAACCTCACCCGTTACACGGTTCTTCGGTGATGCGCGGGCCGGCATGCAGCCCCGGTGCGCACGGGGCAGACCTCCCTGCGACAACCCGGCGCGCGCGTACATGACGACGATCGATACCACGAAGGCCGCACGGCAACCCGGCTGGCTGCGCATCGCGCCCGCACTGTTCCTGCTGCTGTGGGCAAGCGGCTTCGTGTTCCTGAAGCTCGGCTTGCGTTATGCCGATCCGCTCACCTTCCTCGCGCTGCGCTATGCGTGCGTCGTCGCGCTGCTCGCCGGCCCGTTCCTGTGGCTGCGCCCTGCGTTGCCGCGCACGGGGCGCGCATGGCGCGATCTCGTCGTGGTCGGCCTGTTGCTGCAGGCCGGTTATTTCGCGTGTACGTACCTGAGCCTGAAGCTCGGCATGTCGGCGGGCGCCGTCGCGCTCGTCACGTCGCAGCAGCCGATCCTCGTCGGGCTGCTCGCGCCGATGATTGCCGGCGAACGCGTCGGCGTGCTGCGCTGGATCGGGCTCGCACTCGGCGCCGCGGGCGCGGTGCTGGTGATCCTCGCGCGTTCGTCGGTCGATGTCGCGTCGCCGTGGGCGCTCGCGTTCGCGCTGTTCGCGCTCGCCTGCATCACCGGCGGCACGCTGTGGGAAAAACGCTTCGGCACCGACGTCCATCCGGTCACCGCGAACCTCGTGCAGTACGCGGTCGGCCTCGCGGTCACCGCGCCGCTCGCGTTCGCGCTCGAACCGATGCACGTGCAATGGACCGCCGGGCTCGCCGGTTCGCTCGCGTACCTCGTCATCTGCAACTCGCTGATCGCGATCTCGCTGCTGCTCGCGATGGTGCGGTACGGCGAGGCGTCGCGCGTGTCGGCGCTGTTCTTCCTGATCCCGCCCGCGACCGCGCTGATTGCGCTCGTGGCGCTCGGCGAGACGATCGGCGCGCTCGCATGGCCGGGGATGGCGCTCGCGGCTGCCGGCCTGTTTCTCGTGATGCGTTACTGAATACCGAACGCGCGCGGGATGCGGGCCGGCGTGTCGATGCCGGCCGATTCGTGCGTGGCGGATCGCGTCGCGGCGCGCGATGCCGATGGCGGAGGGGCGGGCCGGCTGACCGCCGCGCGCCGATGCCGGTCGCGCCGCGCGGCAGGCGCTTGCCATGCGGCGCGACGGCCCCCAGGCCGCGCCGTATCAACCCGCCGTCCGATGCGGATTGCAGTCCGCCGAATACTCCGCATGCTCGCCGTTGACGTGCAGAACCAGCGTTGCCTTGCAGATATCGCTCGAATCGACGCTCAGCAGCAGCGTCGCGAGCGGCTGGTCCTCGCCGCCAGCGAGCCGCGATTCGCCGGAGCGCGTCAGCGAGGCCGAGCCCGCGCCGCCGGTTCGGGTGATGCGCAGGCTGTACGACACGTCGACCGGTGCGGCCGCCCGCACGTGCGGCACGATATTCACGCCGCCGGCACTGGCGGCGATGTCGAAATAGGCGTTGAGATCGTGAATGCCGACCATGATCGTCCCCTGTCGAATGAAAAAAAGCCGAACGTGTATCCGTCCGGCCTTTCCGTTACGCCGGCGGCACTTAATGCTGCTTGACCGAAACGGTGTTGTTGAAGCCGTTCTGGTTGGTGTTCGCGTAGTTGGCGTGCCTTGTTGCACCAGCGTGGCGTTGTGTTGTTGTAGCCGGTCTGCGTCACGTAGCCCGGATTCACTTGTGCGAAATATGGCTGCGCCCGATTTTCGGGTTATTCGTTCCTGGTCGAACGCGCACATGATGGGGGGAGTCAGCAAGAGGCGTGCCTGTTATCGTTTCAAGCTGAATCTATTTTAAATTCGTTATTGGTCTAATTTTTCGGATGCGTAATTCATTCGCGTAAAACGTTTGCGGGTTCGATATTTGATTAACAAGCTTTCTTTTATATTCGGTGCATCAAGATTAAATCAGACGATAATTCCCACCAGTCGTGATTTGGAAATTCCTGGCGCATCTGATGCGCAGTAAACGTACCGTGTTGCCACGGACACGCCCGTAACGACACGACGTAACTTCCGTTACGCACGTAGAATCGTCCGACCAAAGCACCGGTTCCGGGCCTCCACCCTGGAAACCTCTCTCCACGCTATTCACGTGAACGAACTTCGGGAGCACGCATGTCATCTCGCACCTATCTCGTCACCGGCGCATCGCGCGGCATCGGCCTCGCGGTCAGCACCTTGCTCGCACGGCACGGTCATCACGTCATCGGCCTCGCGCGAAATGTGCAGGGCATCGACTTTCCCGGCGAACTGCGCGCGTGCGATCTCGCCGACATCGAACAGACGGCGGCAACGCTTGCCCGTATCGGTGAGCAGCACGCTGTCGACGGTATCGTGAACAATGCGGGCATCGTGATGCCGCAACCGCTCGGGCAGATCGATTTCCGGTCGCTGCAGACCGTGTTCGATCTCAACGTGCGGGCCGCGATCCAGGTCACGCAGCACTTTGCGGACGCGATGAAGGCGCGCGGCCACGGGCGCATCGTCAACATCTGCAGCCGGGCGATTTTCGGCAGTCTCGATCGCACCGCGTATTCCGCCGCGAAGAGCGCGCTCGTCGGCTGCACGCGCACGTGGGCGCTCGAACTGGCCGAACATGGCGTGACCGTCAACGCGGTGGCGCCGGGGCCGATCGAGACGGAACTGTTCCGGCTGACGCGGCCCGTCGGCAGCGAAGCCGAACGCAAGGTGCTCGCGACGATTCCCGCGCGCCGGCTCGGCACGCCCGACGATGTGGCGGCCGCGATCGCGTTCTTCCTGTCGGACGAGGCCGGTTTCGTCACGGGGCAGGTGCTGGCCGTGGACGGCGGCGGCAGCCTCGGCGGACGCAGCTGAAGCACGACGCGCGGGCGAGCCGTCGCGCGCGGCCCGGCGGCGGCCGGCTTCGGCGCGCGCGCATGCATACGCGCGTGCTGATGGCCGGTATTCGGCTTGCGTGCATATTCCGCCGCCCCGTTAGCATGTGACGAATCGGACTTTGGGTGCCGCGCGCGCGACGCTAAGATCGCCGATCCCGTAGATCGCGCGTTCCAGAACGATGAAAAAGTCCGCTTCGCCGTTGCATGCTTTTCGTTTCCGTGTCGTCTGCGCCGCGATTGCCGGCGCGTTGTCGCTTGCATCGTGCGGCGGCGTCGACAGCGATCCGCCGTCGTCATCGACGAACCCCGCGCCGCCGCTGGCGGCGAAACGCCCGAACATCCTGTACATCATGGCCGACGATCTCGGCTATTCCGACATCCATGCATTCGGCGGCGAGATCAACACGCCGAACCTCGACGCGCTCGTCGCGTCGGGCCGCATCCTGTCGAACCATCACACGGGCACCGTCTGCGCGATCACGCGCGCGATGCTGGTGTCCGGCACCGATCACCATCTGGTCGGCGAAGGCACGATGGGGGTGCCGACCGACGAACGGCGCGGGCTGCCCGGCTACGAGGGCTACCTGAACGACCGCGCGCTGTCGTTCGCACAACTGTTGAAGGATGCCGGCTACCACACGTACATCGCGGGCAAGTGGCATATCGGCTCGGGGATCGTCGGCAGCGCGACGGGCAGCGGGCAGACGCCGGACCAGTGGGGCTTCGAGCGCAGCTACGTGCTGCTCGGAGGCGCGGCGACCAACCACTTCGCGCACGAGCCGGCCGGCTCGTCGAACTACACGGAAGACGGCCGTTACGTGCAGCCTGGCCAGCCCGGGCAGCCGGGCGGCGCGGGCGGCAGCCCGGCCGTGTTCTATTCGACCGATTTCTATACGCAGAAGCTGATCTCGTACATCGATTCGAACAAGCGCGACGGCAAGCCGTTCTTCGCGTACGCGGCGTATACGTCGCCGCACTGGCCGCTGCAGGTGCCCGAACCATGGCTGCACAAGTACGCGGGCGTGTACGACGCCGGCTACGACGCGATCCGCAATGCGCGGATCGCACGGCAGAAGGCGCTCGGCCTGATCCCCGCCGATTTCAAGCCGTTCGACGGCCTGCCCGAAACGACGGCGGCGTCGCCCGCGACCGCGAACAACGGCACCGCGAACGCGAAATACGTCAGCGCGGTGCATTCGGCCGCCGACGGCTACAGCGACTACGGCCCCGGCAAGGTCGACAAGCTGTGGTCGAGCCTGTCGCCGGCCGAGCGGCGGGCGCAGGCGCGCTACATGGAGATCTATGCGGGGATGGTCGAGAACCTCGACTACAACATCGGACTCCTGATCCAGCACCTGAAGGACATCGGCGAATACGACAACACGTTCATCATGTTCCAGTCGGACAACGGCTCGGAAGGCTGGCCGATCGACTCGGGCGCGGACCCGACGGCGACCGACACCGCGAACGGGCAGGACCCGGTCTACTCGACTCTCGGCACCGACAACGGCAAGCAGAACGCGCAGCGCCTGCAGTACGGGCTGCGCTGGGCCGAGGTGAGCGCGTCGCCGTTCCGGCTCACGAAGGGGTATTCGGCCGAAGGCGGCGTATCGACGCCGACGATCGTGCGCCTGCCGGGCCAGACGCAGCAGTTGCCGACGCTGCGCGCGTTCACGCACGTGACCGACAACACGGCGACGTTCCTCGCGATCGCGGGCGTCACGCCGCCGTCGCAGCCGGCGCCGCCGCTCGTCAACACGCTGACGGGCGTCGACCAGAACAAGGGCAAGGTGATCTACAACAACCGCTACGTGTATCCGGTCACCGGCCAGTCGCTGCTGCCGGTGCTCACGGGGTCGGCGACGGGCGAGGTGCATACGGCGCCGTTCGGCGACGAAGCGTACGGCCGCGCCTACCTGCGCAGCGCCGACGGCCGCTGGAAGGCACTGTGGACCGAACCGCCGCTCGGGCCGCTCGACGGGCACTGGCAGCTTTACGACCTCGCGTCGGATCGCGGCGAGACGACCGACGTGTCGGCGCAGAACCCGTCGGTGATCGGCACGCTCGTCGACCAGTGGAAGACCTACATGAGCAACGTCGGCGGCGTCGAACCGCTGCGTCCGCGCGGCTACTACTGATACCGGGGCGACACGATGCGGTTCCGGTTCTGGACGATCGGCGCGGCGCTGGCTGCCACGTTGTTCGCCGCCGCGTTCGCGGCCGGCTATGCGAATCCCGTCGCGCCGGGGGGCGACGCATTCGACGACGCGAATCGCGGCCGCGCGCTCGCGCCGCTCGGCTCGGAGCGGCAGTGCGCGCGCTATTCGGGGCTGCCGGCCGGGTGGCGCGACGACCCGAAGGCCGGGATGGTGCACCTGCGCGGCGGCGCGTTCGTGTTCGGCAGCACGCGCGGCTACGCGGACGAGCGCCCGGTGGGCGACGGCCGCACGCGCGTCGGCGGGTTCTGGATCGACCAGACCAACGTGACGATCGCGCAGTTCGCCGCGTTCGTGCAGGCGACCGGCTACGTTACCGAGGCCGAGCAGCAGGGCGGGGCGGCCGTGTTCCATGTGCCGACACGCGACGAGATGAACGCGCGCGACCTCGCGTGGTGGTCGTGGGTGAAGGGCGCGTCGTGGCGTCATCCGCGCGGGCCGGGCAGTGGTGTCGACGGGATCGGCAACCTGCCCGTCACGCTCGTCACGCAGCGCGATGCGCTCGCGTATGCGCGGTGGCTCGGCCGCGACCTGCCGACCGAGGCCGAATGGGAATACGCGGGCAAGGCCGGCCGCGACGACGCGTCGCTCGACGCGGCGCCGCGCGACGCGCAGGGCAAGCCGGCCGCGAACTACTGGCAGGGCGCGTTCCCGGTGCTCGACACGGCCGAGGACGGCCATGCGGGGCTCGCGCCCGTCGGCTGCTACGCGGCGAACGGGTTCCGGCTCTACGACATGATCGGCAATGCGTGGGAGTGGACCCGGGACGCATACACGGGCCCGCATCAGTCGCATACCAACGGCGACACGGCGGCCGTCGCGCCGCCGACGCGCCGGCACGATACGCCGATGGTCATCAAGGGCGGCTCGTTCCTGTGCTCGCGTGACTACTGCGTGCGTTATCGCGCGTCGTCGCGTGAACAGCAGGAAGCCGATCTCGGCGCGTCGCATATCGGATTTCGCACGATTCTGAGGGATGCGTCATGAAGCGCGTCGCGCACTACCTGGGCGCGTGGCTGATGGTTGCGTGCGGGGCCGTTCATCCGGCTTTGGCCGTCGCCGCTGAATCGACTGCGGCGACTGCAGCGACTGCAGCGGCCGTCCGCGTCGGCGTGACGCGCGGCGTGCATGCGCAGATCCTCGACGAAGTGAAGCGGGTCGCCGCGTCACGAGGATTCGGCATCGACGTCGTCGAATTCGACGATGCGTCGCGCATCGACGCGGCGCTGGCCGATGGCCGGATCGACGCGGCCAGCTTCGAGGACGCGCAACAGCTTGCCGCGACGCGCGCGCGGAAACGCTACGCCCTGACCGGAATCGCGCCGACCGTCACGCTGCCGATGGCGCTGTATTCGCGCAAGCTCAAGAACCTGAACGAACTGCAACCCGGTGCGACGGTCGCGATTCCCGACGATCCGCGCGGGATGGCGCGTGCGCTCGTGCTGCTGCAGAACGACACGCTGGTGACGCTGCGCGAGCAGGCCGGCCTGCATGCGACGCTGCGCGACGTGACCGGCAACCGGCTCGGGCTGAAGCTCGTCGCGCTGCGCCGCGAACGCCTTTACGCGGCGCTCGACAAGGCCGCGTTCGTTGCAATCGACAGCGACGATGCCGCGCGTGCCGGGCTGCAACCCGCGCGCGACAGCATCAGCCTCGAGGACGCGCGCTCGCCGTATGCGAACGTGCTGACGGTGCGCGATGCCGATCGCGCGAAGCCGTGGGTGACGCAACTCGTCGCCGCCTATCACTCGGACGACGTCGCGCGCTTCATTCTCACGCGCTACCAGGATTCGGTGCGACGGCCGTGGTAGACACCTACCTGCTCGCGTGCAACGCATGCGGACGCTGCTGCAACAGTGCGCCGACGCTGTCGTTGCGCGAACTGTTCCGGCATCGTCATCGCTTCGTCGGTGCGCTGACGATCCGTCGCGTGCCGAAGCGGCGGATCGGCGAGCGCTGGCGCGCGGGCGGCCGTGAATACGCGCTCGATGCCGACGATGTCGCGGCTTCCGATGCGCTGGCCGGGCAGCTGTTTCATCGCACCGGCATCGCGGGGAGCGAATGGATCGTGCTGACGCTGCAGGGCTACGACTATCCGTCGCTCGGCCGTTGCGCGGCACTGGCCGACGACGGCCGCTGCAGCGTGCATGCGGACAAGCCGTCGATCTGCGGCGCGGTGCCGCTCGATCCGATGCTGCCCGACCGGTTGCAGTCCCGAGTGCTGGCCGCGCGGCGCGACGATGCGGGATGGCTTGGCGCGAACTGCATTGTCGACACCGCGGGCGCGCAGTCTCCCGTCGAATCCTCTTTCCCGATTCCGCTGGTGACGGCCGGACAGGTCGCAGACCGTGCGGCGCTCGATGCGCATCGCGATGCGCTCGTGTTCGAGCGCGCGGTGTGGCGCGATGCGGTGTTCGCATCGTTGACCGGCGGCGGGCAGGAGGGACATCGTGCGCTGTCGCGGCTCGCGCCCGGCGGGTACTTGACCGTGTCGATCGTGCCCGTCCTGCTCGCCGTTGCGTCGGTATCCGCGCATTGCCGCACGCTGTGCATCGACTTCATCGACGCTCAGCGTGCATTGATCGCCGCGAACATCGAAGCGGCACTCGCACGCCGCCATGCCGGCGACCGGCCCGCGACGCGTGAGTTGCGCGGCTTCGGGGAGGCGCTCGAACGTGCACGGCACGCGCTGGCCGCGATGCAGGCGCCCGCGGCCGGCATGCGTGAAGATGCGCCACGCATCGACGCGTGGCTTGCCGGCCGGGCCAGTGCCGATCCGCTAGCCGCGTGACGATCGCGGCACGCCGCGCGTGCCTTACAATCGCCGCTCTTTCAATCGCTTTCGATGGAGCAGGCATGTACGCGTCGACCTTCATTTTTCGCGCCGGGCAATACGACGACGAATTTCATCGGCTCGATCGGCAGATCGCCGACATGGCGCGCGCGACGCCCGGCTATCTCGGCGAGGAGACGTGGGAAAACGCCGAATCGGGGCTGATCCAGAACGTCTACTACTGGGAGTCGGAGGCGGCGCTGCAGCAGTTGATGCAGCATCCGGCGCATCGCGAGGCAAAGGCGAAGCAGGCGCGCTGGCTGGACGGCTATCGCGTCGTGATTTCGAAGGTGCTGCGCGAGTACGGCGACGGCAAGCTGACGCAGCCGCATGCAGGGTTATCCGCGTGAATGGCTGTCTGAATCATTTATTTCGCATTGCAGATAAGTAACGGCGCGCCGCGTCTGGAAGCCCACGCTTGAACGCGGGTTTTCGCGGCAACGCGTGCAATCAATTCTTCATCAAGCTCCGGCTACCCACGGTCTACGGGGCCACTGACCCGCCCCCGTCCTGGTCACAAGCGAGATACCCGCCCAGGAACCCGAAAAACACCGCCTTGCGCGCCCCACGCCTCAAAGCGCTTCAACCAACCGCCGCGTACTCTTCTCGCAATACTCGTGACACGCGACCCGCGCCGCAATCGACGCGCCGTGCACGAACCTCGGCGCATCCGCCCGCCGCGACATCGACACGACGATCGACGGCGGTGACGGCTGCAGCGGCAGCTCGACGACTTCGCCGCTCTCGATCAGCGCATCGACGAACAGCACCGGAATCGCCGCGACGCCGAAACCGTCGCGCACGAGCTGAACGATCACGGAGATGGAAGGCGACCCGGTGATGCGCGTGTCAGACAGCGGCACGCCGTGCGCATGCGCAAGGGTACGGACGATATCCTCGAGCGCACGGTGGGGCGCCGTACCGCGCCCGTACGTGAGAATCGGCTGGCGCAGCACCTGCCGCGCGAGGCCCGAGCGCGTATTCGGCAGCAGCCCCGCCCGCGCGATCCAGCGCACCGGATAGTTCGCGAGCGCATCGCACACGACCGACGCTTCGTCGCTGCCTTCCACGCGGATGATCAGGTCGAGCTCGCCGGCCATCAGCCGGCGCTGCAGCACGACGCTGACGTCGACGGTCAGGTCGATTTCCAGCTGCGGATAGTCGGCCGCCAGCCGCCGCATGTAGTGCGGCAGCCAGCTGTGCACGACGGTCTCGATTACGCCGAGCCGCAGCTTCCCGCGCAACGCACTTTCGCCGGACGCGGCGGCCTGCAGTTCCTGCGTCGCCTCGACCACGGCTTTCGCGTAGCCGAGCAGATATTCGCCGTTCGGCGTGAGCCGGAACTCGCGGCTGTCGCGGTCGACGAGTACCGTCTGCAATTCGTCCTCGAGCGCCTTCAGGCGCTGCGAGATCGCGGCCGGCGTCGCGTGCAGCGCGGCGGCCGTCGTGCGGAAGTTGCGCAGCTTCGCGAGCGTGACGAAGGTTTCGAGAAAACGCGTGTTCATGGTGGTCGGCAAGGCGTTGGGCGCGCAGCTTGTCCCGCTGAAAAAATGAACGGGACTGGGGAAAACCCGGCTTCGTGTAAAGAAATTCTATACACGAAGCGCAAAAAAACTCGTTGGCGACAAAATTTTTTCTTTTCTATTCTTCGCCGTATCCGATGACACGGCACCGTCATCCCGACGACACACCGACAAGCGACAGAACCTCATGACGCCTTCCGAATTCCGCCAGTCCGTGCGCCGCGGCGCATTCCGCGGCCCGACCGCGGGCCATTGCGGTCCGTACGCGCAAGCGAACCTCGCGATCCTGCCCGATGCGTACGCGCACGATTTCCTGCGCTTCTGTCAGGCGAATCCGAAAGCCTGCCCGCTGCTGGGCGTCGGCGAACCGGGCGCGTTCCGGGTCGACGCGCTCGGCGAGGATCTCGACATCCGCACCGACGTGCCGAGCTACAACGTCTACCGCGACGGCCGCCTGACCGAGCGCGTCGAGTCGCTGGACGCGCTGTGGCGCGACGATTTCGTCGTGTTCGCGATCGGCTGCTCGTTCTCGTTCGAGGACATGCTGGCCCGCGAAGGGATCGGCCTGCGCCACGTCGAGGAGGGGCGCAACGTGCCGATGTACCGCACGTCGATCCCGAACCGCCGGGCGGGGATCTTCGGTGGCCAGCTCGTCGTGTCGATGCGGCCGATGCGCGGCGCCGACGCGATCCGCGCGGTGCAGGTCACGAGCCGGTTTCCGGGCGTGCACGGCGCGCCGATCCATCTCGGCGATCCGCGCGAACTGGGCATCGCCGACCTTAACGCGCCCGAATTCGGCGACGCGGTGACGATCCGCGACGGCGAGCTGCCGGTGTTCTGGGCGTGCGGCGTGACGCCGCAAACGGCGCTGATGGACGCGAAGCTGCCGATCGCGATCGCGCACACGCCCGGCCACATGCTGATGACCGACATCACGAACGCGTCGCTGGCCGTATTCTGATCCGGGGCGACGACGGCCCGCACCACATATCGCACGACGTACCGCACCACATACCGCACGCACGACCGCCGTTTGACGGCGAATCACGACAGGAGCATCACCATGGAAAGCAAGACCCTCGCGGCGAACGCCGCGGAGCCCGCGAGCCCCGAGCGCAACGGCCTGTTCTCGTGGTACGGCGACGCGCAGCCGCGCGAGCGCCGCGCGTTCTGGAGCTGCAAGGTCGGCTACATGCTCGACGGGATGGACACGCAGATGCTGTCGTTCGTGATCCCGACGCTCGTCGCGACCTGGGGTATCTCGTTCGCGGATGCGGGCTTCATCGGCACGGTCACGCTGCTCGCGTCGGCGGCCGGCGGCTGGATCGCCGGCATCCTGTCCGACCGGATCGGCCGCGTGCGCACACTGCAGCTCACGGTGCTGTGGTTCGCCGTGTTCACCGCGTTGTGCGGGCTCGCGCAAAACTACCATCAGTTGCTCGCCGCGCGCGCGCTGATGGGCTTCGGCTTCGGCGGCGAATGGACGGCCGGCGCCGTGCTGATCGGCGAAGTGATCCGCGCGCGCGACCGCGGCAAGGCGGTCGGCCTCGTGCAGTCGGGCTGGGCGATCGGCTGGGGGCTGTGCGCGCTGCTGTATGCGCTGCTGTTCTCGGTGCTGCCCGCCGAGCAGGCGTGGCGCGCGCTGTTCCTCGTCGGGCTCGCACCGGCGCTGCTGGTCGTCGCGATCCGCCGCTACGTGAAGGAGCCGGACGTCTACGAGAAGGAGAAGGCCGCGCAGGCGAAAGTGGCCGACGCGCCGCGCCTCACGGAGATCTTCGCGCCGAAGCTGATCACGACGACGCTGCGCGCGGCGCTGCTGACGACCGGCGCGCAGGGCGGCTACTACGCGATCACGACGTGGCTGCCGACCTTCCTGAAGACCGAGCGTCACCTCACGGTGATGGGCACCGGCGGTTATCTGGCGATGATCATCTTCGGCTCGTGGGTCGGCTACCTGACGAGTGCGTACCTGACCGACCGCCTCGGCCGCAAGCCGAACTTCATCCTGTTCGCGCTGGGCTCGATGGTGATCGCGTTCGCGTACACGTCGCTGAACCTGACCAACGCGTCGATGCTGTGGCTCGGTTTCCCGCTCGGCTTCTTCGCATCGGGCATCTTCTCCGGGATGGGCGCATTCCTCACCGAACTGTTCCCGACCCGCGTGCGGGGCTCCGGCCAGGGCTTCTGCTACAACGTGGGCCGCGCGATCGGTGCGCTGTTCCCGTTCCTGATCGGCGCGCTGTCCAAGCAATACGGGCTCGGCATGAGCATCGGCATCTTCGCGGTCGCCGCATACGGCGTGGTGATCGTCGCCGCGCTGACGCTGCCCGAGACACGCGGCCGCGAACTCGACGCCGCCTGAACCGGCGGGGCGGTCCGTCCCGCGTTTTCTTCCCCCTTTCATCGACACCGTGACATGGCGCGCCGCGCGCGCCGTGCGGCGGCGCTCGTCCTCGATTTCACGACGCATCGACCCGACATCATGACTGACCGACACGACACCCCCGTTTCCTCCGACGCCGCGCGCTGGCAATTCTGGATCGACCGCGGCGGCACGTTCACCGACATCGTCGCGCGCCGGCCCGACGGCACGCTCGTCACGCACAAGCTGCTGTCGGAGAACCCCGAGCAGTATCGCGACGCGGCCGTGGCCGGGATTCGCCACCTGCTGGGCCTCGCGGCCGGCGAGCCGATCACGCCCGCGCGCGTCGACATGGTGAAGATGGGCACGACGGTCGCGACCAACGCGCTGCTCGAACGCAAGGGCGAACGCACCGCGCTCGCGACGACGCGCGGTTTTCGCGACGTGCTGCGCATCGCGTACCAGAACCGGCCGCGCCTGTTCGATCTCGACATCGTGCTGCCCGACGCGCTGTACGAAACCGTCGTCGAGATCGACGAGCGCATCGGCGCGCACGGCGACGTCGTCGTGCCGCTCGACGCGGAGCAGGCCGAAGTGTCGCTGCGCCGCGTGTACGACTCGGGCGTGCGCGCGCTCGCGATCGTGCTGATCCACGGCTATCGCTACACCGCGCACGAGCGCGCGCTGGCCGCGCTGGCGCGCCGGATCGGCTTCACGCAGGTATCGGTGTCGCACGAGGTGTCGCCGCTGATGAAGATGGTGTCGCGCGGCGACACGACCGTCGTCGACGCGTACCTGTCGCCGATCCTGCGTCGTTATGTCGAGCAGGTCGCGCACGAGATGCCGGGTGTGAACCTGCAGTTCATGCAGAGCAGCGGCGGCCTCACGCGTGCCGACGCGTTCCAGGGCAAGGACGCGATCCTGTCGGGCCCGGCCGGCGGCATCGTCGGGATGGTGCGCGCCGCGCAGGCGGCCGGCTTCGAGCGCGTGATCGGCTTCGACATGGGCGGCACGTCGACGGACGTGTCGCACTACCACGGCGAGTTCGAGCGCGTGTTCGAGACGCAGGTGGCCGGCGTGCGGATGCGCGCGCCGATGATGAGCATCCATACGGTGGCCGCCGGCGGCGGCTCGGTGCTGGGCTTCGACGGCGCGCGGCTGCGCGTCGGGCCCGAGTCGGCCGGCGCGAACCCGGGGCCGGCCGCGTACCGGCGCGGCGGCCCGCTGACTGTGACCGACTGCAACGTGATGCTCGGCAAGATCCAGCCCGATCATTTCCCGCGCGTGTTCGGCCCGCATGCGGACGAACCGCTCGACCGCGACGGCGTGGTCGCGAAGTTCGCCGCGCTCGCCGACGAGATCTACGCGGCGACCGGGCGGCGCGAGACGCCCGAGGCGCTCGCCGAAGGTTTCCTGGAAATCGCGATCGGCAGCATGGCGAACGCGATCAAGAAGATCTCGGTGCAGCGCGGCCACGACGTGTCGCGCTACGTGCTGACGACGTTCGGCGGCGCGGGCGGCCAGCATGCGTGCGGCGTGGCCGACGCGCTCGGGATGACGCAGGTGTTCGCGCACCCGCTCGCGGGCGTGCTGTCCGCATACGGGATGGGCCTCGCCGACCAGACCGCGATGCGCGAGCGTGCGGTCGAGGCGGTGTTGTCCGACGCGTCGCTGCCGGCGCTGAACGCGGCGCTCGACCGGCTGGCCGACGAGGCCGTCGGCGCGCTGCTCGAACAGGGCGTGCCGCAGGCGCGGATCGCGATCGAGCGCCGCGTGCACCTGCGCTACCAGGGCACCGATTCGACGCTCGACGTGCCGGCCGGCAGCGTCGCCGCGATGCAGCAGGCATTCGAGGCCGCGTACCGGCAGCGCTACGCGTTCCTGATGCCCGGCACGCCGCTGGTGGCCGAACTCGCGTCGGTCGAGGCGATCGGCCGCTCCGACGCGCCGGTGGAGATCGCCCCGCTCGCGCCGCGCGGCGACGGCAGCGACGGCAGCGACGGCGGCGCTGGCGCACTGCGCGCGCATTCCGCGGTGCGCTTTTATTCCGGCGGCCAATGGCACGACGCGGCACTCTACGTGCGCGACACGCTGCTGGCCGGCGACGCGATCGACGGCCCGGCGATCGTCGCGGAAAAGAACGGCACGACCGTCGTCGAGCCCGGCTGGCGCGCGCAGATGACCGCGCAGGGCAACCTCGTGCTGACACGCACGACGCCGCTGCCGACGCGCCGCTCGCTCGGCACCGACGCCGACCCGGTGCGGCTCGAGATCTTCAACAACCTGTTCATGTCGATCGCCGAGCAGATGGGGCTGCGGCTGCAGAACACCGCGTACTCGGTGAACATCAAGGAGCGGCTCGACTTCTCGTGCGCGATTTTCGACGGCGACGGCAACCTGATCGCAAACGCGCCGCACATGCCGGTGCACCTGGGCTCGATGGGCGAGAGCATCCGCACGGTGATCGAGCGCAACCGCGGCCGCATGCGCGACGGCGACGTGTTCATGCTGAACGATCCGTATCACGGCGGCACGCACCTGCCGGACGTGACCGTCATCACGCCGGTGTTCGCGGACGGTTCGGACGCGCCGCTGTTCTACGTCGGCTCGCGCGGCCACCACGCGGACATCGGCGGCACGACGCCGGGCTCGATGCCGCCCGATTCGACGCATATCGACGAGGAAGGCGTGCTGATCGACAACTGGCAGCTCGTGTCGGCCGGCACGCTGCGCGATGCGGAAACCCGCGCGCTGCTCGCGTCGGGCCGCTACCCGGCGCGCAACGTCGAGCAGAACATGGCCGACCTGCGCGCGCAGGTCGCCGCGAACCAGAAGGGCGTCGACGAGCTGCGCCGGATGGTCGCGCAGTTCGGCCGCGACGTCGTGCTCGCGTTCATGGGGCACGTGCAGGACAACGCGGAAGAAGCGGTGCGGCGCGTGATCGGCGCGCTGCAGGACGGCGCGTACCGCTACCCGCTCGACAACGGCGCGGAGATTCGTGTCGCGATCCGCGTCGACCGGGCCGCGCGGCGCGCGGAAATCGATTTCACGGGCACGTCCGCGCAGCTCGACAACAACTTCAACGCGCCGAAGGCCGTGTGCATGGCCGCCGTGCTGTACGTGTTTCGCACGCTGGTCGGCGACGACATCCCGCTGAACGCCGGCTGCCTGAAGCCGCTCACGGTGATCGTGCCGGCCCGCTCGATGCTGAATCCCGAGTATCCGGCGGCGGTCGTGTCGGGTAACGTCGAGACGTCGTCGGCCATCACCAACGCGCTGTACGGCGCGCTCGGCTGCGTCGCGTCGAGCCAGGGAACGATGAATAACTTCACATTCGGCAACGATCGCTACCAGTACTACGAGACGATTGCGGGCGGCAGCGGTGCCGGCGACGGCTTCGCGGGCGTCGGCGCGGTGCAGACGCACATGACGAACTCGCGGCTCACCGATCCGGAGGTGCTGGAATGGCGCTACCCGGTGCGGCTCGATTCGCACCGCATCCGCGCCGGGTCGGGCGGCGGCGGCCGCTGGCGCGGCGGCGACGGCGCGGTGCGGCGGATCCGCTTCCTCGAGCCGATGACCGCGTCGATCCTGTCGAACAACCGGATCCACGCGCCGTTCGGCGCGGCGGGCGGCGAGGCCGGCGCGCTCGGCCGCAACACGATCGAGCGCGCGGACGGCACGGTCGAGGCGCTCGAGCATATCGGCCGTGCGCAGATGGCGCCGGGCGACGTGTTCGTCGTCGAAACTCCGGGCGGCGGCGGATACGGCGCGGCGGGCTGAGCCGGGCGACCGGCGTGGGCGACCGGCGCGGGAGCCCCGCGCCGGCGCGCGGATAACATTGCAACGGACTGTGGAATAAAGCCGTGCATTAATGCCCGAACGGAATCAAAAAATACGGGAAACCGGATCGCAGGAACGCGATCCGACCCTGTCGCCACGATCCCGCCGCATCGCTGTCCCCGTATTCAGAAATCGGCCGCAAACGCCCGCCCGGCGGGGCGTTCAGCCTGTCGTGCCAGACTCGTTGCGCACCGTCGCACCCGCGTTCAGGCAGGCTGCCAATCATGAATAATCCGGCTTGCCAATCGAGTCCCAATTCCTTGACACTCCGCTCTAAATGTGAGTGCCATTCTCGATCGTCATTTGATAAGATGGCTCTCATCATTCGTTAGGCACAACCTGCGCGCATCATGCGCGAACGCCGGGTCGCATTAGCTGGAAACAAGTACGGGACGAGGCCCATCATCACGGCAACCACGGTTGCCCTTCCGGGAGCGCGCGCTGCGCGGCCCGGAAGGGCGGTCGGCCGACTCGCCTCCGTCTACACTGTGCGTTTTTTCTGGATCGGGGCGTCTCCATGGATGACGAAAACGATAGCGCGGTGCTCGAGGCGCACGTCGGTACGCGCAGCCCCTGCTGGCGTCTCGGCAGCGACAGCAATGCACTCGAACTGGCGGCCGTCCGCGGGCTGACCAACGTCGCCGTCGCGCTGACGGCCGAACAGGCCGCGAGCATCCGCGCGCTGACCGGCGTCACGTCGCACCTCGTGCTCGACATCGCGCTGTTCGGCGAATCGGTCAGGCTCCATCTCGTCGGCCGGAAGGTCGACACGAGCAACTGGGCCGGCACCGCCTCCGCCTATTCCGATGCCGAGTCCGTCGCGATCGATCTCGCGCACGGGCTCGCGTTCGCCGAGCAGGTCGTGTCGGAGGTGAACTCGCTCGTCGTGATCCTCGACCGCAACGGGATGGTGCAGCGCTTCAACCGCCTGTGCGAGGAAGTGACGGGCAAGCGCGAGGTCGACGTGATCGGCCGCAGCGCGTTCGAGCTGTTCATGAGCCCGGAGCAGGGCGCGCAGTCGCGCAGCAACATCACCGGCTTTTTCGCGAGCAACCAGTCGTTCGCGGTCGAGCGCTACATCAATACGGTCAACGGGCCGCGCCTGTTCCAGTTCCGCAACAAGTTCGTCCAGAGCGGCAGCGGTGTCGACGAGCAGTTCCTGATCTGCTCGGGCATCGACATCACCGAGGAGCGCAGCGCGCAGCAGCGGCTCACCGAACTCGCGAACACCGACGTGCTCACCGGGCTGCCGAACCGCCATGCGATCAGCGAGCGCATCCACGCGGCGATCGCCGCCGAAACCGCCGCGACGCGCGGGCAGGTCGGCATCCTGTTCCTCGATCTCGACAACTTCAAGCGCGTCAACGATCACTACGGGCACATCACCGGCGACCGGCTGCTGCAGGACGTGTCGGCGATCATCAGCGGCTGCCTGCCGTCCGGCGCGACGCTCGCGCGGCTCGGCGGCGACGAATTCCTCGTGCTGTTCGAGCACGGCACGCGGCCGCTGCTCGAAGCGACCGCGCAGATCATTCTCGAGCGGCTGCGCACGCCGATCCATCTCGGGCTGATGGAGGTCTACACGAGCTGCTCGATCGGCATCGCGATGCATCCGCAGCACGGCGACTCGCTCGAGACGCTGATCCGCAGCGCGGATACCGCGATGTACGTCGCGAAGGAAGAGGGCAAGCATACGTACCGCGTGTTCTCGCTGGAGATGAACCAGAAGGTCGCGAAGTACATGTGGCTCGACACGAACCTGCGCAAGGCGCTCGAAGAGGAGCAGTTCGTGCTGCACTACCAGCCGGTCGTCGATATCGCGACCGGCGACGTGCATGGCGTCGAGGCGCTGATCCGCTGGCAGTCGCCCGATCGCGGGCTCGTCGCGCCGATCGAATTCATCCGCTTCGCGGAGGAGTCGGGCCTGATCGCGCCGCTCGGGCGCTGGGTGATGCGCACCGCGGCCGCGCAGGCCGCCGCGTGGAAGGCGAAGGGGCTCGGTATCCGGATCGCGGTGAACGTGTCCGCGCGGCAGTTGCAGGACATGAACATCGTGCACCAGATGGCGTCGATCCTCGACGCCGCGGGGCTGAAGCCCGGCCTGCTCGACATCGAGCTGACCGAGAGCTGCTTCATCGAGGACGAGGATGCGGCCAACGGGCTGATGCGCCAGTTCCGCCAGCTCGGCGCGGAGATCCATCTCGACGATTTCGGCACCGGTTATTCGTCGCTGTCGCAGTTGTCGCGCCTGCCGCTCGACGCGATCAAGCTCGACCGCAGCTTCATCACGGCCATCGACCGCAATCCGCGCTCGCAGGCGCTGGTGCGCTCGGTCGTGTCGCTCGCGAAGGCGCTGAATTTCGCGGTGATCGCCGAAGGTGTCGAAACGCATGCGGAAGCCGAATTCCTCAAGCAGCTCGACGTCGATCACGCGCAGGGCTACTACTACGCGCGCCCGATGCCGGCACAGGCGTTCGAGGCGTGGCTCGCGGAGACGAGGAAGCTCAGGCTGATCGCCTGAGCTCCGTTCATGAAAGGGCGCCGCCCGCAAGCGGCGCCCGTCGCACTACACCGTGCGCAGCTTCGACACGCGCCGGTTCTGCAGCATCACGAGGCGTTCCATGTACGCGAGATCCTTCGGCTCGATCGTGAACGCCGCATGCACCCATGCTTCCGTAATGTCCATCAGCTCGGAGCGCGACAGCTGGAACACCCGCTCGCGTGCGCGCAGCATCGCGCGCACGCCGTTCAGCTTCGGCTTCGTCACGTCGATGAAGGTACGCGTCGCGAGATACGCGTCACCCGCGTCGAACGTCTGGTCGATCAGGCCGCGATCCTCGTACCACTCGGATGCGTGCGCTTCGCCGGTCGCGATCAGCTGCTCCGCGAGGCCCCGATCGGCCTTGCGCGCGACGAGCGAATAGCCGCCCATGCCCGGGAACAGGTTGAACGCGATCTCGGGGAACCCGAGCTTCACGCCCTTCTGCGCGAGCACGTAGTGATGCGCGAGCGCGGCCTCGAAGCCGCCGCCGAGCGCGCTGCCCTCGACCATCGCGATCGAGATCGCCCCGGTGCCGAAGCCCGTGTAGATCTCGTACACGCCGTCGATGCACGAGCGCGCGTAGGCCATCAGCAGGTCGCGCTTGCCGCTGCGGATCGCGTCGACGAAGAAGCTCAGGTCGCCGCCGACGTTGAACAGCTCGGGGACGAGCGAGCCCGTCACCCAGAAGTCGAACGGCAGGCCCGAGTCGCGTGCGACGCGTGCGAGATGGATGATGTCGGTAACGAGTTGCTGGTTGAAGCACGGCCGCGGCTCCGATCGCAGCATCATCCACATGACATTACGTCCTTCTTCGTAAAAGGCAGTCAGTTGCGTGAGTTCGCCGGCTTCATAAAACGGGCGGCACGCGGGATGGGATTGGAGTTGCATGGTATGTCCTCGAGAGATGTGGTTTTTGAAGACCGTCGCGCCCGGTGCCGAGCGGGAGACGGGTTTCCCGCAGGGCGCCGGGCGCGAGGCATCGCCATTGTTGCGCGCGCACAAAAGTCGAATTGCGGGGAACAACGCACGAACGGGGCGCAAGCGGCGATCGCGCCGGGGCGCGCGGGGAAGGTGGCGGCAAGCGGGGCGGGCCGGTATCGGGCGGTACGACGTGTGAGGCCGGCTGGCGGGGGAAGGCGGCCGGCAAGATCGCCGTGAAGGTCGCCGGGGCAGGTTCGTCGTGTTGCGCGAGTGCGTGCAGGTGGACGATCCGGCGCGTGGCTGCCGGCGTCGTTCGTTGACACGCCGAAAGCGGTGCCGGGCCGCCGGTCGGCCCCTGTGGAAGATGTGGGCTGGCGCCGCGCCAGTGCGTCGATCAGTCTTGAAGGATCACGCAGCGCGTGGCACCGGGCGTTCCGGGAGGGGACCATGACCGCCTTCCGGAAGGTGTGGCAATTGCTCGTCGGCAGGCCGTTCGACCCCCTCGATCCGTGCACGCGGCGTGCGATCGCCGTGACGCCGCTGCTGGCCTGGGGCGGGCTCGGCGCCGACGGCCCGTCGTCGTCGTGCTACGGCTCGGAGGAGGCATTCCTCGCGCTGGCGCACTGCACGCCGCTCGCATTGTTCCTCGCACTCGCGACGGCGGTCACCGTGTTCATCATCTCGCTCGGCTGCGACCAGGTGATCGCGCTGTTTCCGACGGGCGGCGGCTACTGCGTCGCGACGTCGCTGCTCGCGACGAGTGCGGCGATCGCGCTGTGCTTCACGATCAACCGCCGCTACGCGGCTACGCGCGCGCAGCTCGCCAAGGAGGACGAACTGTTCTCGGGCAAGCCGCCCGAAGCCGACGAGGCGACCGCGCCGGGCAGGCCCGATCCGTCCCAACCGACGGCCGTGCTGCTGGTCGGTAAGCAGCGCGGCGCGAGCATGCGCGTGCTGCTGTGGGTTACCGGATGTTTCCCGGGCACTTCCGCAACGTGATCGTCCTCGCGGTCGGCGAGGTCGATGCGAAGGCATACGACGGGCACGAACATCTCGAACGGCTGCGTCACGCGATCACCGAAGCTCGACGACGATGTCGCGCATTGCCGTCGCAGCGGCATCGCGGCCGACTACCGGATCGCGTTCGGCACGAACTCCGTCGTCGAATTCATGAACCTCGCGTCGTCGACGCTCGACGAGTATCCGAACGCCGCGAGCTTCGCGAGCCAGCTGATCTTCCGTCGCGTGAATTGCCTCACGGCCCGGCTGCACAACCAGACGCCTGTCGAGTTGCAGACGCGTCTGCACGTCGAGGGCAAGCAGACGGTGCTGCTGCCGATGAACGTCGGTCAGTGGGACGGGCAGCCGCGTTGCACACCCGCGTGGGCGCGACGCGGCAAGCGCCGCCGGCGACTGCCCCTTGGCGGCCGTCAGGGCCGATGATGCCGATGCGGACGGTTCGGCCGCCGCAGCAGCGGATGATGGAATCTGGCTCTCGCGCGGTCGCGCCCCGGGCGCTTGAAGAAGAACAGCGCGGCGAGTGCGGCGAATGCCAGCAGGACGACGCCTTCCACGATTGCGCTTTCCATGGTGCCTCCCGGCCGCGCGCGATGACACATCGATGACTCATTGTAGGTCGGCCTGCACCGGCTTGACGCGTGCGGATGCGTCGCCCACACTGGCCGGCACGAGGGCCGCGCGCGTGACCTTGCCCGCCGCGCGGCCGCGTTTTCCGAACCGCGACGAGGTGCGATGTGGTGCGCTTTTCTGTCGGCCTGGCCGGCTGGATGTTGGCATGTGCTGTTGTGCTCGGCGCATCGCATGCGGCCGGTGCGAGCCCGGGCGCGAGCGCGGCCGCGGACGTGCCGCACGACACGGCCGACACGGCGCCCGTCACGCTCGTCAGCGACGTCCATGAATTCGTGATCCAGCACGACGGTTCGCTCGACGAGCACGACGATTCGACGCTGCGCGCGAACAACGCGAACGGCATCGATGCCGTCGCGCAGCGCTACGTGTGGTTCGACAAGAATCTCGAGAAGGTGGACCTGCTCGCGGCCGAGACGATCGACCGCGACGGTGTCGCGCATCCGGTCGGCGTGGACGGCATCCGCGACGTGCAGGAACCGCGCTCGGCCGGCGCGCCGACGTTCCAGGACGGGCTGTTGCGCACCGTCGTGTTTCCCGGCGTCGAAGCCGGGTCGAGCACGCGCGTGGCGTTCCGCAAGACCCGCACGAAGCCCGTCAACCGCGGCTACTTCGGCTACACCGTGGAGCCGTCGCGCGAGCCGGTCGACAACCAGCGGCTGATCTTCGACCTGCCGGCCGACATGCCGCTGTACGCGGATGCGCGCGGCTACGTCGCGCTGCCGCCGGTCACGGCGAACGGCCGCACGCGCTACGAATTCGACTACCGGCACGGCCCGTACGACCGCATCGAGAGCGGCGCGGTCGGCTACGCGACCTACGGCGACCGGCTCGTCGTGTCGACGCTGCCCGACTATGCGGCGTTCGCTGCGCGCTACCGCAACGCGGCCGTCGATCCGGGCACGGACGATCCGGCCGTGACGCAACTGGCGCGCACGCTGACCGCGGGCGCCGCCGATCCGCGCGACAAGGCGCGCATCCTGTACGACTGGGTGCAGGCGAACGTGCGCTACGTCGGGCTGTTTCTCGGCGAAACGGCTGCCGCGCCGCATCGCGTCACCGACATCCTGCGCAACCGCTACGGCGACTGCAAGGATCATGTCGCACTGTTCGGCGCGCTGCTCGCGGCGGTCGGCATCCGCAGCGAACCGGTGCTGATCAACCTCGGGTCCGTCTACACGCTGCCGTCGGTGCCCGGCTACGGCGGCGGGGCGATCAATCATGCGATCACGTGGCTGCCCGATCTCGCCCGCTTTGCGGATACGACGACGGCCGGCATCGCGTTCGGCTATCTGCCGCCCATCGTGATGGATCGCCCCGCGCTGCTCGTCGATTCGGGCGTGCTGTCGCGCACGCCGGCCACGCAGCCGCGCGGCCGCGTCGCGCGGGTCGAAATCGATGCGGCCGGGCCGGGCGCCGCGCAGTTTCACGCGTACATCGAGGATGACGGCTGGACGGCCGAACTCGAACGCAACCTGTTTCGCCGCGCGACACCCGACGCCATCGTCCAGCTCGCGAACAACCGTCTGCGGCAAAGCGGCTTGCGCGGCCGCGCGCAACTGTCGACCAGCGACCGGCGCGTGACCGACGGGCCGTTCGACGTGACGCTCTCCGGCACGCTCGATCATTTCGTATGGCCCGACGGCACGACCGCGTTGCCCGCGCTGTCGAGCCTGACGGGCGGCATCGCGACGCAGGTCGAGAGCTGGCTGGCCGAACCCGTGCGCACGCAGCCGTGGGGCTGTATCGGCGGCACGTTCGACGAGACCGGCCAGATCGCGCTGCCGGCCGACGTCGCGGTGACCGACCTGCCGGCCGATACGGCCGTGCACGACCGCTTCGTCGACTTCACGTCGCATTACGTATTCGACGCGGCCGCGCATGTCGTGCAGGTCTCGCGGCGGATGACGGCGGATTTCGGCCGCCAGGTGTGTACGCAGGACGAATTCACGGCGTTGCGCGCGTCGCTCGAACGCATCGAGCGCGACACGCAGGCGCAGATCGTCGTGCGGGCGAAAGGGCGCTGAACGTCGATCGGGCAGGGGACGTGAGCGCGTGGAGACCATCGGTCGGCGCGCAGGAGGGACATCATGACGGAACGGGATCACGAGATCGCCGATCTCTCGAAGGAATTGCTGGGCCGGATCGTGCAAGGCACCGTTGCCGGCGGCGCGGTGGTGGATGCGGAGCAGTGCGCGGCGCTGGCCGTGCAGTGCGCGACGGCGCTGGTCGACAGGCTGGAAGCGCGCAGCGGCTGAGCGCGGCAATCACGCGTGGCGGCGATTCGGGCGACCGCTGGCGGCTGCTGGCGGCCGCGGCCGGCATCACGCGCGATACGTGGCGCGTGCGTGACACGTCGTGCCTTACGCTTCGACGCGCGCCTCGCCGTCCGCGCGCACGGCGCCCGGCGGCTTGCCCACCACGCGCTTGAACGCACGGCTGAACGCCGCGAGCGAGCCGTAGCCGAGCCGGTACGCAACGGCCTCGATCGTCTCGTGGTCGCGCGTGATCCATTGCGCGGCGAGCCGCATCCGCAGCTCGGTCAGGTAGCGCACGGGCGTCATCCCGGTGGCCGCGAGAAAGCGTTCGGCGAACACCGAACGTGACACGCCCGCTTCGGTGGCGAGTTCCGCCACGCTCCAGTTGCGGCCCGGATCGCGATGCAGCGCGACGATCGCGCGGCCGAGCTTCGGTTCGCGCAGCGCCTGCACCCAGCCCGTCGCGTCGCCGCAGCCGCATTCGACCCAGCCGCGCACGATGAACGCCGCGACCACGTCCGCGAGCCGCGCGAGGATGCCGGCGAAGCCCGCGCGCGCCGAGCAGGATTCGCGCTCCATCGCATCGAGCATCGGGCGGATTTCCGGGTAGCGCGCGAGCAGCGTGCCGACATGCATGAACTCGGGCATCGTGCCGACGAGCGGCTGCATGCCGCCGAGGTCGAGCTCCATGCACGCGCTGAAGATCAGCGCGTCGCCGGCACCCGGCTCGGTCGTCGCGCAGCTTGCCGGCGACGCGCCCGCCGACGCCACCGACGCGACCGTATCGCAGATCTTCGCGACCTCGAAGCGGTTGATCTCGCGGCACGGCGCATCGGGGTCGGAGACCAGCGCGTGCATGCCGCCGTGCGGTAGCAGGATCGCGTCGCCGGCTTCGAGCTGCATCGTCTCGCCGTTCGCGTCGCGCAGCAGCACGGGCCCGCGCCCGACGAAATGGAACTGCGCGCGGCCCGGCGCATCGCCGAAACTCAGCCCGAACGGCCGCGCCACCTGGATGCGGCGGTACTGGACGCCGCTCAGGCGCATCCCCAGCAGCAGTTCGCTGACGAGGTCGTGTACGTCGGACGCGGAGGAAGGCAAGGGCTCGGACATGGCGAGATTCGGACGATCGATCAACAAGAGCGGATTGTATGTCATAGACCGTCCTGCCGTGGTTCCTTACGATACGCCGTCATCGGTATTTTCCCTAAACGACACGGAACGACGCATGAATCCCGGAATTTCCTCTGTCGCCGCGACGGCGGCCCCCCGCGAACCGGCCTGGGGCGCGGTATTTGCGATGGCGCTCGGCGTGTTCGGGCTCGTCACGGCCGAATTCCTGCCCGCGAGCCTGCTGACGCCGATGGCCGAGAGCCTCGGCGTGACCGAAGGCGTCGCCGGGCAGGCCGTCACGGCCACCGCGACGGTGGCGCTCGTCACGAGCCTCCTGATCTCCGCGGTGACGCGCACGATCGACCGGCGGCGCGTGCTGCTCGCGTTTTCGGTGTTGCTCGTCGCGTCGAATCTTGCGGTCGCGTTCGCGACCAGCCTGACGATGCTGCTGATCGGCCGCGTCGTGCTCGGCGTCGCGCTGGGCGGCTTCTGGACGATGGCGACGGCCACCACGATGCGGCTCGTGCCGACGGCGATGGTGCCGCGTGCGCTGTCGATCATCTTCAGCGGCGTGGCGGTCGCGACGATCGCGTCCGCGCCGATGGGCAGCTACTTCGGCCACCTGATCGGCTGGCGCAACGTGTTCCTGATCGCGGGCGCGCTCGGCGGCATCGCGTTCGTGTCGCAGCTCGTCACGCTGCCGTCGCTGCCGCCGAGCGGCACGACGCGGCTGCGGACGCTGATCGACGTGCTGCGCCGGCCGACCGTCGGCCTCGGGATGTTCGCGACGATCCTCGTGTTCACCGGGCATTTCGCGTTCTTCACGTATCTGCGGCCGTTCCTCGAACAGGTCGCGGGCGTCGGCGTGAACGGCCTGTCGGCGATCCTGCTCGGCTACGGTATCGCCAACTTCGTCGGTACGTCGCTCGCGGGCCGCGTGCTCGAACACCGGCTGCGGCCGATGCTGATCGCGATGCCCGCGCTGATGGTCGTGCTCGCCGTCGCGCTCGTCGCGCTCGGCCGCGCGCCGATGATCGATGCGGTGCTCGTCGCGTTGTGGGGGATGGCCTTCGGCGGCGTGCCGGTCGCGTGGTCGACCTGGGTCACGCGCACCGTGCCCGATGAAGCCGAAAGCGCGGGCGGGCTGATCGTCGCAGCGATCCAGCTTGCCATCGCGACGGGGGCGGCGGCCGGTGGCGTCGTGTTCGACGCGAACGGCGCGGCTGGCGTGTTCGTGGGCGCGGCCGTCGTGCTGGCCGTCGCGGTCGCGGCGATCGTGACGGGCGTGCCGAAGCGGGTCGGCGTCGCCGCGTCCTGACCGGCCGGCAGGACCGCTCGGTGGTGCGGGCCCGCCGGCGGCCGTCCGCCCGTCGGGCATCAGGCGGTGCCGGCGCCCGTGATGCGGTCGAGGTCCGCGAGCGCATCGCCCGGCAACACGAGGCCGGACGCCGCGAGGTTCTCGTGCAGATGCGCGAGCGACGACGTGCCGGGAATCAGCAGGACGTTCGGCGCGCGGCGCAGCGGCCACGCGAGCGCGACCTGCATCGGCGTCGCGCCGCCACGTCGGACTGTGTCGACGACTGCAGCGGCGAGAAGCCGCCGAGAGAAAAGTACGGCACATAGGCGATGCCGTCGCGGGCGAGCGCGACGATCAGCGCGTCGTCGCCGCGATGGGCGACGTTGTAGCGGTTCTGCACGCACACGATGTCGCAAATCCGCCGGCCCTGCGCGATCTGCGCGGGCGTGACGCCGCGCCCGTCGCGCCAGTCGCGCAGCAACCGGCCCGGTTCATGCGGCGGCGCGTGCCGATCGCGGCGGCCGGCGTTCATCGTGCATCATCTAGCCGCCCTGCCTGACCATCTCCGCCAGCGTCTTCATCGCCTGCAGGTACGGATACGGCCCGTGACTGATGCGGGCCACGCCGTAGTCCGCGAGTTCGGCCAATGTCGGCGTTTCCGCGACGCGCATCACGTTCACCGGCAGCGGCGATGCGGCCGTCAGCGCGCGAATGAGCGCCGGCGAGCGCAGCCCCGGCACGAAGAGCCCGTCGGCGCCGGCCGCCGCGTACGCGCGTGCGCGGGCCAGCGTGGCATCGAGCAGGCGCTCGTCGTGCGTGTCGGCCGGCGCCTTGAAGAACACGTCGGTACGCGCGTTGATGAAGTAGTCGGCGCCCGCGCGATCGGCCGCCTGCCGTGCTGCCGCGAGACGGGCTGCGGCAGCTTCGACGTCACGCAGTTCGCCCGTCGCCGGAAAGCTGTCCTCGAGGTTGCAGCCGATCGCGCCGGCCTCGATGCTGAGCGCGATCGTTTCGGCGACATCTTCCGGCCGCTCGCCGTACCCGCTTTCGAGATCGACGGTGACGGGCAGGTCGGTCGCGCGCGTGATGCGCTCGAGCACCTCCATCATGAGCGCGCGCGGCATCTGCTCGCCGTCGACGAACCCGTTGGCCGCCGCGACCGACCAGCTGCCGGTTGCCAGCGCGACGGCGCCCGCGTCGGCCGCCGTGCGCGCGCTGCCGGCGTCCCACACGTTGAATAGCGCCAGCGGCTGGCCCGCGCGGTGAAGCGACCGGAAATACGCGCCTTTCTCGTTGCTGCTCATGTTTGTGTCTCCTTGTGGAAAACCGGGTCGGTCGTCGTGCCGAACGATACTGCCACCGAATCGAGCGCCGCGAGAAAATCGCGCGCGTCGAACAGTTCGCCGAGACTGCGCACGCCGCCTGACACCACGGTGTTGCCCGTCATCAGGCGCACGGCGGCCTCGACGATGATCGGTGCGCTGACCGCGTAGATGTCGCGCCCGGATGCGGTCGCGCGGTGCGTCGTGCCGCCCTGCACGACGATCGCGTCCATCGCGAACTGCTGCGCCGAGCGGCCCAGCGCGTCGGTCGGCACGGGCGGCGGCGTGGCGGCATCGCGCACGTCGCGCAGCGCGAGCGTCGCGAGCCACGATTCGATCGTGTCGATGCGCAGGTGGCGCGAGAGCGTCATCACTTCCGAAAACGGCAGCAGCGTGACGTCGACCTGACCGATCGGCGGCGGGAACGGCCATGCGCGTTCGCGTGCGGTCGACGGCACCGGCGTCGGCTTTCCGTCCTTCTGCACGAGCCGTACCGCGCGGTTGCGTTCGCCCGTCACGCGCGTGCCGCGCGTCGGGTGCCAGCGGTCGAGCCCGGTCGCGATATCGACGCGCTCGATCGGCTGATTCCTGTCCACGACGGCCGTGACGAGCAGGTCGGCCAGTCCGCCGTAGAACGCCGCGGCCGGCACGACGGTCACGCCCACGGCACGTGCCCGGGCATCGCAGTGTTCGGCCAGCGCCAGCACCGACGGCTGCTCGGCCGTCAGGTCGAGATAGGGGATGGCGGCCCGCAGTGCGGCATCGGCCAGCGGCAGCGCGGTATCGAGATACGGCCCCGCGCAGTTGATCACGGTATCCGCGCCGCGCAGCGCGGTGTCGAGCGCGGCCGGATCGTCGATCGCGGCGACGCGCGCGAGCGACGCTTCGCCGCCGCCTTCCGCGAGCCGCGCTGCATCGCGGCCGATGCGGATCGCGCGCAGGCCGCGCCGTGCCAGTTCGGCGACGACAAACCGCCCGGTATGACCCGTGGCGCCATAGACTGCAACCGTCATTCGATCGTCCATGATCAACTCCGATACAGATCGGTCTGTTTTATAGTACAGACCTGTATCGTCGTCAATCCCGCGGTGCTATGATCGGCTCACTGTTGCGGCAAGGGCGGCCAGCATGGCCGGGTCGGGATGAAAAAGGAAACAGGTACACCAGGGAACGCGCCCGATACGCGCGAACGCATTCTGCAAACGGCCAGCGAGCTGTTCTACCGGGAGGGCACGCGCGCGGTCGGCGTGGACCTGATCGTCGCGCAGGCGGGCGTGGCGAAGACGAGCCTCTATCGTCACTTCGCGACGAAGGACGACCTGATCGAAGCGTTCCTGCTGCGCGAGGACGCCGATTTCTGGGCGCATTGGGATGCGGTGGCCGCGCAGTACCGGCGCACGCCGCGCGAGGAACTGGATGCGCAGCTGCAATGGATCGGTGAACGCATCGCGCGCCCCGGCTATCGCGGTTGCCCGCAGATCAACATCGCCGCCGAATACGCGGACGGCAATCATCCGGCCCGCAAGGTGGCCGTCGCGCACAAGCAGGAGCTGCGGCGCCGGCTGACCGAACTGGCGGGCGCGATGGGCGTCGACGAACCGGAAACCTTCGCGCTGCGGCTCGCGACCGTCATCGACGGCGCGCTGAGCAGCGGGCAGGCGCTGCATGCGCACGGGCCCGTGGCCTTCCTGCAGGAATTCGCCCAACTGCTGTTGCCGAAGAAGGGCCGGAAGCAGGCCGGCCTGCCGCGGTAAGTCGCGCGCCGGTTCCGTTCAGCCGCGTTCGGCCGGATCGACGGACAGCACACGCAACTGGCCGCGCAACTGATCGACTTCCCCCGGTGCGAACGGCCGTTCGATCTCGGCATGCGTCTGCTGCCACAGCGGAAATGCCTCGGCCAGCAGGTCGTGGCCGGCCTGCGTCAGTTCGAGCAGACGGCTGCGCCGGTCGTCCGGGTCCTGCGCGATCGTGACGAGGCCGCGCCGCTCGAGCGGTTTGAGCGCGGCCGTGAGCGTGGTGCGATCCATCGCGAGCACCGATGCGACCGATTTCATCGGCGCCGGCTGCGGCCGGTTCAGCGACATCAGCAGCGAAAACTGGCCGTTGGTGAGGTCGAGCGGGCGCAGCACATCGTCGAAGATCCGCGCAAGATTGCGCGCCGCGCGCTGCATGTGCAGGCACAGGCAGCAATCGCGCACCATCAGCGTCGTTTCGAAAGGGAGCTTTTCTTTTCGTGCCATGTTGCAATTGTGTTGATATCAACCTATCGTGTCAAGGTCGAGGCGCGGCAGTCCGTCGTGCCCGTCACCGGAGGAGGCGGCATGAGTGCTCAACAGCAGTTGTATCTCGCGGTATTTCTCGGCGCCAAGGATAGCCCGGCCATGAAGGCCTGGCTGGCGTTGCCGGAAGACGAGCGGCGCACGCGCGAGCGCGACGGCATCGCCGCGTGGCATGCATGGGTCGACCGCAATCGCGACGCGATCGTCGAGATGGGCGGGCCGCTCGGCAAGACGAAGACGATCGATGCGGCCGGCGTCACCGACACGGCGAACGCGATGAGCGGCTTTACCGTCGTGCGGGCGGCGTCGCACGACGCGGCGGCCGCATTGTTCGAAGGCCATCCGCATTTCACGCTGTTCCCGGGTGTGGCGATCGACGTGATGCCCGTGCTGGAGATTCCCGGCGCGTAAACGACGAGCGAGGCCAGGCGTTGCGGATCGGCGAGGCGCCGTGGCCGGCATGCGGAAATTTCCGACATTCTGGATGGAGACTGGCGATGAAGCTTTACGGATTTGCCGGCACCCGCACTCAGCGCGCGCTGTGGGGGCTGAAGGAGCTGGATGCCGACTTCGAGTTCGTCTCGGTGAACCTGCTCCAGGGCGAGCACAAGCGGCCCGAATTCCTGCGCCTCAATCCGGCCGGCAAGGTGCCCGTGCTGGTGGACGGCGACCTCGTGATTCCCGAATCGGCCGCGATCGTGCTGTATCTCGCGGACAAGTACCCGGAGAAGGCGCTGCTGCCGGTCGATCTGGCGCTGCGCGCGCAGGCCTACCGGTGGGTGATGTTCGCGGTGACCGAGCTCGAGCAGCCGCTGTGGCGGATCACGCGGCATTCGTTCCTCTATCCGCCGGAGAAGCGCTCGCCGGCCGACATCGAGCTGGCGCGCGAGGATTTCAGGACGATGGCCGCGATTCTGGACAAGCATCTGGAAGGGCGCGAGTTCATCGTCGGCGACACGCTGACGGTGGCCGATTGCGTGACGGCTTACCTGATCGACTGGGCCGGCGAATGCAACCTGATCGAATCGTTCCCGCAGTTGCGGGCGTACCTCGAACGGCTGTATGCGCGGCCGAAGGCGCCGCAGCGGATCGCGGACGCGCGCAAGGCGGCGTGAGCGTGCGGCGGCCGGCCATGGGACGCATCGGCCAGGCCGGCCGTTCCGTTTGCGCAGTGGGCGGATGCCTGCCGGCCGTGTGTCATGGCGGTAATGCGTGCGTCGCGCGCGCAGCGCACGCAGGCGCTTGCGCTCACGCTACGTCGTCAGGCCCGCCGAGCGCGCGACACAGCATCGACAGGTCGTTGAGCGTAAGGTGCGGCGCGGCGGCCTGCTGCTGCACACGTTCCGGTTCAGGATGCGTGTCGCGAACCACCCACGCTGCCTGAAGCCCCGCTTTCAACGCACCGACGATATCGAGGTGATAGTCGTCCCCGACGTGCAGCAGTTCCGCCGGCTGCACGTCGAGCGTTTCCGCCGCCGCATGGAAGATCCCGGGCTCCGGCTTCGCGACCCCGAACGCCTGCGCGCTGAGCGTCGCGCGAAAGTATTCGCCGCCGCCGGTCATTTGCAGGTCGGCGTTGCCGTTGGTCACCGCGATCAACGGAAACCGCGCGCTCAACCACGCGAGCGCGGGCAACGCATCGTCATAGAATTCGACCCGGTTGCGCGCGGCAAAGAACGCCGCGTACGCGTGCTCGGCGAGCGCGACATCCTCGTTCGCACGCTCCAGCGCAAGCCGGATCGATCCGATCCTCATCGCGCGGAAATCGCCGGCGAGCCCGGGGCACAATCGTTCGTATTCCTCACGCAACCCGCTCAGCGCCTGCTGCGTGGACAGCACGCGCGCGGTGCCGGGCGCGTGCTCGATCAACCATGCGTGAAGCGCCGCTTCGGCCCGTACGACGGCCGGCCCGAACGGCCACAGGGTGTCGTCCAGGTCGAACGAGAGGGCGGAAACTTTGGCGAGACGCATGGCGGTTGACGAGAGGGTTTCGTTTACCACGGCCACGGAATGGAAATTCCGGTGCCGTTTTCGAGGGCCTGTCGATACAGGAAGCGGGCGACGGTCAGGTCCTGAAGCGCCAGCCCGGTCATGTCGAAGACGGTGATCTCGTGCGGCGCGCGGTCGACCGACGCGGTTCCGGCGAGGATGTCACCGATTTCAGTGCGTGGCAAATCCGGCGCCCACTGGCACTCGCCGATGCTGCGGGCCTGATCGTGATCGTCCACGACGATGCGCGCGCGTTCCAGCACGCCTGCCGGAAGCTCGCGCTTGCCGGCCGTGTCGGCGCCGACGCAGGTCAGGTGGGTGCCCGGCCGAACCGCATCCGCATCGAACAGCGCGCCGCCGCCCGGTGTGGCCGTGATGACCACGTCGCTATCGGCCACCGCGTCGTTCCGGTCGCGTGCCACGCCGATCGTGCATCGCTCCCGGAACGCCGATTCGAACTCCGGGTCGGGCTCGCCGCTGACGTTCACGTACCGCACCGTGCACCGTTGCGGCAGCAGCCCGAGCGCGTAGTCGAGCTGGACGCGCGCCTGCACGCCCGTGCCGAACACGCAGATTCGCGTGCTGTCGCGACGCGCGAGCAGTTGCAGCCCGAGGCCGCCGGCGGCACCGGTTCGCGCGGTGGTGATCGCATTGCCGTCCATGATGCACAGCGGGCGGCCAGTGGCCGGATCGAACAGCGCGACGGTGGCCTGATGCGGTTCGCCGCCGAGCGCCCGGTTCCCGGGCCAGAACCCGGCCGCCTTGAAGCCGAGCAGTTCCTGGCGCGCGACGTCGCCCGACTTGATCCCGAATACGCCGCCCGTGTGCAGCTTCTCGCGAACCACCGGAAACACGCGCCCGGCCCGTTGACTGTGCAGCACGAAGGCTTCGCGAACCGCCGCCGTCACTTGCGCGGCCTCGAGGGCGGGTTCGACGGCATCGCGGTCGAGAAGCAGGAGTCGGGCGTCTGTCGGCATGTTCGGGCAAGCGTTTTCGGCGCAATGCAAAAAGATAGCGTTTAAATTTTGTCCAGATTTGGACAAATAGTCAATGCGTCGGCGACACGGTGCGGGTGCGCGGTTCGGCTCACCACCCGTAGAAGCGCGGCCACGCCTGCGCGCTGCCGTCGTCGCCGATCGCCTGATACTCGGGATGTTGCGCACCGGTGGCGCACGCGTGATTCGGCAGGATGCGCAGGCGGGTGCCGATCGGAAACCGTTGCGCGATGCCGGAGTCGGGCGCGCTCGCGCGCGACACGATCCCGTGTTCCTGGTTGGCGGCGCTCATCACGTAGTCGCCGAGCACGTCGCCGTGTTCGGTGCAGACCTGCCCGTAGCCGAAATCGCGCGCCTGACGCTGCGTGCCGCGGTCGCGGCTCATCGCCATCCAGCCTGCGTCGACGATCGCCCAGCCTTTCTCTTCCTGGTGCCCGATGACGGTGGTCAGTACCGACAGCGCGATGTCGGACAGGTCGCACACGCCGATGTTGTGCATCACGAGGTCGAACATCACATACACGCCGGCACGCACCTCGGTGACGCCGTCGAGGTGTCGCGCCGCGAGCGCGGTGGGTGTCGAGCCGATACTCACAACCGGGCAGGGCAGCCCGGCGGCCCGGAGGCGTTCTGCCGCGCGCACGGTGCGGCTGCGCTCCTGTTCGGCGATGGCCGCCAGCGCTTCGGGCGTGCTGTATTCGTAGCTCGAGCCCGCGTGCGCCAGCACGCCGCCGAGCACGAGCCCGCCGTCGACCAGCGCGCGGCCCACGTCGATCAGCAGGCCGGCGTCGGGCGGGATCCCCGAGCGGTGGCCGTCGACGTCGACCTCGATCCACACTTCGAAGCGCTCGCCATGCGCGCGCCCGAATTCGGCGATCGCGTGTGCAGCCGGCAGGCTGTCCGTGACCAGCTTCAGGTCGCAGCCCTGCCGGCGCAGCGCGAGCGCCTGGCCGAGCTTCGCGGGCACCATGCCGACCGCGTAGACGATGTCGCGGATACCGTGCGCGAAAAACTGTTCGGCTTCCTTGAGCGTCGACACCGTGACGCCTTGCGCGCCCGCGGCGATCTGGGCATCGGCGACGTGCGTGCATTTGGTGGTCTTGACGTGCGGACGGAACCTGACGCCGAGTGCATTCAGATGTGCCTGCATGCGGCCGATGTTGTGACGCATGCGGCCGACGTCGATCAGGGCGGCCGGGGTGTTGAGGGTTTGAAGATCCACGATGCGTTGCCTCGGAATGTTGCCGGTGCGAACACTGTAGAGGCGTCGACGGGCCGCGTGTTTAACGCAACGCTAATCCGGCATTAAACACCGTTTAATCGACCGGATCGCGAGAACCCGAACCCGGCGCAACTCATGCCTTGCCGCGCCACGGCGGCGGGCTCAGCAACCGCGTCGCGGCTTCGAGGAATACCCGTTGCCGCGCGGAACGGCCGGTGCGCGACGGCAGCAGCGCCGTGACCGGCGCGGGCGGCAGGTGCCAGTCGGGCAGCAACCGGACGAGCCTGCCGTTCGCGAGCAGCGGAGCGACGTCCCACTCGGAGCGCTCGACGATCCCGAGCCCGGCCAGCGCCCATTCGGTGATGACGGTGCCGTCGTTGGAGGACAGCGCGCCGGTGACGCGGATCACGGCGGACCGGCGTGGGGCACCCTTGACGTCGCCGCCTGACGAGAAGCGCCACCGCGGGATGTCCTCGTCGTTCTCGCGCAGGCACAGGCAGTCGTATCGGGCCAGGTCGGACGGATGGTTCAATGCCTCGATGCGACGGGCATAAGCAGGGCTCGCGCACAGAAATCGCTCGTTGGGCGCAAGCGGATAGCCGATCCACGACGACGACTTGAGGCTGCCGACGTGCACGACCACGTCGGCCCCCGACGCGCTGGTCAACGGGCTGTCCGACAGGTGGAGCGCGATGTCGAGTTTCGGGTGCGCGCGCTGCAGGTCGCGCACGATCCGCGCAACGTACTTTCGCCCGAAGCCGAGCGGAGCGACGACGCGCAGCGTGCCCCGCACGTCGCCGTGATCGCCTGAAATGCTGACCGGCAGCGCGTCCACGCGCTCGAGAATGTCGACGGCTTCCTGGTACAGCCGTTGCCCTTCGTCGGTCAACGCGACCCCTTTCGGTTGCCGCACCGCGAGCCTGGCGTTCAAGCGCGCCTCCATCCGCTGCAGGCGGATCGTGACCGCGGGCGGCGTGAGATCGAGCAGCCGGGCGGCGGAGGCCAGCGAGCGCGACGTACCGATCGCGCGTACGAGCCGAAGGTCGTCGAGGTCGAGCATTTCGTGTCTCTTAATGTGAACGATGCAGGGCATTAAACCGCATATCACGCGTCGTAGCCATCGCGGCGGCGGCGCGGGCGACATGGCCGGTGTCGACGGCTTAAAGAACGGTCGCGTTGCGCCGATATAGAGACGACGTCCGGCTTTCTGTGCAGCGTGTCCAGACCAGCACGGTGCATGCCGTGGAAGGCCGGGACCTATTCCAACGAAAAAATGGAGCCTCTCACCTTATGAAGTCCGTCTTTACCCGTCCCCTGGCAGGCCGCCTCGCAATCGTCGTCGCGGCCGCTTCGCTCGCCGCGTGCGGCGCGACGAACCCGCTTCAACAGGCCGGCCAGGGGATCATGGGCGCGCTGACGTCCGATGCGGGCCGGACCGACGTGTCGAGCCAGAAGCCGGTCGTCCTGAAGATTCCGAACGATCCCGGCATCCAGCCACGCAAGGTCGCGCCGTATTCGACGGTCATCGTCCGCGATGTCGGCTACGACAGCCGCAGCGTGCAGGTCATCGCGAACGCGCAGTACTACCGGCTTCGCTTCGAGAACCTGACGCCCGGATCGTTCGTCGTCCATGCGCGCACGGACAACGGGGTCGCCGGGTCGGGCGTGAAGTACGACGTCAACTTCAACGTGCAGGAATCGCCGAAGGGTTATCAGGTCGCGTTTCAGCCGATGACGCGCAATGCCTATCAGCAGGGGCTGATCGGCAAGTTTCCGGTGCCGAACTTCAACGACGCTGACCTGCGCACGCAGTTGACGTCGCTGCAAATCGTCTACCGTTTCGAGGTGGATTCGCCGTACAACTCGGAATCGGTGACCGCGAACTTCATGCGTCTCGCGCGTCCGATGACCGCGCGGCAGGGCTGGGCCGATCCCGTGACGGGCAAGATCTACAGCAGCTACTTCGTGTCCACGCTGCATGGTCGCGACATGACGTATGTCACGCAGGTGTATCCGTACCACAACGGGTCGAAGGCGGTGATCACGGCGGTGATCACCGGTGTCGAAACCGCGCCGGATACGGTCGACTTCGGCGTGCTGATCAACGATGCGCGCCACATGCTCGAGAGCATCGCGAAGTCCTGATCGTGTGCCCCGGGGCTGCGCGCCGCGTCACGCGCGCAGCCCGACAATCAGCGACCGATGCGCGGCGACCCCGGCCATCACGCCTGACGCCGACGCGAACGTCGCGTTCGTCATCGGCGTCGACGCGTCGCCGGCCACGAACACGCCGGCGACGTTCGTCTCTTTCCCCGCATCGACGCGCACGACAGGGCCGAGCGGCCCGTCGTCGAATGCACAGCCGAGCTGCTGCGCGAGATCGCTCGCCATTGCCGTACGCGCGCCGACGAACAGCGCATCGATCGGCACGACCTGCCCGTCGGCGAGCCGCAACGCTTCGATACGCGGCGCGTCGCCCAGGATTTCGACGACCGGCGAGCGCTCGATGCGTACGCCGCGCGCGTCGAGCAACGCGGCTTCTTCGTGGTTCGCTTCGACCACGCCCTGCGTGAACCACGTCGTCGGGCCCCAGTCCGGAATCAGGATCGCCTGGTGCACGGACAGCGGATGCGTGGCGAGCACGCCGAGCCGCCGGCCGCTCACCTCGTACCCATGGCAGTACGGACAATGCAGCACGCTGACGCCCCAGCGTTCGGCGAGCCCCGGCAGCGCGGGCAGTTCGTCGCGGATGCCGGTCGCGAGGATCAGCCGGTCGGCGCCGGCCCGGCTGCCGTCGGCCAGCGTCACGTGGAAGCGGCCGTCCGCATCGCGTTCGGCCGTGCGCACGTCGCCTGCGATCCGCTGCACGGTCGGATACGCGGCGAGTTGCGCGGCGGCTTCCTCGACGATCTGCGCGGGCGGCTTGCCGTCCTGCCCGAAAAAGCCGTGCGCGTGCGCGGCAAAGCGGTTGCGCGGCCGGCCGGCGTCGATCACGAGCACGCGGCGGCGCGCCCGCGCAAGCTGCATCGCGGCCGACAGCCCCGCAAAGCTGCCGCCGATCACGATCACTTCATGATGGTCATGCATGCACCCGCTCCTTTCCTGAACCTGCGTGAATGAAGGACGTGTTCCGATGGCATCCAACTCATGAAACACGAGAAGTTGCATGATAGGGCGGTGGTATCATTCACGCAACTTCAAAAGTTTCGAGAGAGGGGCGCCGCCCGTGAGAACCGATAGCCGTTTGTCGCGCATGCTGCACGTGCTGATCCACATGGACCAGGCCGACGGCCCGCTGACGTCGGAGACGATCGCGACGATGCTGGGCACGAACCCGGTGGTCGTGCGACGCCTGCTCGGCGGTTTGCGCGACCACGGCTACGTGCAGTCGGAGAAGGGGCATGGCGGCGGGTGGGCGCTGAGTGTCGCGCTCGACGACATCACGCTGCTCGACGTCTATGGCGCGGTGGGCGAGCCGCCGCTGTTCTCCGATCTCGTCACCGACGACGAGGCCGAATGCCTGGTCGAGCAGGCCGTCAACGCGCACCTGTCGGCCACGCTGAAGGAGGCCGAGACGACGCTGCTCGCACGCTTCGGCGAAGTCACGCTCGGCATGCTGTCGCGCGATTTCGAAGCGAAGGCGGCCCGGCGGCGCAAGCCGCGCTGACGCGCCGCAGCATCGCGGCCGGGCACGGCCGCCGTGCGCGCCGGCGCGGCCGAAACCGTCGCGCCGCGATGTTCTGTCCCCCAACTTCTGCCCGGTTCGCCCGCCACAGGGCAAAATACGGGTTTTCCGCACCCGCGAGGGCGCGACCGAATCACGCGCCGGACGGCGGCAGTGCGCAATCCGCACGCCGCCGCCGGGCGCCCAGGCAAGATCGCTCGCCGTGTCGCGAGCCCACAGGAGTCCAGACCTCATGCCCGAATCCAACCTGTCCTTCTTCGGCCGGCTGTCGCTTGCCGTCGGCACGTTCTTCTCCGTGCTCGGCAATCGCGAGTTCGCGGCCGGCGTGCTGCGCGTGCGCGACGGCGCCCCGGCACCGGTCGCGCCGACCCCGGCCCCGGCTACCGCGCCCGTTGCGCCGGCCCCCGCCCCCGTGAAGGCGCCTGCTCCCGAGCTGCGCGAAGCGAGCCCGCAGGCCGCGCTGCAACTGCTCGGCCTGCTGCAGCGCGACGCGCGCTTCATCGACTTCGTCGAGGAAGACATCGCCGGCTATGCGGACGCCGAGATCGGCGCGGCCGCGCGCCTCGTGCACGACGGCTGCCGTGCCGCGCTGCGCGAGCACTTCACGATCGTGCCGGTGCGCGACGAAGCCGAAGGCAGCCGCGTGACGCTGCCGGCCGGTTTCGACGCGACGGCCGTGCGCGTGACCGGCAACGTGGTCGGCTCGGCGCCGTTCACGGGCACGGTCAGCCATCGCGGCTGGCGGGTGGCCGACGTGCGCCTGCCGAAGCTGACGGGCAGCCACGACGCCTCGGTCGTCGCACCGGCGGAGGTGGAACTGTGAGCGATCCGCGCTATTCGATCGGTATCGATCTCGGTACGACCCACTGCGCGCTGTCGTATGTCGACAGCGCCGCAAGCGACGGCGAAACCATCACGCAGCAGGTGCTGCCGATCGCGCAGCTCACCGCGCCCGGCGCGCTGGAGTCGCGCGACCTGCTGCCGTCGTTCCTCTACCTGCCGCATGAAAGCGAACTCACGCAGGGCGACCTGACGCTGCCGTGGACGGCCTCGCGCGGCTTCGCCGTCGGCGAGATGGCGCGCACGCGCGGCGCGGGCACGCCGATCCGCCTCGTGTCGAGCGCGAAGAGCTGGCTGTGCCACCCGGGCGTCGATCGCCGCGCGGCGATCCTGCCGAGCGATGCGCCGCCGGAAGTGTCGCGCGTGTCGCCGCTGGAAAGCTCGATCCGCTACCTGACGCACCTGCGCGAAGCGTGGGACCACGCGCATCCCGACGCGCCGTTCGCCGACCAGGACGTGACGGTCACGATCCCCGCGTCGTTCGACCCGGCCGCGCGCGAGCTGACGGCCGAGGCCGCCCGCGCCGCCGGCTACTCGCGGATGACGCTGCTCGAGGAGCCGCAGGCCGCGCTGTACAGCTGGATCCAGAAGAGCCAGGGCGGCTGGCGCAAGCAGGTGCAGGTCGGCGACCTGATCCTGTGCGTCGACGTCGGCGGCGGCACGACCGACCTGTCGCTGATCGCGGTGGTCGAGCGCGACGGCAATCTCGAGCTGCATCGCGTGGCGGTCGGCGAGCACATCCTGCTCGGCGGCGACAACATGGACCTCGCGCTGGCGCACGTCGTCGCGCGCAAGCTCGCGCAGCAGGGCACGCAGGCCGATCCGTGGCAACTGCGGGCGCTCACGTACGCATGCCGTTCCGCGAAGGAAACGCTGCTGTCCGATCCGTCGACCGACGCGGTGCCGCTCGTCGTGCCGAGCCGCGGCTCGAAGCTGATCGGCGGGTCGATCCGCACGGAGCTCACGCGCGCGGAACTCACGCAGACGATCCTCGAAGGCTTCTTCCCGCAGGTCGACGCAGCCGCGCGCCCGGTGAGCCGCGCACGTGTCGGCCTGACGCAGCTCGGCCTGCCGTATGCGCAGGATGCGGGCATCACGCGCCATCTCGCGGCGTTCCTCGGCCGCCAGGTCGCGGCGCTCGACTCGCTCGAGGGCGTGCAGCGCACGCTGCCGCAGGGCGCGACGTTCCTGCACCCGACTGCCGTGCTGTTCAACGGCGGCGTGTTCAAGTCGACGCTGCTCACGCAGCGCGTGCTCGATACGCTCAACAACTGGCTCGCCGCCGAAGGCGCGCCGCCCGCCCGCCTGCTCGAAGGCGCGGATCTCGATCTCGCGGTCGCGCGCGGCGCCGCGTATTACGGCTACGTGAAGCGCGGCCGTGGCGTGCGCATTCGCGGCGGCACGGCGCGTGCGTACTACGTCGCGATCGAATCGGCGATGCCCGCGGTGCCGGGGCTCGAGCCGCCGGTGCAGGCGCTGTGCGTCGCGCCGTTCGGGATGGAGGAAGGCTCGGACGCGGCGCTGCCGCCGCAGGAGTTCGGCCTCGTCGTCGGCGAACCGGTGCAGTTCCGCTTCTTCGGTTCGTCGGTGCGCCGCCAGGACCAGGTCGGCACGCTGCTCGACTACTGGTCGCCGGAAGAGCTGCAGGAGCTCGAGGAAATCCAGGCGACGCTGCCGGCCGAAGGGCGCACCGTCGGCGAGGTCGTGCCCGTGAAGCTGCATGCACGCGTGACCGAAGCCGGCACGCTCGAACTCGAGGCGATCCCGAGCGGCACGAACGAGCGCTGGAAGGTCGAGTTCGACGTGCGCGGCGCCGCCTGAGCGCGATGAAGCGTTATACGGTCGGGATCGACCTCGGCACGAGCAATACGGTCGTCGCTTACGTCGAGGCCGGTTCCGACGCGATCCGCGTGTTCGACGTCGAGCAGCTGGTCGGCCCCGGCGCGGTGGCCGCGCAGCCGCTGCTGCCGTCGGTGCGCTATCACCCGGCGGCGGGCGAGCTGCCGCCGGACACGTTGCGGCTGCCGTGGACGGTCGCCGCGAAGGCAAACGCGAGCGCGGCCGCCGATCCGCCGGCCGTGATCGGCCGCTACGCGCGCACGCTCGGCGCGCAGGTGCCGGGCCGGCTCGTCACGAGCGCGAAGAGCTGGCTGTCGCACGCGTCGGTCGACCGGCTCGCGGCGATCCTGCCGTGGGGCGCGGCCGACGGTGTCGAGAAGGTGTCGCCGGTCGACGCGAGCGCGAGTTATCTCGCGCACGTGCGCGATGCGTGGGACGCGCGTTTTCCCGATGCGCCGCTCGCGAAACAGGACGTGATCCTGACGGTGCCCGCGTCGTTCGACGACGGCGCGCGCGCACTGACGGTCGAGGCCGCGCGACGCGCGAAGCTGCCCGCGCTGCGGCTGCTGGAAGAGCCGCAGGCCGCGTTCTACGACTGGCTGTACGGCCAGCGCGACACGCTGCGCGACACGTTTGCCGCCGCGCGGCGCGTGCTGATCTGCGACGTCGGTGGCGGCACGACCGACCTCACGCTCGTCGATGTCGCGCCGGGCGACGACGGCGAGCCCACCTTCACGCGTGTCGGCGTCGGCAACCACCTGATGCTCGGCGGCGACAACATGGACCTCGCGCTCGCGCGCCTGGTCGAGACGCGGCTGACCGAGCCCGGCACGCGGCTGTCGGCCGAGAGCCTGTCGCAGCTCGTCGAGCGCTGCCGCGCGGCGAAGGAGCGGCTGCTCGGCGACGATGCGCCGGCGTCGGTCACCGTCACGCTGCTCGGCGCGGGCAGCAGGCTCGTCGGCGGCGCGCGTTCGGCCGAGCTGACGCGGCAGGAAGTCGAGCAGATCGTCGTCGACGGGTTCTTTCCGCAGGTCGAAGCCGGCGAGCTGCCGCGCCGTGCGCGCGCCGCGATCGTCGAATTCGGGCTGCCGTATGCGAGCGACGCGGCCGTCACGCGGCATGTCGCCGCGTTCCTGCACCGCCATGCGGACGGCCCGCTGCCCGACACGCTGCTGCTCAACGGCGGCGTGTTCCGCGCGGGCGCGCTCGCCGGCCGTCTCGCGCAGACGCTCGGCGCATGGCGCGGCGCGCCGCTCGACGTGCTGCACAACGCGCATCCGGACGTGGCCGTCGCACGTGGTGCCGTCGCGTACGGGCTCGCGCGCGCCGGGCATGCGCCGCGCATCGGCGGCGGGTCCGCGCGCAGCTATTTCCTCGTGCTCGACGACGACGCGGCCGATTCCGCCGCGCGCGGCGTCTGCCTGCTGCCGCGCGGTGCGGAAGAGGGCTGCGAGATCCGGCTCGACGATCGCACGTTCGCGTTGCAGCTCGGGCAGCCGGTGCGTTTTCACTTGATGTCGACCGTGGCCGAGACCCCGTACCGGCCCGGCGATCTCGTCGATCTCGACGGCGGCGATTTCGTGCGGCTGCCGCCGATCGCGACGGTCGTCGACGCGAAGGCGGGCGGCGACGCACGCGAAACGCCGGTGAAGCTCACCGCGTCGCTGACCGAGGTCGGCACGCTCGAGATGCATTGCATCGCGACCGACGACGCGGCGCGCCGCTGGAAGCTCGAATTCCAGTTGCGCGGCGATGCGCCGGTGCACGGCGACGACGCCGCGCCCGCGCGACATCCGCGGCTCGATCAGGCGATCGAGCTGATCGAGCGCTCGTTCGGCAGCAAGGCCGCAGGTGTCGCGCCGAAAGACACGCGCCGGTTGCGCGCACAACTCGAACAACTGCTCGGCGCGCGTGAAGCGTGGGACGTCGCGCTCGCGCGCGAGCTGTTCGACGCGCTGCTCGCGCGCGCACGCCGCCGCCGCCGTTCGGCCGATCACGAGCGCGCGTGGCTGAACCTTGCCGGTTATTGCCTGCGTCCGGGTTTCGGTCATCCGCTCGATGCCTGGCGCATCGAGCAGCTGTGGCCGCTGTTCGACGACGGGATCCAGTACGTGACCGACGGGCAGGTGTGGTCGGAGTGGTGGACGCTGTGGCGGCGCGTGGCCGGCGGCCTCGACGACGATGCGCAGACGCAGGTGCGCGACGCGATCGCGTTCCTCGAACCGTCCGACGACAAGCGGCGCAAGCTGCCGTTCGATCCGGGCAAGGTCGGCCCGGCCGACATGACGCGGCTGTCCGCGTCGCTCGAACGGCTGCCCGTCGAGCGCAAGGTCGAACTGGCCGAACGCCTGATCGCGCAATTGCAGAAGCCTGCCGAGCGTGCGCTGTGCGCGTGGGCGCTAGGGCGCATCGGTGCGCGCCGGCCGTTTTACGGCAGTGCGCACAGCGTCGTGCCGGCGGAAGTCGCCGGTGGCTGGCTCGATGCGCTGTTCGCGCTCGACTGGAAGCAGGTCGAGCCGGCCGCGTTTGCCGCTGCGCAGATTGCGCGGATGACCGGAGACCGTTCGCGGGATTTGCCGGATGTGACGCGCGACGCGGTAATCAAGCGCCTGTCGGCTGCGAATGCATCGTCGGCGTGGATCGACATGGTGCGTGAAGCGATCGCGTTCGACGAAGCCGACACGGTGCGCGTGTTCGGCGAGACGCTGCCGGCCGGGTTGAAGTTGCTGGCGGGGTGAGCGGCGCTCTGGGGCGACGGTATCGTCCGGATGCCTGAGCATGCCGTCGATGCTCACGTATTCGGCGACCTTGAAAAAACGGCTGCCGATGCATCGGCGGCCGTTTTCGTTTGTACGGATCGTGCGCCGGTCAGACCTGCGGCATCGCCTCACGCAACGCTGCGGCCGACTCCACGGCGATCACATCCGGCGCAACGGCGCGCCGCGCGAGATGAATCCCCGCGAGCATGCAGCGTACCGACCCGCCGGCCAGCTCGATCGTCGGCACGTCGAGCGGCAGCAGCCGCGCGGAGCGCTCGATTACGGTGCGCTGGTCGCGCGTGAGGCAATCGAACGCGCGCCGCGACAGCGCGAGCACACGCCCATCCTTGCCCGACAATTCCAGCGTATTGCCCGCGAAATTCGCGATCTGCGAGGGATCGAGCGCGATCACCGCGCGCCCCGTTTCGGTCAGGCGTTGCGCGATTTCGCCGCGACGCCGGCTGTCGGCGATCAGGTCGAGGCCCACCATCGCGAACTCGGTGGCGACGCTCATCATCACGTTCGTGTGATAGATCGCGCGCCCGTCGGCATCGGCCGTGTCGAAGCAGATCGGCTCGAAATTGAAGTGCGTGCAGAAGCGTTCGAGCGCGACCGGATCGGCGCGGCGCGAGCGCGCGGTGTAAGCGATCCGCGCGACGTGGTCGAGCACCATCGCGCCGGTGCCTTCGAGGAACACGTCATCGTATTCGAGGCCCGAGTAGTCGATCACGTCCTGCACGCGATATTCGGCCTTCAGCATTTCGATCACGTCCGCGCGCCGCTCGCGGCGGCGGTTCGGGCTGTACATCGGATACAGCGCGACATGGCCGCCCGGGTGCGTCGAGAACCAGTTGTTCGGAAATACGGAGTCGGGCGTGTCGCGCTCGCCGTGGTCGTCGAATACATGCACGCGCACGCCCGCATCGGCGAGCGTCTGCGCGGCGGCCGTGACTTCGTCGCGCGCGGCGGCCGATACCGACGGCAGGTCGGGCGCGCCGTTGCCGGCCGTGCGCTGGAAGGCGTTGTCGGCCGCGGTCTGCGGGTTCGGCAGGAAGCGGTGCGGCCGGATCATCACGACGGCGGCCGGCGCCTGGATCGATACGAGATTCATGACAGGCAGGAACGAAGGGCAGGAAAACGGGCGGCGCACCGGCCGCCCGGGCATCGCGGTCAGCGCGCGAACGCGGCGACGGCTTCGGTCACGTATGCCGCGTGACCCTGCGTGATCGCGGCCGGGTCGTCGATCAGCGCGAACAGGTTCTTCGGGTCGACGGCCGGCGGAATCAGCGCGATCTCGACGCCCGCGTTGTGCTGCTGCGCGAGCGCATACAGGTAGCGCAGCGCCGAATAATCCTCGAGCGCGAAGCCGACCGAGTCGAACACCGTGACTTCGTCCGCGCGTTCGCGGCCGGTCGTCTCGCGTTGCAGCACGCGCCACAGCTCGGTGACGGGGAAGTCGGCCGGCATCTGCTGAATCTCGCCCTCGATGCGCGACTGCGGCTCGAATTCGACGAACACGCGGCCCGCATGCAGCACGCCCGCTTCGAGCTCGGTCTTGCCCGGGCAATCGCCGCCCACGGCGTTCAGGTGCATGCCGGGCTCGATCATGTCGGCCGTGACGATCGTCGCGTATGCCTTGTCGGCGGTGACGGTCGTCACGATGTCGGCGCCGCGCACGGCGTCGGCGGTCGATGCGGCACGCACGACGCGCAGTGCCGGGTACGCGGCGAGGTTCCGCACGAGCTTGTCGGTCGCGCGCGGATCGACGTCGAACACGCGGATTTCGTCGATGCCGAGCAGCGTATGGAATGCGATCGCCTGGAATTCGCTCTGTGCGCCGTTGCCGATCAGCGCCATCGAGCGCGCGTCGGGGCGGGCGAGTACCTGTGCGGCGAGCACCGACGTGGCGGCCGTGCGCAGCGCGGTGGTGAGCGTGAGTTCGGCGAGCAGCAGCGGGTAGCCGGTGTCGACTTCGGCGAGCGCGCCGAACGCCATCACCGTGTGCATCCCGCGCGCGGCGTTGACGGGGTGGCCGTTCACGTACTTGAACGCGAACAGCGATGCGTTCGCGACGGGCATCAGTTCGATCACGCCGTCGCGCGAGTGGCACGCGACGCGCGGCGACTTGTCGAAGTCGGCCCAGTGCAGGTAATCGGCGCGCAGCGTGTCGACGAGTTCGCGCAGGAACGTCGTGACGCCGGTTTTGGCGATCAGTCGGGCGGTGGCGGGAACGTCGAGGAAGCGGGTCATGCGTCTGTCTCCATGTTCTCAGTGCCGGTACGGATGTCCCTGGCGTTCTGGTCGACCGGGCGGTGCTTCGGCGCGGCTCGGGCTTGCCGGAAAGCGGCGGCGCGGCGTGTCCGGCCGGTCGATACGTCATTATTTCCGCGAGTCGAGCCAACAAAAAGACAGCAAAAGTGGCAGATTTATCGATAGACTTGGCAGAATGCCAACCCGATCTGGCACTTTGTCAGGTTTCGCTGGCGCAGAATGCGCAGCCTCCGGCACGCTGGCGGCCGGTTCACGTTCAACAGGAAGCTCCGCCCATGATCACGCTCGACGATGTCGACCGGCAGCTCATCGCGCTGCTGCGCGACAACGCGCGACTGCCCGTCGTCGCGCTGGCTAAGGAACTGCGCGTCGCGCGCGCGACCGTGCAGAACCGGCTGACGCGGCTGGAGAAAAACGGCGTGATCGTCGGTTATACGGTGCGGCTCAAGCCGGCGGCGGAACGCCACCGGATCCGCGCGCTGATGTCGATCGCCGTGCAGGGCAACCGCGGCGCGGAAGTGGTGAAGGTGCTGCGCGGGCATCCGAACGTCGCATCGATCCACAGCACGAACGGGCGCTGGGATCTCGTCGCCGAGCTGCATGCCGATTCGCTCGAGCACTTCGATCGCGTGCTCGGCGCGATCCGGTTGATCGACGGGATCGCGAATACCGAGACGAGTATCCTGCTGTCGACGCACAAGGCGTAGTCACCGACGTGCATCGCTCCGTATGGATACGGCATTCAACTGGAAGCCGTCCGAATGCGCGTCGTTCAATCGCAGTGATCCACAATTCACGCTGATCACCGCCATGTTGCCGCACGAGCGCGGGCAACGGGCCATCCTGTAATTCGTTCCATTCGGTATGCTGCGCGGCCCACGGGAACGCATCGAATACCTGCGTGAACGACGGGTAGGCCGTCGCTCCTTCGGAATCCAGCTGGTTGTAGTCGTAGCCGACTTTCTGAGTCGAATAGGTCAACATGGTGCGCCACCTCGTGGCGCGCGTCGTCCTAAGCGCATCACTCTACCGCTGAGTTGCGGTGCGCTTCTCGATATCCGCCGCATCGCACCTTGAGCGCGGAGGAAGGGGAGGCAGATCATCCCCTACTGGACATATGGACGAAGCAGATGGCATTCACCGACACAGCCCTGAGGGCACTCAATCCGAGGGGCAAGATCCACATCGTCAACGACGATCGTGGATTGAATTTCGTACGAGTTGCGGAATTTCGGCATGAATTTTCGGTGTCGTCTCATATCCCCGCCGTTGATCAATGCCCATGCTGGCGTCTGAAGAAATCCATGTACATCCACATTTGCTGAGGGCTTGCGGCTAACCTGGTTTGCCGTACCGTAGCCGCAGGTGCTCGGCTTCGGGAGATCTATGGCAGGCCAGACATCCAGCACTTCCACCAACGCATCCCGTGAGCGTTCAATCTCGGTTGCCCCGCTCAACCAGATCCAGTTGGGCGACGTGGCCCTCAGCATTTCGGCGTTCGACGAGTGGCTCGGCGCAATCAGCCATGGCAGCGTGAACCTGGACCGTCTGCGCACCGTCGCCGGGAATTTTCCCGCCGTTCTCAACATCCTGAACCTGGCCGATCTGCTCGGCGATATCGTCACCCTCACGACCCACCCCGAACCTCACGCCCCTGACTGGTTGAGCGTCAGCCTGAACCTGATCGGCCTGATGCCCGAGCCGGGTACCGCCGCTGCCCGCATGATGCTGCGGCCCACCCTGTTCCTGGCGCGGCAGGAACTCCTGCAGGCCAGTAATGGGCTGGTGGGCGAGGCGGCACTGCGCACCCTGACCGCCAACCTGAACAACAGCATCGAGGGGGAACTGGACAACCTCGCGCGACAGGTGCAGTCAAGACTCCCCGCTCTGCTGGACGCGGCGGCCGCCTTCGGCGAAAGCCTGCTCTCTGACCTTGCGAACGGCCTGGAGGCCCTGGCCCGGATGAAGCCTTCTGCGCCGGCCACCCTGGGGGCAAGCACATCTGCAACGACCGAACTGCGCGATCCAGCCGCTGCGTTTTCCAACCTCTACGACGCAGCCTATCAATTCCTTCGCCGCAACGCGGCTGCCCGCCCCCCTCTCGAACAGAGTTCGTCCCCCGAGTCGCCGGCGCTGGTCAGCACCAACGCTCAGGCATTGCGCCAGTTCGCCGCATTGTTGGGCAAGCAGGTGCGGCAACAAGGCAAGGCCACGCAGGCAGGCTGCGTGGGGTGGGTTGCAGCAGGATTGCTCCGCTCGCTTGATGCCCGGAAAGCGGGCGCCGGGCAGAGTGCCAGCATCAAGCCCGACGCGACCAGCATCGCTGGACGCCAGATCCCCGGCGAGTCCCTTGATGTACGGGTCAAGGAGCGGCCCGCCGAGCAGGACGCCAATCTGTGCAAAAACGGCGCACCGTCGGGCAGCGGCGGCAGCATCAGTTTTGCCACGGGCGCCGAAACCCGCTCGCACACTGACTTCGCGCTGCCGGGCCCGTTCCCCCTTGCCTGGTCGCGCACCTACCGCTCCAGTCTGGACGCCTACGACCACGACGAACTCGGCGCGCGCTGGATCACCCCCTGCACCACACGCATCGACGTGCAAGGCGACGGCCTGCGCTATCACGGCGCCGACGGCCGCAGCCATGACTACCCGTTACCCAAGGTCGGGCAGTTCCATGAGGATCGCATCGAAGACCTCCTCCTCGTGCGCGCAAGCGACCACCAGCTCGTCCTGTGCCGCGGCTACGAGCGCCGCGAAACCTACCAGCGCCACGGTGAGCGCTTCCTGCTCGTGCAGGTCGAGCTGCGCGGCGGCGCGGGCCTGCTGCTGGGTTACGACCACCGCGTGGACGAGCGCGTCGTGTTGTCGGACCTGGTCACCTATCAGGACGACCCGAGCCAGCCGCACACCCACCTGGGCACCGACGTGGACGCCCATGGACGCATCATCGGCCTGTGGTTGATGGGCGAGGACGAGCCCCTGCGACGCCTGTGCCTGTACCGCTACGATGAAGCGGGCGACCTCACGCTGGCCCAGGACGAAAACGCCGAGGTCTGGACCTATCAGTACCAGCACCACCTGATCACCCGCTACACCGACCGTACCGGCCGCGGGATGAATCTGGAATGGCAGGGCGAAGGCCCCGACGCTCGTGCCGTGCACGAGTGGGCCGACGACGGTAGCTTCGAGGTGCGGCTGGAGTGGGACTCGAACATCCGCCTCACCTACGTCACTGATGCCCACGGGCAGGAAACACGGCATTACTACGATAGGCTCGGGTACACCTACCGCATCATCCATCCGGACAAACGCTCCGAGTGGTTCCTCCGCGACGATGCCAAGAACATCGTCCACCACATCCGTCCCGATGGCAGCGACGACCGTTACGCCTACGACGAGAACGGCAACCTGCTCGAACACATCCGGGCCGATGGCACCACCGTGCACTACGCGTGGGATACGAAAGACCAGCTCATCAAGATCAGCGATGCCGAGGGCGGCCTCTGGCTGCGCGACTACGACACGCGCGGCCGCCTGACTGAGAGTATCGATCCGCTCGGCAACAAGACCGAATACGCCTACAACCCGATGGGCCTGCCCATCGGCATCACCGACGCCAGCGGCAAGACCAGGCAGCTCGAGTACAACGCCAACGGCCAGCTCACGCGCTACGTCGACTGCTCGGGCAAGGCCAGTACGTGGGCCTACGACGAACGCGGCCAGATGATCCAGTTCACTGACGCGGCCGGACAGGTTACCCGCTATCGTTACGAGGCCGGCCAGCTCGCCGCCATCCGCCACCCGGACAACAGCGAAGAACACTTCGAGCGCGATGCCGAAGGCCGCCTGCTGACCCACATCGACGCGCTGGGGCGGCGCACCGAATGGGACTACACCGAGGCCGGGCTGCTCGCCAGCCGGGTGGACGCGGCCGGCCAGACCCTGCGCTACCGGTGGGACAAGCTCGGCCAGCTCACCGCGCTGCGCAACGAGAACGGCCGCGATGCCGAATTTCACTACGACCCGATGGGGCGCCTGCTGGCCGAAACCGGCTTTGACGGCGTGACCACGCGCTACGAGTACGAAGAAGCAACCGGCAAGCTGGCGCGGGCCATTGACGGCCAGCGCATCACCGCCTACACCTTCGACGCCATGGGCCGTCTTGTAGAACGCCGTGCGGCGCTGCAAACCGGCGATGCCGAACCGGGAGAGAAGGATTGGCAGCGCGAGCAGTTTGCCTATGATTTCAACGGCAACCTTGCGCTGGCGACCAATGCCGACAGTCGCCTGCAATGGTTCCACGACGCGGCCGGCAACCTGGTGCGCGAGCACCAGCACTACATCTGCCTGGGCAAGCCGCTGGTGGCGGTATGGCAGCACGAATACGACGCGCTCAACCAGCGCACGGCCACCGTGCGCCCGGATGGGCACCGCGTAAGCTGGCTCACCTACGGCAGCGGCCATCTGCTGGCCCTGCAACTGGACGAGCGCGAACTGGTCAGCTATGAGCGCGACGACCTGCACCGCGAGGTGGCGCGCCTGCAAGGCAACCGCCTGCTACAGACGCAGCAGTGGGACGCCATGGGTAGGCTGAGCGAGCAGGTGCTGGCGCGCGACACGCTCCAGCCTGTGGGGCCGGCCGCGCAGACCGGTGGCGGCAGCCGTCTGCTGGTGCGCCGCTACCGCTACGATGCCAGCGGCCAGCTCACCGATATCAACGACACGCGGCGCGGCCAACTGGCCTACCGCTACGATCCGGTGGGGCGGCTGCTGGAGGCACAAAGCCGCCTCGGCCATGAAACCTTTGCGTTTGACCCGGCCGGCAACCTGATCGACCCGGCAGAGCAGCGCGAGGCCGAGCGCCAGCGCATGCCGCGCATCAAGGCGCTGGACAACCTGCTCAAGCAATACGCCGGTACCCACTACCAGTACGACGCGTGGGGCAATCTCGGCAAGCGCTGGCACCAGGGCAAGGAAAGCCGCTACGCCTGGGACCTGTTCGACCGGCTCACACACTACGAGGATGAGCGCCTTGCGGTCGATTACACCTACGACGCCCTCGGCCGGCGCCTGTCGAAATACAGCAAGGCCCACTACGAGGAACGTCGCGAGGCCGGCCCGCACTGGAACCGTGCCGAACGGGTGAAGCGCAACAGCGACCTGCAATGCGGCTTCACACTCTACGGCTGGGACGGCGACACGCTGGCGTGGGAAAGCAAGATCGCCGACGAGGATGGCTTCGGCGCGCGCACCACGCACTATGTCTACGAGCCGGGTAGCTTCGTGCCGGTGGCGCAGGCGGTGAGGCAGGACGCCATCCTTCTGCTTGACCAGCCCGAGTACGGCGACTACTACCGACAGGACGAAGACCCGCTGTGGATGCCACCACCGCCCGCGCCACCGATAGATGGCTTAGCCTGGTATCAGTGCGATCACTTGGGCACGCCGCAGGAGCTGACCGATGAGCACAGCGAGATTGTGTGGAGTGCGGAGTATCGCGCGTGGGGCGTGGCGCAGGAGACGATCCGTAAAGCGCCGGGCAAGGCATCCGTCGCGAACCCGATCCGGTTCCAGGGGCAGTACCATGACCACGAGACGGGTCTGCACTACAACCGGTATCGGTACTACGATCCGGAAGTGGGCCGGTTCGTGAGCAAGGACCCGATGAGGTTGGCCGCTGGTATAAACCCGCACGCGTACGCGCCCAGCCCCGTCAGATGGGCTGACCCTTTGGGCCTCGACTACGGAATTGGCATTGATCCCGCGGCAGCTGGTGGGAACGGGCACGCGACACTCTATTTCCAGAATGAGCGTGGAGCTTGGTTCGCTTTCAACCAAGGCGCTGCTGGCGAAACATCGTCTGGCGGGAACATCGGATTCTTGACGGGTTCAAATGCGCCTGCCGGTGTTAGCATCGAAGCCATTGCAATGCCGCCGGATGGGACGCTTATGTACAAAACCACAACAGATCAAGACAGGGCAATTGCCATGTGCGCCAATGGATCAATGGATGCTCACAATTCTGGTGAACGAAAATACAATCTTTATAGAAATAATTGCAAAGACTCGGTGGTTGATGTGTTGGGCTGTGCCGGCATAAATGTCCCCAATCCAACGTTCACATTTAGACCTAACTCGTGGATAAAGCTTCTTTCTCCCCAAAAGTGATGCCTAGTAGAAAACCATCTTGGATCGCCGTATCTTTTGCGTTCTTCTTCCTCGCGCCGTCGGCATCTGGATATTCTGAAGAGGTGAGCATGCTGCAGTCCACGGAAAAATTTGGCGGAACAGAAATTCATGTCGAGATAGAGGGCGGAAAAGCATATCGAGAAGCCGAAATGGATAAGGCACTGGTATACGGGAAGATAAAGATAAGTGATTCAAGTGCTGGTGCGATCAACATAAAGGCCAACCTCACTTGTGTATCAATATCGATTAATCAAGTTCGGAGCGAGAGAATTTATATCGACAGCGTGGCGCACATTCTTCCGGAAAATTATTTGATGAATAATGGCGAGGCCAAAGTGTATTGGAAAATGGAAAGGTTTGTGGACGTCAGCAAATCGAACGGGTCACTTTCAATCAGTTTAAAGAAGGGTTGTTCGCTATTTCCATCCAGATGACGCGGTAACGGCGCTGCATTCCAACCGGTACCGGTACTGCGATCCGGAGGGAGGCGGAGCGGTTTGTTAGCGAGGAGCCGATCGGATACGCCGGAGGCATCAATGTCTACGGCTATGCAAATGGAAACCCGGTAAGCGATGTCGATCTTATTGGTTTGGCTGCTTGCAATGTGCTATTTCCAGACTATCCAATCGAGTATGCAAACGGGAAGTCTAGTACTTGGCTCGGTGGCCATGGTGGAGTGTTGACGTACAGTTCTGCAGGTGTGACGTGGTATTACGAGTGTGGGCGCTAAAATCCTCACAACACAGAAATTATCGGAGAAAAACTTCCGGCAGATTCTGGTAATGTTCACGGAATTAATGTGCCTGATATCTTTATTGGGGCGGGTTTCCGACGGAAGAGTCGTTGTCAAAAATCAAAGATGTGTTATCGAGAAAGGCTGGGAAAAACTCTAGAGTTGAGCTCAAATGCGATGCCGAGGTGGATGGTAGCAAGGTGGTGGCCTACGTAACCAGTATCGCTGGCAACTCTGAGCGGAAGGGATATAGTGGGTGCCATGGAGTGCAGACTATTGGAAAACATTTGCTGCCGATTTGATTGCGGGGCGTTAGCGACCGCGCCGAAGCCCACCAGCAGCCGGAGCCTTCTGGCCTGTCAGCGCGTCGTACCGATCCCGTGCATGCCGATTCGCTCGAGCACTTCGATCGTGTGCTCGGTGCGATCCGGTTGATCGACGGGATCGCGAATACCGAGACGAGTATCCTGCTGTCGACGCACAAGGCGTGACGCGGGCGGCGCCTGCGTCAGCCCGTGTTCGGGTTGGGTCGGGCGTCAGGCGCCAGGCATCAGGCGAGTGGCGCCGGTTCCGGAAACACCGGCTCGCCCAGCGTCAGCATCAACCGGTTCGCCCACGCGAAGATCGCGACCGCGTGCGACAGGTCGAGAATCTCCTCATGCGTCAGCCCTTCGGCTTCCAGCGCGGCGACATCGCTCGCGTCGACCGTTTCGGGCCGCTCCGTCAGCGCGATCGCATAACGCACGATCGCGCGTTCGCGCGCCGTCGTGCCGGCCGTCGCCGGATCGTCGAATACCTGCTCGATCGCGTCGGTGCGTTTCGCGAGCTGCGTGAAGCGCTGCGCATGCACGGATGCGCAATATACGCAGCCGTTCACGCGCGACACGGCCGTGCTGGCCAGTTCGCGCTCCGCGCGCGACAGCCCGCCGGGGCCGTACATGATCGCGTTGAACACGCCCGAGCGTTGCCGCAGGATCTCGGGCAGGTGGACGAGCAGCAGGTAATAGTCGGACGTCTTCGCTTGCGGGTGGCTCGCGTCGAGCACGGCCAGTTGCTCGGGTGTCGCGGCATCGAGCGAAACGGTGTCGAGCCAGGCGCGCCAGCCGAGCGTGTCGGACGTGAAGCCGTGAGCGGTCGTCGTCATGCGGCCTCCGTTGCGGTACGTGCCTGAAGCGCCTGCGCGGCGACGGCGACGCGCAACTGGTAGGCGACGAACGCCACGAGCTGCGACAGCGCGACGATCGCGGGCGTCGTGAGCCCGGCCGACTTCAGTGCGTTGAGATCGGACGGGCGCGCATCGACAGGGGCGAGCGTCAGCAGGCGTGCATGCGCAAGGATCGCGCCGATGCGTCGAGGCAGCGCGTCGAACGCATCGGCGTCCGCGCGTGCGATATCGTCGAGCGTGCCGCCCGCGTCGATCAGCCGTGCACGATAGGTGTCGGTCAATGCCGGCGCCTTCGACTTGTGCGCGACATACCGGGCCGTGTGCAGTCTTTCGATCAACGAAAGATCGGGCAGTGCGGGATCGAACAGGGCAGCCTCGCTCAGCCGCGTATGAAGCAGCACCTTTTCGCGCGCGCGGCGCAGTGCGGCGATCGCGTCGCCGTCGCGCAGGCCGGCCGCCGCGTCGATCGTGTCCGGCGCATCGGCCGGCCTGATGGATTCAGTCATCGTTCGGGATTCCTTGGTCGTTTATGGGGTCGATGGACGCGCGCTCATGCATCGGCGTCGCGCCATTCGTCGCCTTGCAGTTCCGCGTTCGCGTATGCGACGAGCGCGTCGTAGTGGCGATCGCGATCCGCGCCGAACAGCCGGCTCGCGATGCCGCGCGCGAGCCGCTCGGCGCCCGCGCTGATCGCCGGGATATCGCCGGACAGCTTGCCGTGGCTCAGGCTCGCCGCATGGTTGAAGCAATGGATTCGCGTGACAGCCGGGCATGCACCGGGCTCGCGCTCCTGGAACGAGAATGCGGGGCCGAGATCGGGCGATTCCGCGAGTTCGTCGAGCCACAAATCCGGCGCCGGCCGATAACGATCCTTCCAGCGCCGCACGTGCGAGCCGAACGACGCGAATTCCGCGCGCGTCGTCCAGTCCGAATGAAAGCCCGTCGCGAAGATCATGAAATCGACGGTGTAGCGCCCGCGCGGCGTCGTCACGTCGAGGCCGTCCGCATGTTCGGCGAGCGTCTCGATCGGGCTGCCCGCATGAAAATGCGCATGCTCGTGACGCGACACGCGCAGCACGCTGTCGCGCGGCGGCGGCGTCTGCGACGTCAGCGCGTAGTGCATGAAGCGCCACTTCGTCGCGTCGTCGAGATCCGCGTAGCCGTGCACGAGCCCCGGGCTGCCGATGCCCGTCAGCTTGTTGATGCGCGGAATGTCCGCGCGGCGGAAGAACAGGTCGACGCGCGCGGCGCCGGCTTCGAGCGCGGTACCCGCATTGTCGAACGCGGACGCGCCCGCGCCGACCACGCCGATGCGCTTGCCCGCGAGCGCCGCGAAGTCGATCGGCTCGGACGAATGGGCCCAACGCGCGCGCGGCGCGCGGTGCGCGACGGACGGCACGTACGGGCCGCCGAGCCCGTCGCGGCCGGTCGCGAGTACCACATGCCGCGCGAGCAGCGTCTGCGCTTCGCCGTTGCCGCGCACGTCGAGCGCGAGCAGGCCGTCGTCGCGCGGGCGCAGCGCGACGAGCGTGGTGTCGTTGCGCACCGGCAGGTCGAGCACGTGCCGGTACCAGCGCAGGTAGTCCATCCATTGCGTGCGCGGAATCTTGTAGAGCGCGTCCCATGCGTCACGGCCGTATTGCGCTTCGAACCAGGCGCGGAACGTCAGCGCGGGCAAGCCGAGCGCAGGGCCCGCGAGCTGCTTCGGCGAGCGCAGCGTGTCCATCCGCGCGAACGTGACCCATGGCCCTTCGTAACCCGCCGGCGCGCGGTCGATCACGCACTGGTTGTCGATGCCGAGCAGGCGCAGTTCGGCGGCAGCCGCGAGCCCGGCCATGCCGCCGCCGACGATCGCGACGTCGAGCACGCGTGTGCCGTCGGCCTCGCGCGGCGGCACCCACGATGGCGCGGGCAGGTCGAGCCAGCGCAGGTCTTGAGCGAGCCGGGTTTCGAGTGCGTGGAGAGCATCGGCGGGCATCGTCATGCGGCCTCCGGGCGCGTGCGGCGCGATCGTGCCGTGCGTGGCGGTGCAGGATTTGAGGGACTTGAAGGACGTGACGGGCGCCCGGCACGCAGCCGGTCGCCGCGCAGCAGCGCGTCGTGCGCGGCGGCCTCGTGAAAGATCACGTCGTCGAGCAGTGTGCGCGTCGTCCGGTGCAGCGCGTCGAGCAGCGCATCGACGGCCGCCGTGCGCGCCTTGCCGGCCGGCGTCGCGACGCCGAACGCGAACGGGATGTCGACGTCGAGCGGGCGGGCGACGACGCCGGCCACCGGCAGTGCGACACCGGTGGCCGGATCGACGATGCCGATGCCGATACCGGCACGCGCCGCCATCACCGCATTCAGCGACGCATTGGTTTCGATGAAGACGCGTGCGTCGACCCGCGCGGCCGCGAATGCCGCATCGATCCGCTGGCGCAGCCGGTGCCGGTTCGCGACCGTCACGATGCGGCGGCGCGCGAGATCGCGCAGCGCGATGCGCGGCTGCGCCGCGAGCGGGTCGCCGGCGGGCAGCACGGCGACGCAGGGCGTCTGCGCGATCCAGTGCACGTCGAGCCCCGCATGCGCCATCGGCAGCGTGACGACGCCGATGTCGGCCGTGCCGGCCAGCACCTCGTGCACGACATGCTCGGCCGATTCGCTGCGCAACTGGTAGTGCGGCGCCTGCGCGCCGTCGGGCAGCGCGGCGAGCGCGGCCGGCACGAGCGTCGCCGCGAGCGAAGGCGTCGCCGCGATGCGCACGGGTTCGGCGGTTTCGTCGCCGAGCGCCCGTGCGCGCGCCTCGATCGCACGCAGGCCGACCAGCGAGCGCTCGACTTCCTCGTAGAGCAGGAAGGCGCGCCGCGTCGGCGTGACGCGCGGGCCGTGCCGGTCGAACAGCGCGTAGCCGAGATCGGCTTCGAGCTCCTGGATCTGCCGCGTGACGGCCGGCTGCGAGCGGCCGAGCAGTTCGCCCGCGCCGGTCACGCTGCCGGCCGACATGACCGCGGAAAACGCTTCGAGTTGATGCAGCTCCATGACACCTTCCGATGATGCGATTTGCGCATTGTAGGAGTGTGAGCATGCGTGATTCATATAATGAATTTTGCTATCGACAGCGCGAAAACTGCGAAGCGCGCGATCGCCGCGATGGCCGGAGGGGCGCGCGGGCGCGCCGGTGGCGATGCGTGACGTACAGGAAACGCCAATCGAATCAACGCGATGCGATGCATGCCGGCTCATCGCGCGCGGCAGCGCGTGCGGGCGATTGTTCGCGTGCGTCGCCGGTTTCGCGCCGCGCCCGATATCGATATACGCAAAACTTCGTTGGATCGTCCTGAACCGGATGGTTACATGCCCTCACTCTTTTCGACTGACTGAAGCTGGGGGACGCATGAACGTTTCGGGGAACGACGTACGCGGCGCATGGCGGCGCGTGCTGGGCACGGTGGCGGCGCTCGCTGCCGCATGGGGCTTGTCGACGGGCGGCGCGCTCGCTGCGGGCGTATCGGGCGAGCCGGTGGTGGTCGGCGTGAGCGGGCCGCTCACGGGCCAGGACGCGCAATACGGCGAACAATGGAAGCGCGGTTTCGATCTCGCGCTCGACGAGATCAACGGCAGCGGCGGCATCCATGGCCGGCCGCTCGCGATCGACTTCCAGGACAGCCGCAGCGACCCGCGCCAGGCCGTCGCGATCGCGCAGAAGTTCGTCGCCGATCCGCGCATCGCGATCGAGCTGGGCGACTTCTCGAGCGCGACGTCGATGGCCGCATCGCCGATCTACCAGCGCGGGCAGTTGATCCAATTCGGCTTCACGAACTCGCATCCGGACTTCACGAAAGGCGGCGACTATCTGTGGAGCACCGCGCTGAGCCAGGCCGAGGAGCAGCCGCTGCTCGCGCGCTACGCGGTGAAGGAGCTCGGCTTCAAGCGGATCGCGGTGCTGTACCTGAACACCGACTGGGGCCGCACCAGCAAGGACATCTTCGCGAAGGCGGTGGCCGGCCTCGGCGCGCAGGTCGTCGCGGCCGAAGGCTACCAGCCGGCGGAGAAGGATTTCCGTTCGACGCTCGTGCGCATCGGCGAATCGAAGCCCGATTCGATCGTGCTGATCTCGTACTACGCGGACGGCGCGCAGATCGTGCGGCAGGCGCGCACGTCGGGCGTCACGCTGCCGATCGCGGCGGTCGGCTCCGTGTATTCGCCGAAATTCCTCGAGCTGGGCGGCGCGGCCGTCGACGGTGTGTATACCGAATCGAACTTCTTCCCGGCCGAGCCGCGCCCCGAGGTGCAGGCGTTCGTGCAGCGCTATCGCGCGAAATTCCATGCCGATCCCGATTCGTTCGTCGCACGCGCATACGACGCGCTGATCCTGTCGGCGGAAGTGCTGCGTCGCTACGGCACGACACGCCAGGCCGCGCACGACGGCTTCGCGAAGATCAGTGACGTGCCGAGCGTGATCTTCGGCAAGGTGCGCTTCGATCCGCAGACGCGCCGCGTCGCGGGCGCGCGCACCGTGTATCTCGTCGTGAAGCAGGGGCAGTGGGCGCTGTGGGACGGCGCGAAACCGCAGCTCGCCGCGCGCTGACCCCGAACCGCATGCACGTGACGGACGCATCGTGATGGCTTCCTGGCTCGACTACACGCTCAACGGCCTCATCGTCGGCAACATCTACGCGTTGCTCGCGGTCGGGCTCGCGTTGATCTTCGGCGTGTCGCACCTGATCAACTTCGCGCACGGCTCGGTGTACATGGTCGGCGCATTCATCGGCTGGCTGTGCCTGACCCGCTTCGGGCTGCCGCTGCCGGTCGCGCTCGCGGCGGTCGTCGTCGGCTGCGGCGCGCTCGGCGTCGCGATCGAGCGGATCGGGTTGCGGCCGCTGCGCCACGCGGCGCGCATCGCGCCGCTGCTCGCGACGATCGGCATCAGCTTCATCCTCGACCAGCTCGCGCAGCTCGCCTTCGGCGCGGACCCGCGCGCGGTGCCGACGCCGCTGCCGGACTGGCATCTGCGCATTGCCGGCGCGACGTTGGGCTCGCTCGACCTGCTGATCGCGGGCATCGGCATCGCGGCGGCCGCGCTGCTGTACGGCTTCCTGCGCTTCACGCGACTCGGCTGGGCCGTGCGCGCGACCGCGCAGGATCGCGACGCGGCGCTGCAGATGGGCGTGGACGTCGACCGCGTGAACCAGACCGTGTTCGCGATCGCGTGCGCGCTCGGCGGCGTGAGCGGGCTGCTGGTCGGCATGTACTACAACAGCATCGATCCGGCGATGGGCTTCCAGGCGACGCTGAAGGGCGTGGTCGCGCTGCTGATCGGCGGCCTCGGCAACGTGCCGGGCGCGATCGCCGGCAGCCTGCTGCTCGGCCTCGTCGAGAGCTACGGCGTCGCGCTGTTCGGCACGAGCTACCGCGACCTGTTCGCGTTCGGGCTGCTGATCGTGTTCCTCGTGTGGCGGCCGAACGGCCTGTTCAGCGCGAACCGCGCGCTGCCGCCCGAGCCGATGACGGGCACCTTCCTCGCGGCCGCGAAGGCCGTGCGCGTGCCGCGTCCGGTGCTCATCGCGCTGATTGCATTGGCCGCCGTGCTGCCGTGGCTCGGCGCGTCGCCGTACGTGCTGCAGACGCTGACCAACGCGTGGCTGTACGGGCTGCTCGCGCTGAGCCTCACGCTCGTCGCGGGCACGGTCGGGCAGATCTCGCTCGGCCACGCGGCGCTGCTCGTGATCGGTGCGTATGCGTCGGCGCTGCTGTCGTCGGATCTCGGCTGGTCGCCGGCCGTGACGATCCCGTGCGCGGGCGCGATCACGGCCGTGCTCGGCACGCTGCTCGTCTACCCGGCGTTCCGGCTGCGCGGGCACTACGTGTCGATCGCGACGCTCGGCATCGGCGAAGTGGTGAGCCTCGTGATCCTGAACTGGGACAGCCTCACGCGCGGCCCGCTCGGCGTCACCGGCATCGCGCCGCTGCCGTGGGCGAGTACCGCGCGCGCCGCGTACTGGTTCACGTTCGCGGTGCTCGTCGGGTTCGCGCTCGTGCAGGTGCGGCTGCTGCGCTCGCATCTCGGCCGCACGCTGCGCGCGGTGCGCGAGGACGACGTCGCCGCGCGTGCGCACGGCATCGCGCCGAACCGCTACAAGGCGATCGCATTCGCGGTCGGCGGCGTCGCGGCCGGTGTGAGCGGCGGGATCGCCGCGCACCTGTACAGCTACATCAATCACCAGACCTTCGATTCGCAGGTGTCGATCCTCGCATTGACGATGGTGATCCTTGGCGGGCTCGGCAACGTGCTCGGCGGCATCGCCGGCGCGATCGCGCTGATCGGGCTGCCCGAGCTGTTCCGCTGGGCGGCCGATTACCGGATGCTGATCTACGGCCTCGTGCTGCTGCTGCTCGTCCGGTTCCGGCCGCAGGGCCTGTTGGGTACGGTGTGAGGAGGCATGCGATGACCACCAATCGACCCTTGCTCGACGTGCAGGGCCTGACGCGCCGCTTCGACGGCGTGACCGCGCTCGACGGCGCGAGCCTGACGCTCGCCGACGGCGAACTGTTGAGCGTGATCGGCCCGAACGGCGCGGGCAAGTCGACGCTGTTCAACCTGATTGCGGGCGCCGACCGACCCGACGCCGGCCGCGTGACGTTCGACGGCCGCGACATCACGGACACCGCGCCCGAACGCCTCGCGGCGCTCGGCATCGCGCGCACGTTCCAGCACGGCCGCGTGTTCGGCAACCTGAGCGTGCTCGACAACGTGCTGATCGGCGCGCATGCGCGGCTGCGTGCGGCGCGGCCGGGCTGGCCCGCGCTCGGCGCGGCGGCCGAGGTGTGGCGCGCGCTCGTGCGGCCCGCGTCGGTGCGACGCGAGGAAGCCGCGCTGCGCGACGAGGCGCGCGACATCATCGCCGGGTTCGGCGAACGGCTCACCCCGCGCATCGATCATCCGGCGCACAGCCTGTCGTATGCGAACCGGCGGCGCGTGGAGATCGGCCGCGCGCTCGCGCTGCATCCGCGCCTGCTGCTGCTCGACGAACCGACGGCCGGGATGAACGAGACGGAGACGGCCGAGATGCTGCAACTGATCCAGTCGCTGAAGGCGCGCGGCCTGACGATCCTGCTGATCGAGCACAAGCTCGAACTCGTGATGCGCGTGTCCGACCGCGTGATGGTGCTCGACAACGGCGTGAAGATCGCCGAAGGCGCGCCGCGCGACGTGCGGCACGATCCTCGCGTGATCGAGGCGTACCTCGGCCGCCGCCATGCGGGCGGCACGCCGGCCGACCGTGCGGCGCAGGCAGCCGCATGAGCGCCACTTCTTCCGGATTGCAAACGAACATGACCGATGCGCTGCTGAAACTCGAACACCTCGACACGTTCTACGGGCCGGTGCAGGTGCATTTCGACGTGAACTTCGAAGTCGGCCGAGGGCAGATCGTCAGCCTGCTCGGCGGCAATGCGAGCGGCAAGTCGACCACGATGAAGCTGATTCTCGGGTTGATGCGGCCGAAGCGCGGCGTCGTGCGCTTCGACGGCGACGACGTGACGGCGCTCGCGACGCCGCAGCGCGTGCGGCGCGGGATCGCGGCTGTGCCCGAGGCGCGGCGGCTGTTCGGCGACATGAGCGTGCGCGAGAACCTGCTGATGGGCGCGTACACGCGCGGCGACCGTGCGGCGGTGGCCGAGGATTATGAACGCGTGCTCGACCTGTTTCCCCGGGTGCGCGAGCGGCTGACGCAGCGCGCGGGCACGCTGTCGGGCGGCGAGCAGCAGATGCTGGCGATGGCGCGGGCATTGATGGCGCGGCCGAAGCTGATCTGCATGGACGAGCCGACGATGGGGCTGTCACCGCTCTATGTCGACAAGGTGCTCGAACTGATCGACGCGATCAACAAGCAGGGCGTGACCGTGTTCATGGTCGAGCAGAACGCGAGCCTCGCACTGGAGATCGCGCATTACGGGTATGTGTTGCAAACGGGGCGCGTCGTGCTCGAAGGGCAGGCCAAGGCGCTGCTCGACGACGAGCGCGTGCGCGATGCGTATCTCGGTGGCGAGGCGGTGGCGGCGTAGCGTGCGTGGCCGATGGCGGTGCCCGGACCCGGCCTCGCGAAAAACTGCGAGGTACACCGAATTGTCAGGTAGATTACGCGCAGTCGCCATTACCGCCACCGGGAGCGCCGCGCCATGTTGACCTACGCCATTCAGAAAACCGGCTACGACTACACTCAACTCGACCCTCAGGGCGCGACCGACTACGCGTCGTTCACGCACGCCTTCGACACGTTCCCGTGGGCGGCGCAGCATGCCGAATGGGACGACACGCAGGAAGGGCCGTTGCCCGCGCTCGTGCTGCAGCGCGCCGACGATCAGCGCGAATTGTGGGTGACCGCGCTGAGCGACGCGCATGCGGACGGTTTCCAGTTGAATGCCGTTTCGAGGCGGATGAAGAAGGGGCTGTTCGGGATCGGCAAAGGCAAGCTGGAACGGCATGTCGACACGATCGACGTCGACACGCGCGCGGAAGTCGACACATTGTGCCGGCTGTTCTGCGATCGTCGGTATGACGAGTTGGACCAGTTGGTCGCGCGGCATGCGGAGCGGAACCGCCTCGACGACAACGACGACGACTGAGCGCCTGCCGCGCCCGATCCGGCACCGGTCCGTCCCTTCATGCCTGCGCGGCGCCGATCCCCGCCGCACGCGGAAACGTCAGCACGACCGCGAACCCGCCCGCATCGGGAAACGCAAACCCGATGCGCCCGCCGTGCGCCTTCATCACTTCCTGCACGATCGCGAGCCCGAGGCCCGACCCCGTGCGCCGCTCGCTGCCGTCCGGTGCGATCCGCACGAACGGCTGCAGCGCGGCATCCCAATGCTCGCGTGGAATGCCGCGGCCGTTGTCGGTGACGGTCAGCGTCACGGTGTCGCCTGCGTCGCCCTTCGTCGCGACCGACACGACGATGTCGTCCGCATGCCCGTGCAGCAGCGCATTGTGCAGCACGTTCGACAACGCTTCCTGCAGGCTGATCGCGTCGCCGTCGATCCAGGCGAGCGGCGCGTCGCTCGCGAATGCGACGGCGACATCGCGCTCGCCCGCGAGCGGAATCGCGCGGCCGAGCACGTCCTTCGCGAGCGCGACGAGGTCGACCGGCTGCAGCGGTACGGCTTCGGTGCGATGGATCACCATTGCGTGATTGAGCAACTGGCCGGTGAGCCGGCCGACGTCCGAAGAGGTCGCGCGTAGCGCGTCGAGGCGTGCCGCATGGCGCGCGGGATCGGATTCGCCGTCGAGCAGCTCGATCTGCGCGTCGAGCCGCGCGAGCGGCGTGCGCATCTGGTGCGCCGCGTCGGCGATGAAGCGCTGCATCGCGTTGATCCGCTCGGCCAGGCGGTGTATCAATCCGTTGATCGACCCGATGATCGCGTCGATCTCGCTGGGCGTGTCGACGGCCACCGGCCGCAGGTCGGCCGGGTCGCGCGCGGCGATGATCGTGCCGATCTGCGCGAGCGGGCGCAGGCCGCGCCGGATCGCGAGGCCGCTCGCGCCGATCGCGAGCACGCTCATCAGCAGGATCAGCGTCCACACCTTGAGGCTCATGTCGTTCGTGAGCTGCTGGCGCGCGTTGGTGGTTTGCGCGACGGTCACGAGCGCCCAGCCCGGCGTGCTTTCCTCGGGCATGTAGCGCGCGATGGTCGCGGTGCGGATCCGGTGCCCCTGGTACAGGCCGTTCGCGAACGCCGGGCCCTGTTTCGCGGCGGCGAGCGTCACGGGGCTCGCGAGATCGTTGTAGCCGGCCACGACGATGCCGCGCGAATCGACGACCTTGTAGTAGACGAGGTCGTAGCGCGACAGCGTCGACAGCGCGGCCACCGGCGGATTCAGCGCGAGCACGCCGCCCTGCACGTAGAGGTTTTCCGCGACCTGGATCGACGCGCCGGCAAGCAGCTGGTCGTACGCGCGTTCGGCCGCGACGCCCGCGTAGTAGCGCGCGATCGCCGCGAGCGCGAACGCGCCGGACGCGACGACGAGCGCGATGAAGAGCAGCGTGCGCCCGAACAGCGTCTTCGGGAACCAGTCAGTGCGCCGCAATCTGATACCCCATCCCGCGCGCGGTACGGATCTCGACCGAGCTGCCCTGCAGCTTCCTGCGCACGCGTGTCACGTACTGCTCGACCGCATTCGCGGTCGGCTCGTTGCCGAAGCTGAACAGCTGGTTCAGCAGTTCGTCCTTCGAGAAGATGCGTTGCGGGCGGCTCGCGAGGATTTCGAGCAGCGCGAATTCCTGGCGCGACAGCGACAGCGGCTGGCCGTCGAGTTCCGCCAGGCGGCTGCTGCGGTCGATCACGAGGCCGCCGAGCGTCAGCACGTCGTTCGCGTGGCCGCTGTTGCGGCGCAGGAGCGCCTGCACGCGCGCGTCGAGCTCGCGGTAGTCGAACGGCTTCACCAGGTAGTCGTCGGCGCCGAGGCCGAGGCCGCTCACGCGGTCGTCGATCGCCGAGCGTGCGGTGACGAGCAGCACGGGTGTCGTGCTGCCCGACGCGCGCAGGTTGCGCAGCACGGTGAAGCCGTCCATGCCGGGCAGGTTCGCGTCGAGCACGACGAGGTCGAAGCGCTCGACGCGCAGCAGCCCGTTCGCGGTCGCGCCGTCGGTCTCGAGATCGACGGCATGGCCGAGCCGCGCCAGGCGGCTGCGGATCGCCGCGCCGATTTCGGCATCGTCCTCCACGACGAGAATACGCATGGTGCCGTTTCGCAGATGGGTGGGTTAGGGGTTTTCCCGGGGCCGGGATGTCAGCATTTTCTCAGACTCGGTCGATAACCTGTGTCGAGCCGGATGCAGCACGCAAGGACGGCATTAATACCAGAAATATTCAAGGAGACGGCAACATGCAGCATGTCACGGGCACGACGAACGCGCGGCGCAGCGCGACGCGGGTTGTCGCGTGGCCGTTTTCCGTCCGTCGCACGGCGGCCCGCGCATGACGACGTCGCCGCGCCGCCGCGCGTTGATCGCCGCCGGGATCGGCATGCTGGCCGTGCCGCCGCTCGTGCGCGCGAAGCCGCGCACCGTCCGGATCTCGAAAGGCTTCGGGGTGCTGTACCTGCCGCTGCTCGTGATGGAGAAGCAGCGGCTGTTCGAGCGGCACGCGGCGCGCCACGGCGTGCGCGACGTCGCGGTCGACTGGGTGCTGCTCGACGGCGGCAATTCCGTCAACGACGCGATGATGGCCGGCACGCTCGATTTCGCGGGCGCCGGCGCCCCGGGTTTCATCGAGCTGTGGGCACGGGCGCGCGGCATTCCGAACGTCGAGGTGATCGGCATCAGCGGGCTGTCCACCACGTCGCTGTCGCTGAACGCGAACCGCGCGGGCCTCGTGTCGCTGCGCGACTTCACGCCGTCCGACCGGATCGCGGTGCCCGGCATCCGCACGTCGCTGTCGGCGGTCGTGCTGCAGATGGTCGCGAGCCGGCAGCTCGGCGCGACGCATTTCGCGCAGCTCGATTCGATCACCGTGAATCTCCCGCATCCGCAGGCGATGCAGGCGCTGATCCGGCGCGAGAACGGCGTGACCGCGCACTTCACGTCGCCGCCGTTCTCGACGCTCGAGCTGCGGCAGCCGGGCATTCACCGCGTCGTGAATTCGGTCGACGTGCTCGGCCCGCTGACGCTCGACGTCGTATTCGCGCCGAAGCGGCTCGTCGATACGGACCCCGCGCTGGCCGTCGCGTTTCTCGGCGCGCTCGACGAAGCGAACCGCCTGATCGCGCAGGACCCGCGCGCGGCGGCCGCGCTGTATGCGGCGTCGTCGGGCGTCGGCGTGTCGCACGACGACGTGATGCGGATGCTCGCCGCGCCCGACACGCGTTTCTCGGTACTGCCGAACCAGCTGATGGACTACGTCGAATTCCTGTACCTGGCCGGCACGATCAAGGCGAAGCCGCGTGCGTGGCACGAGATGTTCGCGCCGATGCTCGACGACTACCGGTCGCGCTGATGCCGCCGCGTCCTTTCCCCGACATGCCCCGCACCCGCGCGATCGTCGCGCGCGGCGCCGATTCAAACGACATGCAACCGCTGTGCAACCGATTCACGCAAGGAGCCTGAAGTGAATGCTACCGACACCCTGGACCCCGCGTCCGCCGAAGAACAGCGCATCATGTCGAAGATGGCGCGGCGCCTGCTGCCCATCCTCGTCGTGATGTTCCTGATCGCGTTCATCGACCGGCAGAACGTCGGCTTCGCGAAACTGCAGATGGTGCACAGCCTCGGGATGACGGAAGCCGCGTTCGGGCTCGCGTCGTCGCTGTTCTTCATCGGCTACCTGCTGTTCGAGGTGCCGAGCACGCTCGCGCTGCATCGCTACGGCGCGCGCGTGTGGCTCGCGCGGATCATGCTGACGTGGGGGCTGATCACGGTGCTGATGGGCTTCACGACGTCGATGCCCGCTTTCTGCGCGCTGCGCTTCGTGCTCGGCATCGCCGAGGCCGGCTTCTATCCGGGCGTGATCTACTACCTGACGTTGTGGTTTCCGCAGAGCTATCGCGCGAAGGTGCTCGGCATCTTCACGCTCGGCAGCGCGCTCGCGAACATGCTCGGCTCGCTGGTCGGCGGCGTGTTGCTGAGCCTGAACGGCGTGTGGGGGCTCGCGGGCTGGCAGTGGGTGTTCGTGGCGACGGGCATCCCGGCGGTGATCGTCGCGATCGTCGTGTTCCGCGTGCTGCCCGCGTCGGTGCGCGACGCCCGTTTCCTGGACGACCGCGAGAAGCAGATCGTCGAGGCCGCGCTCGAACGCGAGAAACCCGCGCAGGCCGAGCACGGCCAGCCGTGGAAAGCGCTGCTCGACCCGCGCGTGATGCTGTTCGCGGCGACCTACATGCTGATGTCGACGTCGCTGTACGGCGTGACGTACTGGCTGCCGACGCTCGTGAAATCGTTCGGCGTGTCGAGCACGACGAACGGCTTCCTGAGCATGCTGCCGTGGGCGCTTGCCGTGCTGCTGCTGGTGTGGCTGCCGGGGAAACTGCGCCGCGCGAAGAGCATCCTGCGCACGATCGCGATCGTCGCGGCGCTTGGCGCGCTCGGCTTCCTGCTGAGCCTCGTGCTGCCGTCGACGCCGCTGCGCTTCATCGCGCTGGTGCTCGGCGGCGCATGCATCCCGCTGCTGTACCCGTGCTTCTGGTCGATGCCGCCGCGCTACTTCACCGGCGCGCGGGCGGCGGCGAGCGTCGCGGCGATCAACTCGATCGGCAACCTCGGCGGCTTCTTCAGCCAGAACCTGATGCCGTTTGCCGGCAAGGTGACGGGCACCGCATTCGGGCCGATGATCGTGCCGATCGTGTGTCTCGCGCTGCTCGGAATCGGCGCGCTGGTCGCGTGGACCCGCTCGGAGCGGGGGATGGTGGCGGTGCGGGCGTGAGGCTCGCGGCGCGGCCGGATTGTGGTCCCGGACACGTTGGTCAGGCCGAATGGCCGACTGCACGCGTAAAAGAGGGTTTGCTACCATGGATTACATATGTAATCCATGGAGTGTGCGATGAAAACCGCGACCATACCGGCGCTGCGTGTCGATCCGCAATTGCGGGAGGCGGCAGAGTCGGTCCTTGAGGAAAACGAGACGTTGTCTGCGTTCATGGAGTCGGCGCTTCGCGATGGTATCGCGCGTCGTCGCCTGCGGCGCGAGTTTGTCACCCGTGGCCTTGCATCGCGCGACGAGGCGCGCCGTACCGGCGAATACGTCGACGCCGCCGACGTGCAGGCCGAACTCGATGGCGTGCTGAACGCTGCGAGAACAGCGAAGGCGGCTGATTGATCTATCGGGTCCGATATACACGTGCGGCCCGTGGGGACCTGGTGCGGATGCATCGATACCTGCTCGAACGTGATACCGATGCAGCGGGCTGCGGACGCGATCGAACAAGGTATCGCCATGCTCCGAATGTTTCCGTTCACATGCCGCAAGATCGACGACGGGAATCCGTTTCTGCGTGAGCCGATCGCGTCTTTCGGCACGTGGGGCTACGTCCTGCTGTTCGAGATTGAAGCGGCCGGGCAAGTCACGATTCTGGCCGTGCGACATCAACGGGAAGACGACTACCACTGACGCATGATCGACGCGGCGGCCGGCATTTGCCGATATTGCCGCCTCGATCAGCGATTGATCCTCGCCCCCCCATTCCCGCCATGCGCGACCGCAGCAGGCGCAGGCGACAGCGGAATCTCCACCTCGACCGTCGTCCCCTCGCCGAGCGTCGTCGCGATCCGCAGCGTGCCGCCAACGAGATACGCACGCTCGCGTAACCCGACCAGCCCGAACGATCCCGATTTGCGCGGCACGCCGGGATCGAATCCCGCGCCGTCGTCGCGAATCGTCAGCTCGATCGCCTGGTTCGCCTGCACGAGCGCGACGTTCGCATGCGACGCGGCTGCGTGCCGTGCGACGTTCGCGAGCGCTTCCTGGGCGATGCGGAATACCGCCGTCGCGTAAGGCTCGTCGAGTTGCAGTTCGGGCGGGTCGACATGCAGCGCACAGTCGATGCCGTGACGGTGCCGGAAATCCTCCACGAGCCATTGCATCGCGGCGGCGAAGCCGAGATCGTCGAGCATCAGCGGGCGCAGGTCAGACGCGATGCGGCGTGTCGCGGCCACCGCGCCGCGCGCCAGCGTGTGCATCGCCGCGATCTTGCGCGCCAGCAGTGCGTCGTCCTGCGGCACGCGATCGATCAGCCATTCCAGATCGTTCTTCAGCGTCGCGAGTGTCTGCGCGAGTTCGTCGTGCAGCTCGCGTGCGATGCGGCGCTGCTCGGCTTCGCGTGCGCTCGCGCTGATCGCGGCGATCTCGCGCAGCTCCTCGCGCGACGCCTGCAGCGCACGCTCGGCGCGTACGCGTTCCTCGACTTCGCGCCGCAGGTCGCGGTTCGACGCGCTCAGTTGCGCGGTGCGTGCGGCAACGCGCTGTTCGAGCCGCTCGTTCGCGTCGTTCAGCTGCGCGCTCTTCTGCACGACGAGCAGATGCTGGTAGCGCGCGCCGGCCAGCGCGCGCACCGTCTGCGCATGCAGCCGGCCGTTTTCGAACAGCATCGCGAACAGCACGACGCCGGACGCGACCAGACCGTACGCGCGCCCCGCGTAGAAGCCGAGATCGTAGCGCCCGTGATTCAGCATCGCCGACAGCGCGATGTCGAACAGCCACGCGACGAGCACCGTCATCACCCACAGGTCGAGCACGGAATGCCGCCGCCGCCGCTGCCACATCAGCATCAGCGCCACCAGATTCAGCCCCCAGACGATCGTGATCGCGTTCGTCATCGTCGCGGCCATCCGGTTGCCGTTCATGATGCGCGGCAGCAGGTCGTGGCCGGCCGTCGCGAGCAGCGCGAGCGCGGCCGTCGCGCCGAGCGCGGCCGCGATGCACAGCACCACGGGAATCGCCGCGCGGCGTTGCGGCGCCGGGATCGGGCCCGCGGCAGGCGATGCCGCGCGCAGCAGCGCGTACGCGGCGACCGCCAGCGGAAAGCCGCCGTGCCAGAACAGGTAGAGCCAGGCGGTGGTCTGGTCGCCGGCGCCGAGCAGGCCGGTCGGCGCGAACAGCCCGGGAAAGGTCAGCATGTGGGTGCCGGCCATGAAGCCCGTGAACAGGTAGCCGCCCGCGAGCACGAGCAGCGGCTTCTCGCGCAGGATCGCGTACTGGCCGAGCAGCAGGCCGGCCGTCACCATGTCGTTGACGACGATCGCCGACTGGTACACGGGGATGAACGCCCAGCCCGGCGCAAGCGGCCGGCCCGCGAAGGGCGCAAGCGCGGCGAAGATCACGGCGGACACGAGCACGGTCGCGAGCGCGAGCCGCCGTTCGCGCCGGCCCGGCGGCAGCGACGACATGAACAGGCGCGACGCGTCGGAGGTGTCGTCGTCCGGGGGCGAGGGCGGAAGGTGGAAGGCGGCCGTCATGCGTCGCCGCCGGGGTCGAGGTCGTGGCGCACCGCGTAGCGGACCAGCGCGGCTTCGTGCGGCAGTTCCATCTTCTCGAGGATCCGTGTCTTGTACGTGCTGACCGTCTTGGCGCTCAGCGCGAGTTCGGTCGCGATCTGCGTGACGGTCTGGCCGGCGACGATGCGGCGCATCACGTCGAGCTCGCGCGCGGACAGCCGTTCGTGCGGCAGTGCCGCGGCCGGCGCGCGCAGCGTGAGCGCGAGGCTTTCGGCCGCCGACGGGCTCACGTAGACGCCGCCCGCCGCGACCTTGCCGACCGCCTCCACGAGCTCGGCGGTCGCGCTGTCCTTCGTCAGGTAACCGGTTGCGCCGGCCTTGAACGCGCGCGCCGCGTATTGCGCCTCCGCATGCATCGTCAGCACGAGCATGCGCAGCGACGGCGCGTGGTGCTTCACCAGCCGGATCAGCTCGATGCCGGTCGGCGCGGGCATCGACAGGTCGAGCAGCAGCACGTCGGCGGTGCCGCGCTCGACCAGCGCGAGCGTGGCCGAGCCGTCGCTCGCCTCGCCGACGATTTCGAAACCGCCGGCCGTCTCCAGGATGTGACGCAGTCCGTCCCGCATGACTGCGTGATCGTCAGCCAGAATTACCCTGATCATCTAGCGATCCTCTTCGGGATGACGCCGCGCCCTGCTGTCCGGTGGTCGCCGCGGCCGTTCTTCTGACCAATATATTCCGCCGAATCCGAAAACGATACTCATCCGGTAAATTTTCGAGACAGGTTTTCGACGAATGTGCACTGAAACGAAATAATTCCCGAGAAAACATACGCGGCGGGGCGGGCGCGAATCAGGGTATTCCCGAGTGGTCGCGGCGGCGGGAACCGGGCGGCGCGGCGGGTCGCCAGCCGCCCCGCGAACCGTCCGGATTCGGGACTAAACTGGTGCCCGATGCCACGACACTAACGAGGAGCCCCGTGATGATCGATCTTGCCGATATCCTGCCGTCCGCACTGCCCGCCGCCGTCGCGTGGGCCGAAGCGGAGGCGGCGCGCGGGATCGCGCAGGGTGCGCCGCTGACGCCGGCGCAGGCCGACGACGCGCGCAAGGTGGGTGTCGCCCAGCCGGAGCGGATCCGCGTGGTGATCGTCGAGCGCATGCCGTTTCCGGAGACGCCGACGCTCGCCGCGATCGCCCGCGACACGGGGCTGTTGTCGCCGGGGACGATCGGGCTCACGCTCGGTCATGCGGTGTACGTGCTGCGCGGACAGGACACGCGCCGCCTGCTGACCCATGAATTTCGCCACGTGCATCAGTACGAGGCCGCCGGATCGATCGGCGCGTTTCTCGCGCGCTATCTGCAGGAGATCGCGACGGTCGGCTACCACGACGCGCCGCTCGAGGCCGACGCGCGGCAGCACGAGTTCGATTGATCCGCCACGCCGGCGCGACCGCGCGCACCGCCCGATGAACGCTCCCCATGCCATCGCCGGCCCGGTGTTCTCACGCCGGGTCGCTTCGCCATGGAGCGTGCAATGAGCGACACGATCCACGCGTGGATCGGCGCGATCGGCGCGCATCCGCTGCTCGTGCTCGCGGTCGTGTTCGTGACCGCGTGCGCCGAGGCGATCGCGCTGATCGGCACGGTCGTGCCGGCCGGCGCCGTGATGTTCGCGGCCGGTGCGCTGATCGGCGCGGGCGCGCTCGACGGCTGGACGACGATCGGTGTCGCGGCGGTCGGCGCCGTGATCGGCGACGGCATCAGCTACGAGCTGGGGCGGCACTACCGCGGAATGATCCGCAACGCATGGGCGCGCTTCGGTTATGCGGGCGCCTACGGGCGCGGCGAGGAGTTCGTGCTGCGCCATGGCGTGAAGAGCATCGTGCTCGCACGTTTTCTTGCGCCGGTGCGCGCGGTCGTGCCGGTCGTCGTCGGTTGCGCGACGCTGCCGCGCCGGTCGTTCTATCCGGTCAACGTCGTCTCGGCACTCGTCTGGGCGCCCGTGCACGTCGCGCCAGGCATCGTGTTCGGCGCGTCGGCCGCGCTGGCCGCGGCGATCAGCGTGCGGGTCGCCGTGATCCTGCTGGTCGTCGCGGCGCTGGTCGCGCTCGTGTGGATCGGCGTGCGCGTCGCGCTGCGGCGCGGTTGGCCGCTGTTGCGTCGTGCGCTCGCCGAAGGGGGGCACGCATGCGCGCACCGCTGGCCGCGGTTCGGCGCGCGGCTGCACGACGCGATCGCATACGTGCGCGGCCTGCCGGGCGCGGTGCCCGCGCTCGCGCTGCTGTTCGTCGGCTGCGTGTGGCTGTTCGCGGGACTCGTGCAGGATGTCGTCGCGAACGATCCGCTGACGCACGCGGACATCGCGCTGTACGCGTTCCTGCAGAACCTGCGCACGCCGCCGGTGGACGCCGTGATGCGCGCGCTTGCCGTGTTGCACGGGCACGATACGGGGCTGATCGTCGCGGCCGCGTTTCTCGTCTGGCTGATGATCCATCGCTGCTGGCTGACCGCCGCGTGGTGGCTCGCGACCGTCGGCGTCGCCGTCTTGCTCGTGCCGGCGTTCGGTGCGGGCGTACCCGGCGCGACGCCCGCGAGCCTGCCGCCCGGCGCGCTGCACGTACCGCTGCCCGATGCCGAAGCCGCGTTCGCGATTCTCGCAAGCAGTGGCCTCGGCTGGGTGCTGACGCGTGACCGGCCCGCGCCGTGGCGGATCCCGGTCGTGACCGCGGTGGTGCTGTGGATCGTGCTCGGCGGCTTCGCGCGGCTGTATGTCGGAGACACGTGGCTGTCGGGCCTGCTGGGCGGCTGGAGCCTCGGGCTGGCCTGGTTCGCGTTGCTGGCCGGCGCCTATGCGTACTGGCGCGTGCGCGAGCATGTGCAGCCGAGGGGCGCGCTCGTCGCGGTGACCGTGGTGCTCGCGACGGCCGGCGTATGGACGGTTCCCGCGCAATGGCAGCTCGACCGCGCGGCGCGCCCGCATGTCGGCGACGTGGTCGCGATGACCGTCGACCAGTGGCTGCGCGGCGGATGGCAGCGCGTGCCGGTGCGGCGCACCGAGATCGGCGGCGACCGCGAGGAGTATCTGCCGCTGCAATGGAGCGCGACGTCGGACACGCTCGACCGGCATCTCGCGCAGGCCGGCTGGCAGCGCGCGACGCCGTGGTCGCCCGCCACCGCGCTGCGCTGGCTGCTGCCGCAGGCGCCGGCCGAGGCGCTGCCGGTGCTGCCGCGTTACACGCACGGCGAAAGCACGCGCCGCGTGTTCGTGCGCGTCGATCCGGGCCAGCCGGAAAGCCGCCTCGTGCTGCGGCTGTGGCGTTATCCGTACGTGTTGCAGGACGCGCTCGGCATGCGGCCGCTGTGGTACGGCGCGCTGTATCGCGAGACGCTGCATCGGCCGGCGCGGCTGATGACGATCGTGCGCTCGACGACGATCGACGATGCGGCGTCGATTGCGAAGGCGCTGGCGGTCGAGCCGACGATCGGGCATCCGCCGGCGGGGACGACGGCCGCGCCGGCCGAGATGCTGCTGGTATGGATGGTCAGGCCCTGAGCGGGCCGTGCGCCGCTTACGCGTGCGCCGGCTGCGCGGGGACGACGGACAGGCGCAAGCCGACGGTCTTGAGCACCGCGAGCAGCGTTTTCAGCGTCGGGTTGCCGTTGGGGGACAGCGTGCGATACAGCGATTCGCGGCTGATGCCGGCTTCGGCCGCGACCGCACCGAGCCCGCCGTACGCTTCCGCGACGGTGCGCAGCGCGAGCAGGCCGGCCGCGCGGTTGTCGGGATCGTCGAGCGACTCCATCGCGACGCGCAGATAGGCCACTGCGAGTTCGCGGTCGGCGCCGAGTTCGGCGACTTCCGCGTCGTGGTGCGATACCGCACCTTTGAGCTTGGTCATGTTTGCCTCCGTTTCCAGTTCGACCAGTGTTCCTTGGCGCGCCTGATGTCGTCGGGTTGGCTGCTTTTGTCGCCGCCCGACAGCAGCAGCACCAGTGCGCCGCCGTACCGCCCGAAATACACGCGATAGCCGGCGCCGACGTGGACGCGCAGTTCGATCACGCCTTCGCCGACAGGCTCGCAATCGCCGAAGTTGCCCGTCTGCACGCGGCGCAGGCGTTCGCGAATCCGGGCCTGTGCAAGCTTGTCGCGCACGGCGTTCAACCATTCGGTGAAGGGCTCGCGACCATCGTCGCGCTGGTAGCGAAGAAGTTCGAACTTGGAGAGCATTGTAACTTATAAGCTACAAAAAGGGTGGGTGAGAAAGGAGGCGGTCGTGCGAGTTGCCGGGTGGTGCGCGCAGGGGCGTGCGCGCATTGGCGAGTCGGGACGACACACGACGCCGCATGCGTGGCAGTTGCAGTGCAGGCAGCGAAACCGGCTTCCCGGACGAAGATCATTCTTTCATCCGTCACCTGACGTGGCGATTCGGCCGAATGGCCGGTGTCGATGGCGCGTGCCGAGGGCACGCGCCATGAGCGGGACGTGAAGCAAGTGCGCGAACAGTCCGACGGCGGGCGCGTCGCGCGGCGCGCCCGCCGGAAAGTCCTCGTGCGTTACCGTTGCATCGTCATGCCGTCGCGGCAACGCGTGCCGATGCAAACTCCGCCAGCGTGCGCAACGCGTCCCGCGCCGAGCGCAGGTAAAACGACTGCAGATGAAACACATGCCAGCGCGCCGCATGAATCTCCAGCCGGCACGGCACGCCGCAGGCCTGCGCGTGACTGGCCAGCCGCTGCGCGTCCGACAGCAGCACTTCCTGGTCGCCGGCCTGGACGAGCATCGGCGGCAGGCCGCGCAGGTCGGTATCGAGCGGGCCGCGGGCCGCCGCCGATCCGGCGCCGTGATACCAGCGCAGCCCTTGCTCGAGCCAGCCGCGGCGGATCATCGGATCGTCGTGGCGGCGCGAGGCCAGCGTCGCGCCGCCGAGCGCGGGATCGGTCACGGGCGAGATCAGCAGCAACGCGGCGGCGGCGGGCTCGCCGCGCTCGCGCAGCGCGATGGCCAGTGCCAGCGCCAGCGCACCGCCGGCCGAATCGCCCGCGATCGCGATCCGGTGCGGAGCGTGACCCTGCGCGCGCATCGCGTCATAGACGGCCAGCGCATCGTCGAGCGCGGCCGGGCCCGGATGCTCGGGGGCCAGCCGGTAATCGGGCACCCACACCGGCAGGCCGGCGTCGTTCGCGAGCCGCGTCGTCACGCCGCGATGCGTATGCGGCCCGCCGAGGCAGAATGCGCCGCCGTGGAGGTAGAGGATCGCGCCGCCCGTGTCGCCGCGTTTCGGCGCAACCACTTCGACCGGCACGCGGTGCGCGTGCGTACGGTAGCGCAGCGTGCCGCCCGTGCCGGGCATCAGCGGCGACAGCAGCGCGACGACGCGGCGTTGCATGCGTGCGCCGAACGGCGGCCCGATCAGCGGCCGGAACGCCACGCGCAGGAAACCGCGCAGCGAGGCGGCCGTGAGCGCCTCCAGCGGGCCGGCGGGCGGCGCGACTACGACGTCGCGCGTCGGGGCAACCGATTCGGGCGCCGGATGCGTGAAGCGGTAGGCGGACATTCCGGTGAAGCGGGTGATCCACCGGTAGGTCAGCGTGAAGCCCGGCCAGTTCGTGCTGTTGTGTCCCGATGCATCGACATACCAGCTCTTGCAACTGTTCCACACCGATCCTTCGAGCCGCTGCTGCACATGCGCGTTGAAGCGCCGGTAGCGGCGCGCGTCGACGTCGATCTCGCGCGCGCCGTTGCGCCGCATCGCGTGCAGGCAGCGCATCACGTGCGCGATCTGGCTTTCGAGCATGTAGACGATCGAGTTGTGGCCGAGATTGGTGTTCGGGCCGTACAGCATGAAGAAGTTCGGAAAACCGGGCACGGTAAGCCCGAGATACGCCTGCGCGCCGCGCCGCCATGCGTCGTTCAGGTCGAGCCCGTCGCGGCCCGTGATGCGCATTGGCGACAGGAACTCGGTCGCCGCGAACCCCGTGCCGTAGACGATGGCATCGACCGGATGATGCACGCCGTCGACGGTCTCGATGCCGTGCTCCGTCACGCGCCGGATCCGCTGCGTGACGAGTTCGACGTTGTCGCGGCTCATCGCGGCCAGGTAGTCGCTCGACAGCAGGATGCGCTTGCAGCCGATCGGGTAGTCGGGCGTGAGCCGTGCGCGCAACGCGGCGTCCGGCACGTCGCGCGCGAGCAGCTTGCGGAACGGCCGGCCCACCGCGACCTTCATCAACCGGTGCAGGCGCGTGAACGCGATCGCGCGCGATTCGTAGCGCAGGTAGATCGATGCGCGATGCAGCTTCATCGCCCACGGAAGCGTGCGGAATAGCGCCTTCTCCCACGGGCGGTACGCGCGGTCGGGGCGCGGCATCACGTAGGCCGGCGAACGCTGGAATACGGTCAGGCGCTGCACGTCGCCGGCGATCGCGGGGACGAACTGGATCGCCGACGCACCGGTGCCGACCACCGCCACGCGCTTGCCGGCGAGCGCATAGTCGTGATCCCAGTGCGCGGAGTGGAATGCGCGGCCGCGGAAGGTGTCGATGCCGGGCAGGTCGGGCATCGCGGGGCGGCTCAGCTGCCCGGTGCCGCTGACGAGCACGGCGGCGCTGAGCGTCGTGCCGTCGGCGAGCGTGACGCGCCACAGCGCGGCGGCTTCGTCGTAACGCGCATGCGCGACGTCGGCGCCGAAGCGCAGGTAGCGCGCGAGGCCGTACTTGCGCGCGCAATGCTGGAGGTACGCATGGATTTCGGGCTGCGGTGCGAACACACGCGACCAGGCCGGGTTGGGCTCGAACGAAAACGAGTACAGGTGCGAGGGCACGTCGCACGCGGCGCCCGGGTAGCTGTTGTCGCGCCACACGCCGCCGACGTCGTGCGAGCGTTCGACGATCGCGAAATCGTGGATGCCGGCACGTTGCAGCGCAATGGCCATGCCGATGCCGGCGAAGCCGGCGCCGATGATGATCGCCGCGAGCGGTGCGGCGGATTCGGTCAGGTGGGCAGCGTCACGCGACGACATGGCGGGTCTCCTCAGGCTGGACGGCTTCGTGCGCGGCGCGCGAAGCGGAAACTGTATCCGTCGCTGTCCTGACGGTTTCGCGCTGCGGCCGCGCGGGCGTGCGGCACACGCCGCGGATCAGGTCGACGGCCTTCTCGGCGATCATGATCGTCGGTGCGTTGGTGTTGCCGCCGACGAGCGTCGGCATGACCGACGCATCGACGATGCGCAGCCCCTGCAGGCCGCGCACGCGCAGCTGCGGATCGACGACGGCGAGCGCGTCGTGCCCCATCCGGCACGTGCCGACCGGGTGGTACACGGTGTCGGTACGCCGCCGCAGCACGTCGCGGATTTCATCGTCGGTGTCGGCGTTCGCGGTGAACAGGTCGCGCGTGGTCCAGCCGGCGAGCGCCGGCGCTTCCATCAGCCGTCGCGTGAGCCGGAAGCCCGCGACCATGTCGTCGAGGTCGCGCGGATCGTCGAAGAACGCGGGGTCGATGCGCGGCGCCGCGAGCGGATCGGCGCTGTCGAGCGTGACCGAGCCGCGGCTGCGCGGCCGCAGCAGGCACACGTGGCACGACAGCCCGTGGCCGGCGTGCAGCTTGCGCGCGTGATCGTCGACGAGCGCGACGACGAAGTGCAGCTGGATGTCCGGTGCGTCGAGGTCCGCGCGGGTCTTCAGGAAACCGCCGCCTTCCGCGAAATTCGACGTCAGCATGCCGCGCCGTTCGCGGCGAAAGCGCGCGAGCTCGCGCAGCATGCGCATGCCGCCGCGCGCGGATACGCCCATCGTGTCGACGCTGCGCGTGCGATAGCCGAAGATGAAATCCGGATGATCCTGCAGGTTGCGGCCGACGCCGGGCAGGTCGGCGTGCACCGCGATGCCCCGTTGCCGGAGCTCGCTGCCCGGGCCGACGCCCGACAGCATCAGCAGTTGCGGCGTTTGCAGCGCACCGGCCGCGAGCACGACTTCACGCCGGGCGCGCAGCGTGCGGACCTCGCCGTGCTGCCGGACTTCGACGCCGGTCGCGCGCGTGCCGTCGAACAGGATGCGCAGCACCTGCGCGTGGGTCTCGACCGTCAGGTTGTCGCGGCGGCCGATGTGCGGCAAGAGGTACGCGCGCGCCGCGCTCCACCGTTCGCCGTGCTTCTGCGTGACCTGGTAGATGCCGATGCCTTCCTGCTGCGCGCCGTTGAAATCGTCGGTGAGCGGCAGGCCGGCCTGTCGCGCCGCTTCCAGGTAGCGCGCATGGAACGGGTTGCCGGTGCGCAGGTCGCTCACCCACAGCGGGCCGTCGCGGCCGTGCCACGCATCGTCGAAGCGCTCGTTGTGCTCGCTCAGGCGGAAGTACGGCAGCACGTCGTCGTAGGCCCAGCCTTCGTTGCCGAGCGCGGCCCAGCCGTCGTAGTCGATGCGATGGCCGCGGATATAGACCATCGCGTTGATGGCCGACGAACCGCCCAGCGCCTTGCCGCGCGGCTGGTAGCCGATGCGCCCGCCGAGGCCGCGCTGCGGCACCGTGTCGAAGGCCCAGTTGTTCACGCGGGTCGGCATCATCGCGACCGCGCCGGTCGGCACGTTGACGAGCGTGCCGTCGCCGCGGCCGCCGGCCTCGAGCACGCAGACGGTCACGGCCGGGTCCTCGGTCAGCCGCCCGGCGACGACGCAGCCGCCCGACCCGCCGCCGACGACGATGTAGTCGAAAGTCCTGCTCATGGGTTCATCCTCCGATGGTCGATGGATCAGGCGGGGCGCGGCAGCGCGCACGGGCGGCCGGCACTCGGCCGCGCAGGGGCAGGGGTTCGTGCAGGCACGGCGCGCCGGCGTGCGAAGCGGGTTGCGGGATCGGTCGGGCGACTGCGTCGCATGGTGTCTCCTCCGGGGGGGCGTTGGCGTCGTTCGGGCGACGACTGGATGACGCCGATGGTGCTGGCCGCATGGGAAAACACCAATGCTGCTTCGGGACAATTGTTTTAGTATTTGGGCCAAATCGGCGCTTCGAGGGTTTCTCCGCATGAGCTTCTGGGATTTCACCCGGAGTCCGGCCAGCGCCCGGCTGCTGGTCGATTTCGGCGACGAACGCGGCGTGCCGCACGCGACGCTGCTGGCCGGCACGGGGCTCGCCAACGCTCAGCTCGACGATCCGAAGGTCGAGGTGACGGCCGCGCAGGAACTGCGGCTGACCGGCAACCTGCTGCGCGCGCTCGGGCGGGCGCCGGGCCTCGGGTTCGAGGTCGGCCTGCGCTACCACTTCTCCGCGTACGGCGTGTGGGGCTACGGGCTGATCGCGAGCGCGACCGCGCGCGACGCACTCGCGCTGGCGATGCGCTTCCTGCCGCTCACCTATGCGTTCACCGTGATCACGTATCGTGAAGAGGGCAGCACGTGCGTGCTCAGTTTCGGCGCGCCGGAACTCGATGGTGCGCTGAGCCGGTTCCTCGTCGAGCGCGACATGACGGCGGCGGCCGTATTGCTGCGGGAAATCGGCGGCGACGCATTCGAGCTGTCGCGCTTCACGGTGCAGGCGACGCGCGCGCCGTCCGTGCCGGTGCCGCGCATCGCCGGCGTCGAGCCGGTTTTTTCGGCGCGCGCGAACAGCCTCGCGTTCGACCGCGCGTTGCTCGACCGGCCGCTGCCGCACGCGAATCCGCTGACGGTGTCGATGTGCGAGCAGATGTGCGGCCAGCTGCTCGAAGCGCGGCGCGCGCGGGTGGGCACGTCGGAGATGGTGCGCCAGTACCTGGGCGCGACGCCCGGTCCCGCGCCGTTCTCGCTCGAGGACATGGCGCGGCTGCTGAACACGAGCCCGCGTACGCTCAAGCGCCGGCTGCAGGAGGAGGGCACGACGTTCCGGGCGCTGCTCGCGCAGGCGCGCGGCGCGATGGCCGAGACGCTGCTCGGCGACGCACGCCTGTCGCTTGCGGAAGTGGCCGAGCGGCTCGGCTTCAGCGACCTGTCGAGTTTCTCGCAGGCGTTCAAGCGCTGGTACGGCGTGCCGCCGGGCGCATATCGCAGCGCGGCGCAACGGGACGGCGGCCGTTCCTGACTCACGCCACGATCGCCGGCTGTCCTGCCGGCATTCCAATCAAGAGAGAACCCGCATGATCACGATTCGCCCGATGACCGACGACGATTTCCCGCGCTTCTGGCCGACCTATCGCGCCATCGTCGCTGCTCGGGAAACCTATGCATTCGATCCCGATGCGACACCCGAAGCAGCGCGCGCGTTATGGCTCGATGCGCCGCTCTGCACGTGGATCGCCGAGGAGGACGGCGTGGTACTGGGCTCGTACTACCTGAAGGCGAACGCGGCCGGCCCCGGCAATCACGTGTGCAATTGCGGCTACATGGTGAGCGAGGCCGCGCGCGGCCGTGGCGTCGCGCGCCTGATGTGCGAGCACTCGCAGCAGGTTGCGCGCGAGCGCGGTTTCCTCGCGATGCAGTTCAACTCGGTCGTCTCGACGAACGAGGTGGCGGTCGCGCTGTGGCAGAAGCTGGGATTTGAAATCGTCGGGCGGCTGCCGCGTGCGTATCGTCACGCGCGGCTCGGGTTCGTCGATTGCCTCGTGATGTTCAAGTGGCTCGGCGACACACCTGCCGCCGGAGCCTGAGCGCGCAACTGGCGAATCAGACGGCGAACGCGCCGTCGAACACGATCCGGTCGTCGAGCGCGAGCGTGCCGCGCGCGAAGATCAGGTCGAGATGGTGGCTGCCGTTTTCGCCGCCGCCGAGCCCGAGGTGCAGGCCCGGATGACGCTCCTCGAACCCCGCATTGCGGCCGTACAGCCCGCGAATGCCGAGGTTCGTGCCGATGCCGAATTCCTCGATCCGCCGGTGATTCGGATGCCGGTCGAGATAGGCCGAGAAATCGCGCCGGAAGCCCGTGTCGTCGGTATCGAAACCGACGATCGTGCTGTTCTCGACCTGCAGCGTCGCGAGCCGCTCGGCCACCTTGTACTTGATCGCGAACGGCACGGTGCCGAGAAACGTGCCGCTGAAGACGATCGTGCCGTTGAGATCGGTCACGTGCGTCGCGATCTCGCCGGGCACGACGTCGAGGTTGCCCATTCCGTCCACGCTCGTCCATTTCTGGTCCGGCGCGAGCGAGCCCGTCAGCGTGTTCCCGGCTTCGTCGATGAAGCGGATCTGCGATGCGCGCGCGGCCGCGTCGATCAGCCGGCCGTTGCGTGCCGCGATGTCGTCGAGCGATTCGGCGAACGCCTCGTCGAGATGCGGGCCGTAATCCTTGAACAGCACCGACTTGCTCCAGTGCTCGACGATCGCCGGGCGGATCGCGGCGAGGAACGGCGGCCCGCTCGGCGACGGTGTCGGCAGGCACGACGAGTCGTACAGCAGCACGAACAGGTCGGCTTCATCGAGTGCGGCGGTGATATCGGCGGGCGGGGTGCTTTCGAGGCAGAGTGTCGTGGCGTCGAGTGAATCGGGCAGGGCGGCAAATGCGCGCAACGCGATGTCGCGGTTGCGGGTGTCGTGGCCGACCAGCAGTTTTCCCGATTCGCCGCGCGCCAGTTTGTCGCGCAGCGCGGGGTGGAAGCCGAGTGCGCGGTGCAGGTTCAGCATGCGTGTCTCCGGAAGCGGCGGAAGGGCCGCGGCCCTTCCGCGAGAACGGGTGGCCCGCTCAGACCGGCCAGAGCGCGGTGCCGAACGGCACCACGGCGTCCTCGACCATCATGTCGATGGCCTCGGGGTGCGTGTCTTCCTGCATCCAGTCAAGCAATTCGATCTGCTGGGTGTCCTGCATGTCAATTCTCCTGTGGTGAACATGAGTGTTTCAACATGAAAGCGCGGCTAAAAAGTTGCCACTCCTCATCAGGCATTTCGTGAATGACGGATGAGTGGCGTTGATATTAGTCTGACGAATTTACGAATGCAATGCGTTGCAAGGATTTTAGCCTCGGCGTGCTAAACAACGGGGATTGACGAGGCGCGTGCGGTAAAACGCGGGTAAATGGCCTGACGGATTCCAGGTCATTTTTTCAATGAAATGAATCGGAATCGATGCATTGCATTCGGCGAATTTTTATCAGGAATTCGATGGCCTCGATCATGGCGACCGACGTCGTTCGCGGCAGCGATGCATGCGAATGCATCGCCGCTCGGCGCGGGCGTGGCGGCGGCCCGATGCCGTGTCAGCCGAGCAGCGCCTTGCCGAGCGGTTTGACCGGCTCGGAGCGGAGCACCAGCGACGTCGTGACCGCGCCGAAACGGGCAATCGCGTCGATGATGGTTTCCAGTTGCCCCGGTGTCGGCACGAGTACCTTCAGCAAGAAGCAATCCTCGCCGGTCATCCGGTGGACCTCGATGACGTGCGGCATCTCGGCGAATGCGCGCAGCGCGGGCTTGATGTGTTCGTGCGTCGTCTTCAGCCGAATGATGGCCATCATCCCCAACCCCAGCGCCGCCGGGTCGATGCGCGCGCCGTAGCCGGCGATGATGCCGCGTTCTTCCAGCCGCTTGACGCGCTCCGACGTCGCAGGCTGCGACAGCCCGATGCGCCGGCCCACTTCGGACAGCGGCATCCGCGCGTTTTCCTGTAGTGCCTCGAGGATCGAAAGATCCAGGCGATCGAGCTCTCCATTCGACATGTCCGTTCTCCCGCTCCGTTAATTCATCGGCATATTGTCTCAATAACCGATGACTTGCCATTCCCGGCCGGTTTCCGGCGGACGAGACTGAGCGCTCGCCTGTTCATGGAGACGGAGATGGAGATGGACCAAACGATCGTGATCGTGCCGGGGATCGGCAACTCGGGACCGGATCATTGGCAGAGCCACTGGGAGGCCGCGATTCCGGGCGCCATCCGCATGGCGCCTGCGTCATGGGATGCCCCCGACCTGCGTGACTGGATGGCGGCGCTGGATGAAGCCGTCGCGCAAGCCGCAGCGCCGCCGGTGTTGATCTGCCATTCGCTGGGGTGCTTGTTGTTCGCGCACTGGCGCGCGGCGTCGGCGCGCGTCGTGCGCGGCGCATGGCTCGTTGCGGTGCCCGATCCGGGCGGCCCGCGTTTTCCGGCCGCGGCGCGTGCGTTCGCGAACGTGCCGGGCGGCGATTTCGGCGGTTTGCCGGTGCTGGCGATCGCCAGTTCGGACGACGGGTACGACCCGTCCGGGCGCGGCATCGCATGGGCGAGCGAACGTGGCGCGACGCCGCTGCGGCTCGGCCCGCGCGGCCACCTGAATGCGGAAGCGGGATTGGCGCAATGGCCGGAGGGGCGTGTATTGCTGACGGCCTTCGTGGCCGGATTGCAGCGGTAGCGCCGGCAAGCGGCTGCCGTCGTTTCGCGCGTGCTACCTGCCGGCGCGTGCCTGGCCGTGACGGCTCAAGTATGATCGGTCGACAGAATCGGAAGCCTCGACGGACAGTCGGGACCGGTGCGTGCGAAACGCCGGTTCCGTCGCGCCGCTCCCCCTCGGCTTCGAACGACAAAGGAGACACGCGATGCGCGCAGCGCCGCAACCGGAGCCTGCCGGCCCGTCGCAGCCGGACACCGGCGCGACCCGCCACACCCCCGAACGTGACCCCGATCGCATGGCCGCGTGGCGGCTCGCGATCGGCCTGTCGCTCGGCAGCGCGATCGCGCTCGGCTTCGCGCGCTTTTCGTATGCGCTGCTGCTGCCGCCGATGAAGGCCGATCTCGGCTGGACCTTCGCGCAGGCCGGCGCGCTGAACACGGCGAACGCGGCCGGCTACCTGATCGGTGCGCTCGTGTTTCCGTTGCTGTCGCGGCGCTGGCGCGCGGGCATGCTGCTTGCGGCCGGGTGCGCGCTGACCGCATTGCTGATGGCCGCGTGCGGGTTCACGTCCGGCATGCACGCGCTGCTCGCGCAGCGGCTCGCGACCGGCGTCGGCAGCGCGCTGATCTTCATCAGCGGCGGCGTGCTGGCCGCGCGGCTCGCGTCGGCGTCGCCGCGCGACGCGGGCCTGCTGCTCGGCCTCTACTACGGCGGCACCGGATGGGGCATCGTCGCATCGTCGCTGCTCGTGCCGGCGACGCTCGCGCAGGGTGTACACGGCTGGCAGCCCGCGTGGTTCGCGCTCGCGTTCGCATGCGTGCTGTTCTCGGCGGTGGCCGTGTCGGCCGCGCGCCGCATCGAGCGCGTGCACGCGGCACCCGCCGCGCCGCGCGACGGTGCGGTGCCGGCCGCGACCGCGAGCCCCGTGCGATTCGCCCTCGCGCTCGCCGGCTACGGCCTGTTCGGCGTCGGCTACATCGGCTACATGACGTTCATCGTCGCGCTGCTGCGCGGCGCGGGAATGAGCGGCACGGTGGTCGCCGCGTTCTACGTGATGCTCGGCGTCGCGACCGTCGTCTCGGCACGGCTGTGGTCGGGGCTGCTCGACCGGATGCGCGGCGGCCAGGCGCTGGCCGTGCTCAATGCGCTGCTCGGCATCGCGACGCTGATGCCGGCGATGTTCGTGCATCCGGTTGCCGCGTTCGCGTCGGGCGTGCTGTTCGGCGCGACGTTCCTGTCGGCCGTCGCGTCGACGACGGCCTTCGTGCGCCACAACCTGCCGCCCGACGGCTGGGCGAAAGGGATCAGCGCGTTCACGACGGTCTTTGCATTCGGGCAGATCGCCGGGCCGGTCGCGATCGGCTGGGTGTCGGACAGCGCGGGGCTCGCGCGCGGGCTCGTGTATTCGGCGCTGACGCTGTTCGCGGGTGCCGCGCTCGCGGCCGGGCAGCGCGCGTTGCGGGCCGCCGCGTAGTCACGCGCGGTTCACCGCACGCACGCCGTGCGCGACACGCGATGAAACGCACGGCCGAAGTAGATCAGGCTGTCGCCGTCGTCGCGCACGCGGATCGACGTCGCCTCGATGAACATCACCGAATGCGAGCCGACTTCCTTCATGTCGGCGATCGTGCCCTGCAGGCTCGCGAGCGCATCGCGCAGCACGGGCACGTCCTGCTCGCCGCGATCCCACCCGGGCAGTTCGAAGCGCCGGTCCATCGGCAGCTCGGTGAGCCCCGCGAAGTGCCGCGCGAGCTGTTCGTGTTCGGCCGGCAGCACGTTGATGCAGACGTGGCGATTGCGTTCGAACGTCGCATGCATCGCGCTCGACCGGTTGAGGCACACGAGCAGCGTCGGCGGCGTGTCGGTGACGGAGCACACGGCGCTCGCGGTGATCCCGCAGCGGCCGTGCGGCCCGGCGGTGGTGATCACGTTGACGGCCGCGCCGAGGTGGGCCATCGCTTGCCGGAAGGCCTTCTGCGCGTCGGTCGGCTCGACGCGTGCCGGTGGCTGGATATCGGTCGTGGAAGACATGGGCGCTCCTGGTTGGACGAGAGCGGCGATCGTGCGGCGCTGCGGGTGCAGCGCCTGATCGCCGACGATGACCCAAGCGTACGTCGCGAAAAGGCTGGCGACCATTCGCACGATTGACGATGGAGATGGCGTTCTCGCCAACGCGTCTAAAGGTTCTACCTAGGGACGCGGCGCGGCGCGCGAAAAAAACCGGGAATGTGCGTTCGTGCGGCCCGTGAAGGGGTTTTCAGCGGGTTTTCGGCTCGTTATGATGTGCCGCGCATCCCCAGCGATCGACGTGCGCGACGCGCCGGCAACCGGCCCCGTATGCGGCGCGTGCGATACCCATACCGATATTCAGCGAGACCCCCGCGATGACGTCACCCGCACCGATCGTATACATCGTCGACGACGACGGCGGCATGCGGACATCGCTCGCCTGGCTGCTCGAATCGGTCGGCATCGCGTCCGAGGGATTCGCGAACGCCGCGGATTTTCTCGCGCGCTTCGACGTGAACCTGCCCGCGTGCCTGGTGCTCGACGTGCGGATGCCGGAGAAGAGCGGCTTCGACGTGCAGGCCGAACTGAACGCGCGGGGCGCGACGCTGCCGGTGATCTTCGTCAGCGGGCACGGCGATATCCCGATGTCCGTGCGCGCGCTGCAGAACGGCGCGATCGATTTCGTCGAGAAGCCGTACAACTCGCAGCAGATGCTCGAGCGCGTGCAGCGCGCACTGCGGCTCGCGCAGCAGCGGCACGCGGTGAGCCAGCGCCACCGCGAGCTGCGCCAGCGGCTCGATGCGCTGACCGCGCGCGAGAAGGAAGTGCTGCGCGGCGTGGTGGACGGCAAGGGCAGCAAGCAGATCGCGTCGGATCTGTCGATCAGCGTGAAGACCGTCGACGTGCATCGCGCGAGCATCAAGGAGAAGCTCGGCGCGACGTCGATCGCCGCGCTCGTGCGGGACGTGATGGTCGTGTGGGGCGACGACGGGGAGTCGTCGCGATAGGGGGGCGCAGGCACGCGGACGTCCGCCTGCCCGCACGAGTCTCACACGTGTCCTGCGCGGGGCACCAGGCGACAGCGCACGCGATGCAGCCCGCCGCTCAGCGCATGTACAACCCGCCGTTGATGTCCCAACATGCGCCGTTCGCGAAGTGCGCGTCGCCCGACGCGAGCAGCACGGCCGCATCCGCCACGAAACCGGCCGACCCGAGCTTGCCGCCCGGCAGGCTCGCGAGCACCTGGCGCAGCTTCTCCGGTGCGACGCTTTCATGCACGATCGGCAGGTCGAGCGGGCCCGGCGAGATCGCGTTGACGGTCACGCCCCGCGCGGCGAGATCGCGCGCGAACACCTTGGTCAGCGTCAGCGTGCCGCCCTTCGCGGCCGCGTAGTGCGCGCCCGTTGCCGAGCCGCCGTTCTGGCCGGCGAGCGATGCGATGTTGACGATGCGGCCGGCACCACGTTCCGCGAAATACTGGCCGAACACCTGGCAGCCGAACAGCACGCTGCGCAGGTTCACGTCGATCACCTGGTCGAACTGCTCGGCCGTGATCTCCATCGCGGGCACGACCTTCGATGCGCCCGCGTTGTTCACGAGCACGTCGATCGTGCCCCAGCGCGCGACGAGCGCATCGCGCGCCGCTTCGAAATCGCGTTTCGACGTGACGTCGAGCGGCAGCGCGATCGCGCGTTCGCCGCCCGGGTCGAGTTCGCGCGCATGCGCATGAATGGCGTCGGCGGCGATGTCGGCCAGCGCGACGCGATAGCCGGCCGCATGGAAACGGTCGGCGATGACGGCGCCGAGCCCGCGTGCGGCGCCGGTAACGAGGACGACTCGGTCTGACATGGTGCGTGATTCCCTGGTTCGCGGGCGCGTGAAGGGTGAAGCCGCGCCCGCTTCGTGGTTCATGCGGCGAGGGCCGCTTCGAAGTGTGCCGCGATCGCGCAGACCCGCTCGTCCGCGCCCTTGCGCCCGACGATCTGCAGGCCCGCCTTCAGCGGCGAACCGGCCAGCGGCAGCGGCAGGCTGAGCGCCGGATGGCCGCTCAGGTTGAACGGCCGGATCAGCGACGACATCGCGATCACCGATACACCGTCGCGCGCCTGCTGCAGCGTGATCGGCAACGCGGGCAGCGTGGGCAGCACGAGCACGTCCGCGAGTTCGAGCGCGGCGTCGACCTGCGCGGTGAAGCGTGCGCGTACGGCTTCGGCTTCCGCGAGGGCGGCGGGTGTCGTCGTCGCGGCGGTGCGCAGCCGCGCGTCGAGATCGGCGCCGAGCTTGCCGGTGTCGACCAGATGGCCGAACGCGCGCGACGTTTCCGCGTTGATCACGGTGAGCCCCGCCGCGAACGACGCCGGCATTTCGTCGAGCACGAGCGCGTGCGAACGCAGACCCGACGCGCGCACGGCCGCATCGAGTGCGGCGGCGATCGCCGGATCGGCTTCGACGCGGATCTGCCCGATCGTGCAGCCCTCCGCGGAGGTCGCCGCTTGCGCACGATCGAAGCCCGGCGCGATCGCGGCCATCACCGCGGCCAGCGTGCGGATATCGCGAGCGAACGGCCCGACGCAATCGAGCGTGGTATCGGCCGGCGCGACGCCGCGACGCGACACGCGGCCGAACGTCGGCTTCAGCCCGGCCACGCCGCAGCACGCGGCCGGCCCGCGAATCGAGCCGCCGGTGTCGGTGCCGAGCGCCGCGTCGACCGCGCCGAGCCCGACGAGCGAAGCGGAACCGCTCGACGAGCCGCCCGGGATGCGCGTCGCGTCCTGCGGATTGACGGGTGTGCCCGTGTAGTCGTTGATGCCGGTCATGCCGAACGCGAGCTCGTGCATGTTCGCCTTGCCGGCGATCTGCCAGCCCGCGTCGAGCAGCAGGCGGACGACGTCCGCGTGTTGCGCGGCCGGCGGTGCATCGGCGAGCGCGCGGCTCGCCGCGTGGGTCGGATGGCCCGCGATGTCGATCGTGTCCTTGATCGCGATCGTGGGGCCCGGGCCGCCGAGCGTGAAGGTGTCGATGAAGCCTGTCATGGTCGATATCGTGCGGAAGCGGTGGAAAGCATCAGGGCCGTGGCGCGGCAGCGAGCGGCCACGGGCCGTCGAGCACGCGTTCGGTGCGAAAGTGCTGGATCAGCCAGGTCGCCCCGTCGCCGGCCGGCGTGAAATCGACGGTCAGCCGCGCGGCGATCAGCTCGGCCGTGCCGTTCGCGTAGCGCGACGCCTGCAGCATGATCCAGCGGCCGCGCGCGCTTGCGTTGCCGGCGCCGATCTCGATCGACTCCGACGTCAGGAAGTGCAGGTTCGCCGAGAAATGCGGATCGGGCGGCAGGTAGCGGCCCAGCATCGCGATGATCGCGGCCGTGCCCTCGAGGCGGCCGAACTTCTGCGCGTACTGCGGGCCGATGCCTTCCCACACGGCGTCGGGTGTGAACAGGCCGGCGAGCCGCGGGCCGTCGCCGGCATCCTCCGGCACGTCGCACAGCGCCATGTAGCGCGTCATCGTCGCGCGCACCGCGCGCTCGGCGTCGAGCGCCGCCACGCGCCGCGCGAGTGCGTCGATCGGGCCGGGGGACAGGTCGTTCATCGCGCGCCTCACGACGCGGGCTTCACGACTGGCGGCACGGTCAGCGCGCGGCCGACCCGCGCTTCGATCTTGCCGTAGCGCCACAGGTTGTATTCGCCGACCGGCGTCGTGCGATACAGGTTGCACACGGCGACCGTCGTGTCGAAATCGGCGACGTCGGCCATGATGTAGAAAGTCCACGGCGCGCCGTCGGCCTGGCCGACCACGAGGCGATCGTCGTCCATCACGCCGAGCACGCGCACGCCGGGCATCGCCTCGACGGCGGCGAGCATCGCGCCGTACGCCTGCCACACTTCGCCGATCTTCTCGCGCGGCAGGTCGAAGAAGTTCTGCGACACGCCGCAGCAGAACAGGACACGCAGCGGCAGCGGATTCGAATCGGACATCTCGGGTTCTCCAGGGGAAACGGTTGGGCGCATGCGCCGGCCGGTAGCGGTGCTTCGGCATCGGCGCCATGCACGTTCGGGAAACAGCGCCGCCCGGGCGCGGGTTGCGCGGGTTACAGGTAGCCGGGAAACGGCGTGACGCCGGTGAACACCGCGCCCGCGCCGTCGAAGTTGCCTTCCGCGAGAAACGCATGCTGCGTGACGACCATCGCGTCGCGCAGCAGCCGCTGAAGCGGATGCGTGCGATAGATCGCCGCCGTGCCGCCGAGGCGGTACGCGCGTTCGACGACGCTCGCGCCTTCGCGTGCGACATGCGTGGCCGCGAGCCGCAGCAGGCTGACCTGGTCGGGCGTCACGGGATTGCCCGCGAGGATCGATTGCCACACCGTGTCGGTTGCGTCGTAGAAGAACGCGCGTGCCGAGCGCAGTTGCGCTTCGGCCTTCGCGAACTCGATGCGGAAATACGCGCGATCGGCGAGGCGTGGCGCGCCGGTCGTCGTCTGCCGGCCGCCCGACATGCGGTTCGCGACGTCGAGCGCCGCGCGCGCGAGGCCGAGATTGACGACGGCCAGCACCTGCGCCGCATACGCGACGGTCGGGTAGCGGTACAACGGTTCGTCGACGGTCGGCTCGCCGCCGCGCACGAAGGTCCACGCTTCGGGCACGAAGCGGTCGTCGACGCGCAGGTCGTGGCTGCCGGTGCCCTGCATGCCGACCACGCTCCAGTTCTCGACGATCTCGACGTCGGCCGCGCGGAACACGGCCGTGCGCGGCTTGTTCGGCGCGGCGTCCTGCGCGCCGGGCACGGCGATGCCGACGCCGAGCCAGTCGGCACCCTTGCAGCCGCTCGCGAATTTCCACGTGCCGTTCACGCGCCAGCCGCCCGGCGCCGCCTGCGCCGGCTGCACCGGGAACAGGCCGCCCGCGAACACCTGGTCGGGGCCGCTCGCGTACAGCTCGGCCTGGGTCTCGAGCGGCAGCGCGGCGAGATAGACGTTCGCGGAGCCGAAGCTCGCGACCCATGCGGCCGAGCCGTCGGCGGTCGCGATCCGTTCGACCATGTCGAGGAAGGCGGTCGGCGCGAGCGCGTCGCCGCCGAAGCGGCGCGGCGTGCCCGCGCGATAGATGCCGGCCTGCCTGAACAGCGCGATCACGTCACGCGGCACGTGCGACAGGCGATCGAATTCGTCGCGGCGCGCGGCGACGGTTTCGATCACGGCGTCGAGCGGCGACAACGGCGCGGCCGCGGTGCCTGCCACGGGCTGGGAGGACGGCGCGGGTTCGATGGCGAGGGCGGCTTGCGGCATGGTGGTCTCCTGGACGGATAGGGGTTCGGATGCGGGGCGGCATGCGTGCTGTCTCGGGTGGCAACACGACGATGCGACCAGTCTAGAAACGCCGAAAACACGCAGCAATTGGTGCGTTGGGCCGCGCGACTGGTGAGGTTCCGTGCCGGCCTAAAGAAATCTTCAGATGCGATCGGCGCGCGCCGGTGCTATGTTGGCTTTCCGGCCGCGCGACGCCGCGCGCCTTCATCCGAAGCCGATCATGAGTTTCCCTGACGAAGACGATTTCCACCGGCTGCTCGACGCGCTGACCACCTGCGTGCTGCTGCACGACGCGCAGACGAAGGCGATCGTGTGGGCGAACCGCGCCGCGTGCATCGCGCTCGGTTTTTCCGTCGAGGAACTGCTGCCGCTGAAGGCGCCGGACATGACGCGTCCCGAGCCGAAATACCAGCGCGAGATCGCCGTGAGCGCGTGGGATCGCGCGCTCGTCGACGGGCCGCAGGTGTACGAATGGTGCTACCGGTCGCGCACGGGCGTCGACATGCTGTCCGAGGCGACCGCCACCTACGTGCCGCTGCGCGGGCGCGACGTCGTGATGGTGCAGTTCCGCGACATCAGCGCGGAAGAGGCGGTGCGCCGGCAGTTGCGCCGCTACGAGGCGCGGCTGCGCGAATTCATGCAGGATCTCGACGAAGGTATCGCGGTCGTCACGCCGCGCGGCGGCGTGCAGTTCATCAGCGAGTCGGGCCGCCGCGTGCTCGGGCTCGCGCCCGACGAAGCGCTCGGCGAGGTGCTCGACTACTGCTCCGAGGCCGATCGCGACCGGCTCGTCGCGCAATTGCACGATGCGCCGTCCGCGTGCCCGTCGGCGCCGCAGCGCTACCGGATCGTGCGGCGCGACGGCTCGCCGTGCTGGCTGCGCATCCTGTGCCGGCAGGTCGAGATCGAGGGCGACCTCGACGGGCTGCTCGTGCAGTTTCGCGACGTGAGCGACGAAGTCGCGATCGAGGACGCACGCCGCGCCGAAGCGCGCATGCTCGAACACGCGGGCCGCTACAACGCGATGGGCGAGATGGCGAGCGTGATCGCGCACGAGCTGAGCCAGCCGCTCGCGGCCGTGCGCAATTTCATCGAAGGGGCGGTGCAGCGGCTGAACGGGCGCGGCGCCATCGACGACGCGATCTGGGGGCTGCGCAGCGCGGACCGCCAGGCCGAGCACGCGGCGCTGATCATCAAGAGCGTGCGCGAATTCATCGTGAAGCGCGAGCCGGTCGTCGCGCTCGCCGACCTGCGCGACATCCTCGCGGACGTCGCGTATTTCATCGAGCTGCGTGCGAAGGATGCCGGCGTGACGGTCGCGATCGTGCAGGCCGATGCGCCGCTGCCGATCCGTTGCGAGCGCGTGCTGATCGGGCAGGTGATCCTGAATCTCGCGTTCAATGCGATCGAGGCGTTCGCCGGTTGCGATCGCGCGCCGCGCATGCTGACGCTCGGCACCGCGAACGTGGCCGGGCACGCCGAGCTGCGCGCGATCGACAACGGCCCGGGCATCGCGGCCGGTGCGCACGGCCGGCTGTTCGACGGCTTCTCGTCGTCGAAGGCCGGCGGCAACGGGATCGGACTGTCGCTGTGCAAGAGCATCGTGACGCGCCACGGCGGCCGGATCGGCGCGAGCCCGGCCGAGGGCGGCGGGCTCGACTGCCGCGTGACGCTGCCGCTCTCGGGCGCGTAGTCGTAGCCGCTGCATCGCGTTAAGGCCGCAATGGACATCACGGACATCACGGCGCGCCCGCGGCGCATGATGGAGCGACGCACGGCTCATGGTCAGCGCCCCAGCGCCCGCGCGGTCTGGCCGCCGATGCCGAAGTCGGTGTTCGGGATGTCCTTGATGATCACGCGCGTGGCCTGCAGCGGTGCATCGAGCACGTTCGCGCCCGCGTCGGACAACGCGGCGATCAGCGCGCGCTTTTGTTCATCGGTGCGGCCGGCGATCAGGATCGCGACGATCACGGGCAGCGACGGCGGCGCGCCGTCGGCGGCGGTGCGCCCGCCAAGGCCGATATGCGTGGCGGGCAATTCGGTGAGCAGCACGCGCACCGATTCGAGCGGTGCACCGATCGCATCGACGGTCGCACCGCTGAGCCGCGCGATCAGTTCGGCCTTGCGTGCATCGTCATGGCCGGCGGGCAGGAATACTTCGAGTGTGGGCATGGTCGTCCGGAAAGGTGAAGGTTGCCGGCTCACCTTTGCGCTTGCAGCGGCGAACCGGCCACGGCTCACAGCAGGAAGCCGATCGCGCTGAGCGCTTCGGTCGAGTCGATCAGGCGCACGACCTTTTCGGCAATCCGCATCTCGCCTTCGGCATCGACGTGCAGCGTGTGCGTGACGTCGGCCGCGAACAGCGTCGCGACGCCGCGCTTGTACGCGACGACGACCTGCGCCGATTTCAGCTCGACGGTGCCGGCGCTGCCGCTTTCCAGCGTGAAGCGCGACACGGTGCGCACCGTGCGCGCCGCGTCGGCGGCCGACGCCGAGTAGCCGGACACCATCCGCTGCACGCGCTTCTCGCGCATGTCCTGGTCGTCGAACACGTAGTTCAGCGTCGCGGCGAAATCGGTCGTGTCGGGATCGATCGGCACCACGTAATGGCCGGCCGGATCCCACAGGTCGAGCCATGCGCGATAGTCGCGGCGGTCGAGCATCTCGGCTTCGCGCCACACGAATTCGACCGCGCGGGCGAAGGTCTGCTCGGAAAAGAGGGCGTTGCGGTCGTCCATCATTGCTGCTCCATCATCTTGCGCCATTGCTGGTAGGCCTCGCGCATCCCGGTTTCGTCGGTCGCATGGGCGGTCTTTTCGCCGTTCGCGGCGGTCGTCTCGCGGTTCAGCCCGCGATTCACGAGGATCGGCACGTCGGGGCCCGCGTGCGCGCCGCGCTGCACGCGCTCCCACGCTTCCGCGTCGTCGGGGCTCCCGAAGCCGAACGGGCCCTGGAAGTGCTCGTGAATGCGCAGCCGCTCGCGGTTCGCTTCGTCGGGGCCGCCGTCCATCGCGAGCGCGACGTGGCGGATCTCGGTCTCGTTCGCCGCGATCGGCCGCAGCACGCGGAAGAACGCCATCGACAGCGCGAGGTTCGGGAACAGGTTCAGGTTGAAGCCGACACCCATCAGCGAGCGCACGATGCGACGCACTTCGTCGGGCGAGTGGCGCTCGGCGAGCTTCGCCGCGAGCGGCGCGAAGCGCTCGGGCAGGGGCGCGCCGTCGTCTTCGTCGAGATCGATCAGCTCGGGCATTAGCACCGCGAGGCTGTGGCCGTTGCCGAGCCCGCGGCAGAACGCGTCCTCGCTCGTCATGAAGCTCGTGATCGCGGCGGCCGTCTCGTCGTCGATCGACTTCATCCACGACTTGTGCACGACCGGGAAGTGATAGAGGTCGGTCGTGTTCTCGAGCTGGATCTTCCAGTTGCCCTTGAACTTGAACTTGTGCTCGCCGTTCGCCTTGATCGGGTAGCCGGCACCCTGTTTCATGAACAGGTCGATCCAAGGCTTCGCACCGCCGAGGAAATCCTCGAGCGGCTCGATCGTGTCGTTGAAGCTCGCGAAGACCAGCCCCTGATACACGCCGACGCGCAGCTTCACGAGCGGCAGGTCGCCTTTCTCGCACACGCCTTCGTAGCCGTCGCCGTACGGCAGCGCGCGCAACGTGCCGTCGAGCGCGTACGACCAGCTGTGATACGGGCACGTGAAGCCCTTTGCGTTGCCCTTGTGCGATTCGCAGACGGTCGCTCCGCGATGGCGGCAGCGGTTCTGCAGCACGTTGATTGCGCCGGTCTTGTCGCGCACGACGATCACCGGCTGGCGGCCGATCGTCGTCGTGATGAAGTCGCCCGGATTCGGCAGCTCGCTCTCGTGCGCGACCCAGATCCAGGTGCGGTAGAAGATGCGCTCGAGCTCGGCTTCGAACAGCGCGGGATCGTGATACATCGCCGGCGCGATGCGGTCGGGTTGCGCGAGGCCGTGCAACGCACGGGTGTCGATCGTCTGGTAGGGAATGTCGCTCATCGTTGTCGTGGGGAAGAGTCGCGAAATCGGGCCGCGCAGCGCACGGTATCGAGTACCCAGTCTCGTCCCCTGCTACATATCCGTCAAATTGATCTAAAATTGGCAACTCAATAAATGCGGCAAATGATGGAGGCTACGATGACGTCGGTCGATCATCTCGATCTGAACCTGTTGCGCGTATTCCAGGCGATCGTCGAGGAACGCAGCCTGACGAAGGCCGGCGAGCGGCTCGCGTTGTCGCAGCCGGCCGTCAGCTATTCGCTCGGCCGGCTGCGCACGCTGTTCGACGATCCGCTGTTCGTGCGCACGCGCTCGGGCATGCAGCCGACGCCGGTCGCGCTCGAACTCGCGGGCATCGTCGGCAAGGCGCTCGACATGGTGCGCGTGGCGCTGCGCTACGCGGAGCGCTTCGATCCGGCCACGAGCACGCGCACGTTCCGGCTGTCGTTGTCGGATGCCGGCGAGATGGCGTACCTGCCGGCGATCTGCCAGGCACTGCGCGAGCGCGCGCCGCGCGTGACGCTGAGCGTGCAGCCGCTGCCGGTGGAGGAGATCGAGGAAGCGCTGCGCGCGAGCCGGCTCGATTTCGCGATCGGCAACCTGCCGGAACTGATGCCGCGTACGCGCCACCAGGTGCTGTTCGAGGAAACGTATGTGTGCATGACGGGCCGCCGGCGCGGGTTGCCGAGCGGCGGCGCGCTGAGCCTCGAGCAATTCGTGCGCGCCGCGCACGTCAACGTGAAATCGGTCGAGCACAGCCACCACGCGCTCGACGACGCGTTGCGCGCGCAGGGTGTGGGCCGCAACATCGCGCTCGAGGTGCCGCACTTCGTCGCGCTGCCGAGCGTGCTGTCGGTCACGGATCTCTACGCGACGCTGCCGAAGCGGCTCGCGCGGATCCTGAACCGCGACAACGCGTTCCGCCTGTACGACCTGCCCGTCACGCTGCCGCCCGCGCCGGTGACGATGCACTGGCACGAGCATTTCCATGAAGACGAAGGCAACGCGTGGATGCGCACGCTGCTGGCCGAGCTTGTCGAGGGGTTCGACAACGCGTGACGGCGGCCGGCGCGTGCGGGATGCGTCAGAGATCGAGCACCAGCACCGCCGAGCGCGCGCGCGACACGCAGCAGCAGATCACCGTGTTGCTCGCGCGCTCGGCCTTGCTGAGGCAGTGGTCGCGATGATCGGGCTCGCCGTCGACGACGGGCACCATGCAGGTGCCGCACACGCCTTCGCCGCACGACGTGTCGACCTCGACGCCGATGCGCGCGAGCGCGTCGACGATCGACGTGTCGGGCGTGACGCGTACCGATTGCCCGCTGCGTTGCAGGCGCACTTCGAACCCATCGGCAGGGGTGGGGTCGGCATCGGCGGCGACCGGTTCCGCCGCGAAACGTTCGAGATGGATCGAGTCTTCGGGCAAGCGCGTCGCGGCTGCCGCGACGACTGCCTCCATGAACGGCCCCGGGCCGCACGTGTAGACGTGCGCGTGTGCGTCGACCGATTCGACGCAGCGGCCCAGCGCGGCCGCGAGCGCGTCGGGCTCGACGCCGTAGTGGAACGTCACGTGCGACGCGAACGGCTCGGCCGACAGTTCGTCGACGAAGGCCGCGTGCTCGCGGCTGCGCGCGAAGTAATGCAACCGGTAGCGCGCGCCGCGCCGGTGCAGCGCATACGCCATCGACAGCAGCGGCGTGATGCCGATGCCGGCCGCGATCAGCACATGCTCGCTCGCGTCCTCAGTCAGACGAAACAGGTTGCGCGGCGTGCCGATCGACAGCTCGGCGCCGACCTGCACATCGTCGTGCAGCGAACGCGAGCCGCCGCGCGACTGCGCCTCCTTCTTCACCGCGAACAGGTAGCTGCCGCGTTCGTCGGGGTTGCCGCACAGCGAGTATTGCCGCGTGACGCCTGACGGCGCGGTGACGTCGATATGGGCGCCGGGTTCGTACGCGTCGAACGGCTGGCCGTCGATGCGCGAAACCCGGAAACAGCGGATGTCCTGCGCCGCGTCGATCAGCGCGTCGATCCGGACCTGGTGGCGATTCGCTTGCATGGGAAATTCCGTGGGGTACGAGGAAAGCGGCGCGGCAGACACCGCGCCGTCATGCGATCGAGAATAGGGACGGGCATTGCATAAATCAAATCGATTAAAAAGCGATGCCTGAATCAGTGGGGCGGATGATGGTCGGCGACGGAGCGCGCCCGTCGTTCAGCGTGCGGCGATTGCGTTGCCCGCCTCGGCCGCCTGCGGTGCCGCTGCCGACGCATGGCCGCGTTCGCGATCGAGGCTGCGACGATAGTGCCGGCAACCGGCGGCGAGCAGCAGCGCGGCGAGCGTGGCCGCCGCGACATTGACGATCGACATCGAATGGCCGACCGCCGCCGGCGCGCCGAACACGCGATCGGTGAACAGCGCGACGACGGTCGTACCGATGCCGAGCGCGATCAGGTTCGACACGAGCAGGAACAGCGCGGAGATCTGCGCGCGCATCTGGTTCGGCGCGAGCGTCTGCATCGCGGCGGTCGACGTCGGCATCGGAAACGACGCGAAGAACATCGCGACGACGAGCATCGCGAGCGAAGCGGGCAGCGAGTCGAGTTGCGTGAACAGCGTCGCGGGAATCACCATGCACGCGGCGCCGATCGCGCCGGCGCGCATCGGCGCATCGCTGCGGCCGCGCCGCAGCAGCCAGTCGTTGAGCCAGCCGCCGCAGAACACGCCGGCCGTGTTCGCGACCAGCAGCACGATGCCGAGCGTGTAGCCGGCTTCGACGGCCGTCATCCCGAAGCGGCGGATATAGAACGCGGGCGTCCAGCTCAGCAGGCAGTACAGCGCCATCGCGTAGAACGAGAAGCCAAGGTAGTGGCACGCGAAGGTCGCGCGATGCGTGCCGACGAAGCGCAGCGAATCGCGCATCGACACGCGCCGCACGGCGCCCGAGCGATCCTGCGCGAGCCCCTTGCGCTGCGGGTCGCGCACCGTCGCCGCGAACAGCAGCGCGACCAGCAGCCCCGGCAGCCCGACGATCAGGAACGTGACCTGCCACGCATGCACCTGCCCGACCACCGGCAGCGTGAACGCGCTCGCATGCTTGAGCAGCGCGATCACGTAACCGCCGATCAGGAACGCGACGCCGCCGCCGATGAACGAACCGAGCGAATACACGGCGATCGCGCGCCCGAGCTTCTCCTTCGGGAAGTAGTCGGCGAGCATCGAATACGCGCCGGGCGACAGCGCGGCCTCGCCGACGCCCACGCCCATGCGCGCGATGAACATCTGCACGAAATGCTGGCTGAGCCCGCACGCGGCGGTCGCGACGCTCCACAGCGCGATGCCGAGCGAGATGATCCGCGGGCGCGCGTAGCGATCGGCGAGATACGCGACCGGCAGCCCCATCACCGCATAGAACAGCGAGAACGCGAAGCCGTTGAGCAGGCTGAACTGCGTGTCGGACAGGCGCAGGTCGCGCTTGATCGGCTCGATCATCAGCACGAGGACCTGGCGGTCGACGAACGAAAAGACGTACGCGAGCATGCAGATGACGACGACATACCATTCGTACGTATAGCGCTTGCCGTCGGCAGCGCGGGCCGTGGATGCGGACATGCGGATTCTCCAGGAGCGGGCGGTGGGGATGCGCGGCAGCGGCCTGGCGGGCCGGGCGCCGTCGCGGCGCGAAAGCGTGCGGGGGGCACGTGTCGGAGACGCAGCGTAGTCGGCCAAATCCGGCCGCCATAGCCGGAGTGACAGCCGCGCCACACGGGCATCTACCGACCCGGATAAAGAAAACACCAGGGTGACGCGCGCCGGCCGCCGCGCGGCGCGCTTGCAGCGGGGCGCGCGCGCATCATGCGGCACATCTATAAGCGTTATAGAGCGCATTGCGTCGACGTCCGAAATTGTCGTTCCTAGACTCGGCCCGTTTTTGATCGGCTGCGTTGGCCCTTCGCGGCGAACGCGCTTCACACCAGCCGGCGCGATACCGACAGGCGCCGGAACCTCTACGGGACGACGACGATGACTCAACCGAACGGGCGGGCCGACCGGCTTGCCGTACCGCTTGCCGCGCTGCTGGCCTGCGCGGCGCTGCCCGCATTCGCGCAATCGAGCGTGACGCTCTACGGCCGCGTCGACACCGCGATCGAATACGCGAACGCCGGGCCGAACCACGTGACGCGCATGGGCAGCGGCAACCTGTTCGCGTCGCAATGGGGGCTGAAGGGCGTCGAGGATCTCGGCGGCGGCTACGCGACGATCTTCAAGCTGGAGGACGGCTTCAACGCGGCCAGCGGCGCGCTGTCGAACAGCAGCGCGCTGTTCGGCCGCGAAGCGTGGGTCGGCATCACGGGGCCGTTCGGCGGCGTGCAGTTCGGCGAGCTTTACACGATCCTGCACACGACGCTCGTCACGTACAGCCTGCCCGGACTCGGCGCGGGGCTCGCGTGGGGCAACGCGACGAACAACTTCGTCGGGCCCGCGTTCCTGCGCGTGCGCAACTCGATGCGCTATACGTCGCCGCGCTATGCGGGCCTCATGTTGCGCGCGATGGCCGCGCGCGGCACCAACGGCGCGGCCGGGCAGCCGGCGACGCTTGGCGATACGTACGGCGCGGGGCTCAACTACGTGCGCGGCGGCCTGTCGGTCGACATCGACTACATGCAGCAGAAGTTCAGCCCGGTGGCCGCAGCCGCGCTCGGCGACACGAGCCCGGCCGCGAACGGCAACTACACGCTCGGCGCGATTTCGTACGATTTCAATGTCGTGAAGGTCGCCGCGCTGTACCTGCGCCATCGCGGCGGCCCCGACATCGCGACCGCGATCGACAGCCAGAGCGCGTATCCGCACAGCGACATCATGGAGCTGAGCGCGACGGTGCCGATCGGGCGTGCGTCGCTGCTGCTGAGCGTCGGCCATTACCGCAAGGTCGCGGACAGCGACGGCAACGCCGATTCGTACGGCATCCGCTTCGACTATCCGCTGTCGAAGCGCACGGTGCTGTACACGGGCGCCGCGATGGTGCGCAACGGCGCGCATGCGCGCTTCGTCGTCAACGGCGCGGCGGGCGGCGGCGTCGCGGTCGCCAAGCCGGGCGCGACCGCGAGCTCGATCGTCGCGGGCATCCTCACGTCGTTCTGAGCGGCGCGCGCCGCTGCCCGCTTGCGCCGCTCGCATCGTCATGCGCAGGCGGGCGGTTGCGGCGCGAGCCATGCGTCGAACGGCGCCAACTCGCCGATGTGGAACAGCTCGAGCAGCAGCGCGCGCAACCAGCGATGGCCGGGGTCCGCGTCGAAGCGCCGGTGCCAGTACGCGTTGACGGCCCATTCGCCGGCACCGGCGATCTCGTACAGTGCGCACGGCTGCCGCGCCGCGAACGTGATCGCGATCGTCTCCGGCAGGATCAGCGCATAGTCGCCGTCCCGCAGCAGCGCGGGCACCACCATGAAATCCGGTAGCGCCGCGCGCACGAGCGGCATCAGCCCGTGCCGCTCCAGCAGCTGCATCGATTGCGGATGCGACGTGACCGCGACGAAGCGCAATGTATCGGGCGCCGCGCCATCGAGCACGTAATCGTCGGGGAGCGCGACGCGCTGCGCGGTGCGGCGCGGCATCAGCAGCACGCAGCGCTCGTGCAGCAGCGCGGTGCGCTGGAAGTGGCTCGACGCGTCGGCGAAATGTCCGAGCGCGAAGTCGATGCGCCCCGATTCGAGCGCGACGTTGAGCTGGCATTCGTCGACGTGCAGCGTCTCGATCACCGCGCCTGGCGCGCGGCGGTCGAACGCGGCGAGCAGTGTCGGCAGGAACGCGCTCGCGGCGAAATCGCTCATGTGCAGGCGGAACACGCGCTGCGTACTGTCGGGCGTGAAGCGCGACCCTTCGTCGAGCACGTCCTGCAGGATCGCGAGCGCCTTGTCGACCGAGATCGCCAGCCGCTGCGCGCGCGGCGTCGGCTCGACGCCGGTGCCGGTGCGCACGAACAGCGCGTCGCGGAACATCAGCCGCAGCCGGCCGAGCGCATGGCTGACGGACGGCTGCGTGACGCCGAGCCGCAGCGCCGCGCGGCCGACATGCCGCTCCTCGTAGACCGCGCGAAACGTCTTCAGCAGGTTGAGGTCGAGATCCTGCACGCGCAGTTCGGACAGGTCGCTGTCGTGCGGCGCGGATTCGGCGCGGGTCGGGGCCGCCGGGCGGCCGGTTGCGGCGTGCGTCATCGGGATTGCCTCGCGGTGACGGAAGGCGCATGGCCGTAACGCCGCGCATACGCCTTCGCGAAATGGCCGAAGCCATGGATGCCGTGCGCGATCAGCACGTCGGTCACGCTGCACGTGCCGCCGCGTTGCAGCGCCGCGTGCACGGCGGCGAGCCGGCGCTCGCGCACGTAGGCGGCCGGCGTGGTGTGCAGGAACGCGCGAAACGCGTGCTGCAGCGTGCGGGGCGCGACGCCCGCGACGGCCGCCAGCGCGGCGAGCACGAGCGGCTCGCCGAGGTGCGCGTCGACGTGATCGCACGCGCGGCGCACGTGCGCCGGCAACGGCTGCGTGCCGCGCGCGAGCGCGTCGCTGTACGAGTGCGGCAGGTGCGTGAGCAGCAGCGACATCAGCCATGCGGTGAGATCGGCGCCGAAGAGGGGCGAGGCCGTGCCGATGCGCGGTTGTGCGCCGAGCTTGCACAGGTATTCGAAGGTCGGCAGCACGAGCGCGGCGCCCGTGCCGGTGCCGCCGGCCGCGAGATCGAACTGCAACGGCCGCGTGAGCGTTGCCCGCAGCATGTGCTGCAGCTTGCGTTCGAGCGCGCCGCGTTCGAGCCGCAGCACGAGGTTGCGGCAATCGGGGCTCGTGCTCAGGCGGCTGGCGAGCGCGGGCGACGATACGGTCAGCTCGCCCGGGCCGGCGCGCGCGACGACGCTGCCGGCCTGCAGTTCGCAGGCACCGGCGAGCGTCAGCCTGAACAGGAAGTGACCGGCATCGTCGCCGAAATCGATGCGCGTTTCGCGGCCGTAGCAGAGTTCGAGCAGCGCACCGTGATGCAGCGGCACTTCGTACAGCTCCGCATGAAACGGATCGCGGCCGCGCGCGGCCATCCGGTGCGGCCCGAGCCGGTGTGCGACCGCGCGTTCGACTTCGTCGGGGGCGTGCAGCGTGCCGAGCCGGTTCGGCGCATGGCGGGAAAGGGCGATATCCATTCACGGACCTCGTATCGGATGCAGGGGCGCGGTTTCGTGCGTGCCGCCCCGATTGCGTTGCGCGAACGGGCGTGCCGTTGCGCGTTTTGAAGCGACGCGGCGGGGGCGGACGCGTAGTCTCGGAAGCACTCATTCACCGGGAGAAGACGATGAAGGTATGTGTTCTGGGCGGCGGCCACGGCTGCCATGCGGCGGCCATCGACCTGTTCGAGAAGGGCCACGACGTGACGTGGTGGCGGCGCGACCGCGAGCCGCACGCGCGGCTGCGCGAGCTTGGCGTGCTGAACGTGACCGACTATCGCGGCAAGCGGACGGTGCCGCTCGGCGACGCGCCCGGCGCGATCCGCCTGAGCGGCGATCTCGCGGCCGCGCTGCGCGGCGCGCGGCTCGTCGTGGTGCCGCTGCCGGCCACCTCGCACGACGCGCTCGCCGCGCAGGTCGCGCCGCTGCTGGAGGACGGCCAGGTCGTGTTCCTGCCGCCCGGCACGTTCGGCAGCATCGTGTTCGCGCGCGCGGCGGCCGATGCCGGCAACCGTTCGCGGGTCGCCTTCGCCGAGACGGGCACGCTGCCGTATCTCGTGCGCAGGCACGGCGACAACGACGTCGTGATCAGCGCGTACGCGACGCGGCTGCCGACCGGCGTATTTCCGGCGAACGCGGCCGGCTGGGCGTTCGACGTGCTGCGCGCGGGTTATCCGTCGGTCGAACCGGTCGAGGACGCGTTGTCCGGCGCGTTGATGAACGCGGGCCCCGTGATTCATCCGCCGCTGATCCTGATGAACGCCGGGCCGCTCGAACACTTCGACGCATGGGACATCCACAACGAAGGCACGCAGCCGTCGATCCGCCGCGTGACGAACGGGCTCGACGCCGAACGCATCGCGGTGCGCGAAGCGCTCGGTTACCCGGCGCCGCATTTCCCGCTCGCCGATCACTACGCGACCGACGGCGACGAATGGATGTACGGGCGCGGCGCGCACGGCAAGCTGACCGATAGCGGCGACTGGCGCGAGAAGATCGATCTGCGCACGCATCGCTACATGCTCGAAGACACCCGGCTCGGGCTGTCGTTCATCGTGTCGTGCGGGCGCCGGGCCGGTGTGCCGACGCCTGTCGCGCAGGGGCTGCTGAGCATTGCGAGCGCGGTTGCGGTGCGCGACCTGTATGCGGAAGGCCGCACGCTGGAGCGGCTCGGGCTCGCCGCGCTGTCGAAGGACGCGATGCGCGCGCTGCTCGACGCGGGGTACGCGGCATGAAGGCGGGCGCCGATGTGACGCGCGTCCACGTGCTCGGCGCGGGGCGCATGGGGCAGGGGATCGCGCTCGTGTTCGCGTTCGCGGGGCTCGACGTGACGCTGGTCGACTTCAAGCCGCGCGACGCGGCCGGATGGCGCGCCTTCGAGGCACGCACGCGCGACGAGATCGAGAGGCCGCTGCACGCGCAGGTCGCGCTCGGCCGCATCGACGCCGCGCAGGCCGAAGCCGTGGTCGCGCGCATCGCGCTCGTCGCCCGGGACGGTGCGGCCGATGCGGTGCGGCAGGCCGGCATCGTGTTCGAGGCGTTGCCCGAAGTGCTCGATGCGAAGGCCGACGCGCTGCGCTGGCTCGGCGCGCATGTCGGTGCGCATGCAACGATCGCGTCGACGACGTCGACGTTCGTCGTCACCGAGCTGCAGCGCCACGTCGCGCATCCGGCGCGGATGCTGAATGCGCACTGGCTGAACCCCGCGCTGCTGATGCCGCTCGTCGAGATCAGCCGCAGCGATGCGACCGATCCGGCCGTCGTCGAGTCGCTCGCCGCGTTGCTCGAACGTGTCGGCAAGAAGCCGGTGATCTGCGGGCCGGCGCCCGGTTATATCGTGCCGCGCATCCAGGCGCTCGCGATGAACGAAGCCGCGCGGATGGTCGAGGAGGGCGTCGCGAGCGCGGCGGACATCGACACGGCGATCCGCACCGGTTTCGGCCCGCGCTTCGCGGTGCTCGGGTTGCTCGAATTCATCGACTGGGGCGGCTGCGACATCCTGTACTACGCGTCGCGGTACCTGGCCGGCGAGATCGGCCCGCGCTTCGCGCCGGCCGCGAGCGTCGTGCGCAACATGGAAGCCGGGCGCGACGGCGTGCGCACGGGCGTGGGCTTCCACGACTACGCGGCGGTCGACGTGCCCGCGTACATGCGGCAGCGGCTCGGCGAATTCGGGCGGCTGCTCGATCACCTGGGGCTGGCGCCGGCGTTCGACGGCGCGCGGCGGGAGGGCGGCAACTAGGCGGCGCGCCGGGTTGGCGGGCGCGGCCGGTGGCACGCGCCCGGAACGGCCGCGCCGGCCGCCGCCGTGTTCGCCGCCTGCCGGTGCGGATCGGCCCGCTTGCGCGGATCGCAGCGTGGTGGTCACGCCGTGTCGCCGCGCGTGCCGGTAGCGGGAGCGGCGGGAGCAGCGGAAGCGGCCCTCACGATCCGCGTTTCGCGCATCACGCACAGCGTCGCGACGGTGACGAGGCCGAGCGCGACGAGAAACAGCGACACGGGCCACGATGCGTGATAGCGCGCGAGCAGCGCGGTGGCGATCAGCGGCGACATCCCGCCGGCGAAGATCGACGCGACTTCATGCCCGAGTGCGACGCCGGAGTAACGCACCTCGGTGCTGAACAGCTCGCCGACGAGCGCGGGCAGCGTGCCGATCATCGCGCCGTGGCTGACGGCCGTGCCGATCGTCAGCGCGAGCCACACGAGCGGCGTCGCGCGCGTGTCGAGCAGCCAGAAGAACGGGAATGCGCACGCGACGAGGCTCAGCGCGCCGATCAGATACACGGGCTTGCGGCCGATTCGGTCGGACAGCCGGCCCCACGCGAGCATCGCGCCCATCTCGACGATCATCGCGATCATCACGCCGGTCAGCATCACGCCGTTCGGGATGCCGACGTATTTGCCGTAGACCAGCGAGAACGCGAGAAAGATGTAGGCGCCGCCGTTCTCGGCCACGCGCAGCCCCATCGCGAGCAGGATTTCCTTCGGATGGCGGCGGATGCACTCGACGATCGGCAGATGCGTGTGCGCGCCGCGCCGGCCGGCCTGCTCGAAGTCGCGGCTTTCGGGCAGATGACGGCGGATATAGATGCCGATCGCGAAGATCGCGATGCTCGCGAGGAACGGCAGCCGCCAGCCCCAGGTGCGGAACATATCGTCCGGCAGCGCCTGTGCGGCGAGAAACGCGGCCGACGACAGCACGAAGCCGCCGCCCACGCCGAGCTGGCTCCACGCCGCGTAGTAGCCGCGCTGCTCGGGCGGCGCGTTCTCGCTGATCATCAGCACGCCGCCGCCCCATTCGCCGCCGGACGCGATGCCTTGCAGCAGGCGCAGCACGACGAGCGCCGCCGGCGCCCACAGGCCGACCTGCGCATAGGTCGGCAGCAGGCCGATCGCGAAGGTCGACGCGCCCATGATCAGCAGCGTCCACACGAGCGATGCCTTGCGCCCGTAACGATCGCCGACGTGGCCGAACACGATCCCGCCGAGCGGCCGCGCGACGAAGCCGAGTGCGAACGCCGCGAATGCGGCGAGGCTGCCCGCGAGCGGCGACGCGCCGGGCGGAAAGAACACGTGGCCGAACACGAGCGCCGCGGCCGTGCCGTACACGAAGAAGTCGTACCACTCCATCGCGTTGCCGGCGACGGAGGCGATGACGATCCGGCGCAGCTGCCGGTCGGCGAGCGGCCGGGCGGCGCTCGGGGATTGCACGGTGTCGGTCGGGTACATGGCGGACTCTGAAGGGGGGCGGGCGCGTGCCGTCTTTGCGGCACTGCGGGCTAGTGTTGTCGGCCCCGTGTCCCCGGTCAAATCCGCAGAAAAAGGGGAGTGTCATCACTCCCGCAAATGATGGTCATGCGGCGCGCGGCCGTGCCCGCGCGCCCGGCATGCCGTCACCGCTCGATCTGCCGGTTCCAGCGCGTATCCCACTGCGCGCGGCGCGCGTTGATCGCGGTCCAGTCGACCACGGTCACCTTGCGCACGAGATCGTCGACATTGCCGAGGCTCTGTTGCATCGCGGCGGGCATCTTCGCGAGACGGTTGGTCGGAATCTGCTTGCCGGCCTCGGCCGCCTTCGTCTGCGCGGGCGCGGACAGCAGGAACTGCGCGAGCTTCTGCGCGAGCTGCGGATCGGGATTGTTCGCGACCACGCACAGGTCGACGAGCAGCAGCACGGGGCCTTCCTTCGGGTTCGCGTAGGCGACGGGGATGCCCTTGTCCTGCAGGTCGCCGACGCCGGTCGGCGTGAGCGGGAACAGGCCGGCTTCGCCGGTCTGCACCATCTCCGAGATCTTCGCCGAGTTCGGGATGTACTCGACGACGTTCGGCCCGACCGTGCTTGCCCACTTGCTGAAGCCGGGCTCGACGTTCTGCTCGTTGCCGCCGAGCAGCCGGTTGATCGCGAGGAAGCCGTGCAGCCCGAACGTGCTGCTCGACGCCGACTGGAACACGACCTTGCCCTTGTATTTCGGATCGGCGAAATCCATCCACGACGTCGGCGGCGTCCAGCCTTTCTCGGCGAACAGCTTCCTGTTGTACGCGATGCCGGTCATCCCGAGCTGCACGCCCGCGCCGACGTCGTCCTTCATCCGCGCGAACGGATACAACTCCTTCAGCACCGGCGAATCGTCGAGCTTCTGGCACACGCCGAGGCTGACCGCGCGCGCCATCACGCCGTCGTCGAGGAACGCGACGTGGATCTGCGGCTTGTTGCGGTTCGCGAGCAGTTTCGCGAGCACGTCCGACGACGTGCCGGGCACGACGACGACCTTCACGTTGTTCGCCTTCTCGAAGTCGGGCAGCACCTGGCTCGTGTAGGCCTTCTCCATCGGGCCGCCATTCATGCCGACGTAGATCGTCTTCGTTTGCGCGAACGCGGGCGAGCCGGCACCTGCGATGCAGAGGGCGGCGGCCGCCGCGATCGTTGCGGGCAGTTTCATTTGTGGGTCTCCTCTTGACGGAAAGGGGCGGTCGGCTCGGCTTCGCGGAAGAAGCGGCCGATCGAGAATGCATCGAGCGGGGTGGCGGTTTCGCCGGTCGTGACGAGATCGGCGAGCACGTCGCCGACGCCCGGCGCGAGCAGGAAGCCGCCGCCGGAAAAGCCGAACGCATGAAGCAGGCGCGGCGTCGTGCGGCTCGCGCCGATGATCGGGTTGTGGTCGGGCGTGCAGCCTTCGACGCCGCTCCACGTGCGGATCAGCAGTGCGTCACGCAGCGCAGGCAGCAGCGCGCAGGCATCGCGCATCACCGCGCGCGTCGTATCGACCGACGGCTGGCCGAATTCGCCGTCGCCGCGGCCGCGCCCGCCGCCGATCACGCAGTTGCCGCGCGCGACTTGCCGCGCATACACGCCGCCGCCGTACACGCCGAGGTTGTGCGTGATGAACGGCGGCAGCGGTTCGGTCACCCACATGTTCGGGTAGATCGGCTCCATCGGCACGGCTTCGCCGAAGCGTTCGGCGATCGTGTTCGCCCACGCGCCGGCCGAGTTGATCAGCCACGTCGCGGTGCAGGCGCGGCCGCCTGCCTGAAAGTGAAAGCGCGTGCCGTCGTGGTGAACGTCGTCGACGGGGGTGTGCTCGAACACGTCCGCGCCCGCCGCGCGGGCCGCGCGCGCGAACGCGGGCGACACGAGGCGCGGGTTGGCGTGACCGTCGGTCTCGCACAGCGAGCCGCCGAGCGCCGCACGGCCGAGCCACGGGTAGCGGCGCCGGAACGCATCGCCGCGCATCACCTGCAGCGGCAGACCGTATTCGCCGGCGAGCGTCGCGTAGGCATCGAGCGCGTCGAGATCGGCGTCGCTGCGCGCGAGCCGCAGGTGGCCCGACACGACGAATTCGCCGTCGATGCCGATCAGTTCGGGCAGGCGATCCCAGATGCGCCGCGCACGCAGCGCGAGCGGCAGCTGCTCGGCGGGCCGGCCCTGGCAGCGCACGCCACCGTAGTTCACGCCGCTCGCCTGCGCACCGCAATCGCGCCGCTCGAACAGCCCGGTGCGCAAGCCGCGTCGCGTCAGCGCGAGTGCGGCCGACGCGCCGACGAGGCCGCCGCCGACGATCGCGACGTCGTAATGCCGGGTCTCATTCATCGCGTGCCTCGTCGGGAATCGCCGCGACATCGTCGCCCGCCAGCGCGGCCGAGATCGGGAACGGCTTCACGGGCGGTTGCGCACGCAACCGGCCGACGTCGGCGAGCGGGCGACCGGTTTCGGCGGCCAGCAAGAGCGCGGCCGCGTCGCCGCACATGCGGCCCTGGCAGCGGCCCATTCCGACGCGCGTCAGCGCCTTCAGCCGGTTCAGCTCGGTTGCCGCGCCGTCGCGGACGCAGCGGCGCAGCGTCCCTGCATCGACCTCCTCGCAGCGGCACACGATCGTGTCGTCCGCGCAGCGTGCGGCCTGCTCGACCGGCGGCGCGAACGCCGCTTCGAGGCCCGCCCGGAATGCGCCGACGCGCGCGAGCGTGCGTTCGAGCGTCGCCCCGTCGGGTTTGCCGGCGGGCGCGGGCGACGCGATGCCGGCGTCGTCGAGCAACGCGAGTGCCGCGCGCCGGCCCGATGCCTCGGCCGCGTCGGCGCCCGCGATGCCCGCGCCGTCGCCGGCGACGTAGAGGCCGCGCACCGACGTACGGCCGGCCGCGTCGCGCTCGGGCAGCCATGCGCGGTTGAGCGGGTCGAACCCGAACCGGCAGCCGGCGAGATCGGCCAGCTGCGTTTCGGAGCGCAGGCCGAAGCCGAGACCGAGCGCGTCGCAGTCGAGCAGGCGCGGCGGTGCGCCGTCACCGGCGGCGCGCCATGCGATTCCCGTCACGTGCGGGTCGCCGAGCACGCGCTCGAGCGTGACGCCCGTTTCGATCGCGACGCCGTGCGCGCGCAGCCAGCCGATGTAATAGAGCCCCTTCGCGAAGGTCGACGGCATGCGCAGCAGCGCGGGCGCGGCAGCGGCCTGGCGGCGCAGCGGGCTCGTGTCGAGCACGGCCGCGACCTGCGCGCCGGCCTTCGCATACTGGTAAGCGACGAGGTAAAGCAGCGGGCCCGTGCCCGCGAACACGATGCGCCGGCCGATCGCGCAGCCCTGCGCCTTCAGCGCCACTTGCGCGCCGCCGAGCGTATAGACGCCCGCGAGCGTCCAGCCCGGCACGGGCAACAGGCGGTCGGTCGCGCCGCTCGCAATGATCAGGTGCGAGTAGGGCACCGTCACTTCGCGGCCATCCTGCAGCGTGTCGACGCGGCCTGCACCGCATGACCAGGCAAGCGTATTCGGCCGGTAGTCGACATGCGGCAGCAGCGCGGCCATCGTCCGGTGCACGGCGTCGGCCTTCGCGGCCTCGAAGCCGTACAGCGTGCGCTTGCCGCGCGCGAAGGCGCCGTCGGCCGGCGGCTGCCGGTAGATCTGTCCGCCCCAGCGCGCGTTCTCGTCGATCACGACCGGGCGCAGCCCCGCGTCGACCAGCGCTTCGGCCGCGCGTACGCCGGCCGGCCCCGCGCCGACGATCACCGGTTGCAGTGCGGCGGTCACGATGCGTCTCCGGTCGCGGCCGGCCGGGCGGACGTGAGAATCCGCATGCCTTCGGCGATCGGCGTCGAGCATGCGCGCACGCGCGCACCGGTTTCGGTGCGCACCCAGCAGTCCTGGCACGCGCCGATCAGGCAGAAGCCCGCGCGCGGCTGGCCGCTGAATTCGCTCACGCGCACGCGGCGCTGCGCAACGAGGATCGCGGTGAGCACGGTGTCGCCGGCGAGCGCGAGCGCGGGGCGGCCGTCCAGCGTGAACGCGACGGCGGCACGTTCGCGTTCGGCGACGCGCACGAACTGCGCGCCGTCGTCCGGGATGCCGGTGGAACGGGAAACGGAAGTCGTCATCAGTGTTGGCCGATCAGGATGCGGTTCAGGCCGTACACGCGATCGAGCAGCAGCATCGCGCCGGCGGTGATGAAGATGACGAGCGCCGACACCGACGCCATCATCGGGTCGATCGACTCGGTCGCATACATGTACATGCGCACCGGCAGCGTGACCGTCTGCGGCGACGTGACGAAGATCGACATCGTCAGTTCGTCGAAGCTGTTGATGAACGCGAGCAGCCAGCCGCCGGTGATGCCGGGCACGATCATCGGCAGCGTGATGCGGCGGAAGGTCGTCCACGGGTCCGCGCCGAGCGAGCATGCGGCTTGCTCGATGCTGCGGTCGAGGCCCGCGACGGACGCGAGCACGAGCCGCATCACGAACGGCGTGATGACGACCATGTGCGCGAGCACGAGCCATGCGAACGAGCCGGTCGCGCCGATCAGCGCGAAGAAGCGCAGCAGCGCGATGCCGAGCACGAGGCCGGGAATCACGAGCGGCGACAGCAGCAGCCCGTTCAGGAACGCGCGGCCGGGAAACGTCGCGCGGCCGATGGCGAGGCCCGCCGGCAGCGCGATCGCGAGCGACAGCGTCGCCGACGCGAACGCGAGCTTCACGCTGTTGAAGAACGCGGTGACGAAGTCGGGATAGTCGAGGATCGCGCGGAACCAGCGCAGCGACAACCCGTGTGTCGGCAGTGTCAGCGTTTCGTCGGGCGTGAACGCGACGAGCACGACGATCACGAGCGGCGCGAGCACGAACAGGATCACGAGCGTGTGGAAGGCGAGGGCAAAGGGGCCGTTCTTTCTCATCGCGATGCGCCTCCGAGGCTGCGCGCGTAGCGGCGTTCGAGCACGCGGTAGTAAGTGAGCATCACGACGAGGTTCGCGACCAGCAGCAGCACGGCGATCGTCGCGCCGAGCGGCCAGTTCAGCGAGCCGAGGAATTCGTCGTAGACGGCCGTGGCCGCGACCTTCAGCCGGCGTCCGCCGAGCAGGCCGGGAATCGCGAACGCGCTCGCCGACAGCCCGAACACCATCAGGCTGCCCGACAGCACGCCCGGCATCAGCTGCGGCAGCACGATGCGGCGCAGCGTCGTGAACGGCGATGCGCCGAGCGACAGCGCCGCATGCTCGGTCTGCGGATCGAGCCGCTGCAGCGCGGTCCACACCGGGATCACCATGAACGGCAGCATCACGTGCACCAGCGCGATCACGATCGCGAAGGTCGTGTATTCGAGCTTGTACGGCCCGAGGCCGACGAGCCCGAGCGCCTGGTTCACGAGCCCGCTCGTGTTCAGCAACATGCTCCAACCGAACGCGCGCACGACGACCGACACCAGCAGCGGCGCGAGGATCGCGAGCAGGAACAGCGAGCGCCACGGGTCACGCATTTTCGACAGCACGTACGCCTCCGGCGTGCCGATCGCGACGCAGATCGCGGTGGTCAGCGCGGCGATGCCGAACGTGCGCGCGAAGATCGTGTGGAAGTACGACGAGCCGAGCACTTCCGCGTAGTTGCCGAACTGGAACGCGGCGATCGGGCCGGTGGCCGGATCGAAGCGGTAGAACGTCAGCATGAACGTCATCGCGAGCGGCACGAGCACGAGCGCGGCAAACAGCGCGAACGCGGGCGCGCACATCAGCCACAGCGGCGCATGCGCGCGCCACGTCGCGCGCATCGTGTGCGCGGCGGCGGCGCGTGCCGGTGCGGCGTCAGCGGAAACCGCGACCGGGCGGGCGAGCGCGGCCGGCGCGCCGTCGGTCGGGAGCGGACGGGTAGGCTGTCCCATTCAGGCCTCCCGGCGCATCACGCGCACCGCGTCGCTGTGCCAGTCGATCCCGACCGGCGCGCCTTCCGCGAGCGGCTCCGCCCCTTCGTTCTGGCAGCACACGAGCACTTCGCCGAGCGCGCTGTCGACGCGGTACAGCCACTGGCTGCCGAGGAAGAAGCGGCTCGTGACGGTCGCGGCGAAGCGGCCCGCGTCGGGCGCGCAGAGCCGCAGCTTTTCGGGGCGGATGCAGACCGACACCGCATCGCCCACGCGCACGTCGCGCTCGCGCGGCGGCAGATGCGCGGTGCGGCCGGTCTCGGCGAGATCGTGACCGAGGTCGATGCGGATCGCATCGCCGTCGTGCGCGACGATCGTGCCGGGCAGCAGGTTCGCCTTGCCGATGAACTGCGACACGAAACGGTTCTCCGGGCGCTCGTACGCGCGATACGGCGTATCGGTCTGCGTGATGCGGCCGGCTTCCATCACGACCACGCGATCGCTGATCGACAGCGCTTCCGACTGATCGTGCGTGACCATGATCGTCGTCGTTCCGATCTTGCGCTGGATCGCGCGCAGCTCGAACTGCATGTCCTCGCGCAGCTTCGCGTCGAGGTTCGACATCGGTTCGTCGAGCAGCAGCACCGGCGGCTCGATCACGACCGCGCGCGCGATCGCGACGCGCTGCCGCTGGCCGCCCGACAGCTCGCGCGGGAAGCGAGGCGCGAGCGCGTCGAGACGCACGAGCGCGAGGGCCGCGCGGATGCGCTCGGCACGCTCGGCCTTGTCGACGCCGCGCATGTCGAGGCCGAAGCCGACGTTCTCGGCGACGCTCATGTGCGGAAACAGCGCATAGCTCTGGAACACGATGCCGAGCCCGCGCCGGTTCGGCTTCAGGTGCGTGATGTCCTGCCCGTCGAGCGCGATGCGGCCGCGCGTGACGTCGACGAAGCCCGCGATCATCTGCAGCGTGGTGGTCTTGCCGCAGCCGGACGGCCCGAGCAGCGACACGAATTCGCCTTGTTCGACCGACAGGTTGACGTCGGCGACGGCGGTGAGCTCGCCGAAGGTTTTCGTCAGATCCGTAAGCGTGAGAAACGACATGGGAAGCTCCGGGTTCGCACACCGCGTGGCCGGTGTACCGATGTGGCGGACTCTAGCCAGCCATATTTCGGCGCGTCAATTTCGAATTCTGATGAACGGGAGGAATTTCGGAAAAATTCCATTGACCGGAACGGTTGGTGAAATCGCGGGCGGATCGTTCCGTTGAATGAGGCGTGGTCGAGCCGCGAAATGCACGCGTCAATCCCGTGCACACCCGGATGCCCGTGGAATTTCGGCGGGACGACAATGGCGGCTACCGTATTCCGTTCAATGAAATCATCGAGGAGAGCCGGCATGCAGGAATCCCATTCGACCGGAACGTCGCCGGTCGCACGCGCGCCGCGCCCGGACGAGGACGCCGTCGATGCGGCCGGCGCACCGGGCACCGGCATGCTGCAGCGCGCGTTCGCGATCCTGCGCGCGCTGGCCGGCATGCAGCAGGACGGCGTGCGCGTCACGCATCTGGCAAAGGCCGTCGGCCTCACGCAGGGCACCGCGCACCGGATCCTGCAATCGCTGATCGCGGAAGGGATGGTCGAACAGGACGAGCAGTCGAAGCTGTACCGCCTGAGTGTCGATTTCTTCGCGCTCGCCGCGCAGGCCGGCAACCCGAGCAGCATGCGCACGTTGTGCCGTCCCGCGCTGCTGAGGCTGTGCGCAAGCCTCGGCGAGACCATCTTCCTGCTGGTGAAGAGCGGCTTCGACGCCGTGTGTCTCGACCTGTGCGAAGGGCCGTTTCCGATCCGTTCGTTTACCGGTGACATCGGCGGCCGCATCGCGCTCGGTGTCGGACAAGGCAGCCTTGCGATCCTCGCGTTCCTGCCGGAAGCCGAACGCGAGGAAGTGATCCGCTTCAACGTGCCGCGCATTCGCGGCTACGGTGTGCTCGACGAGGTGTACCTGCGTACCGAGATCGAACGCGTGCGGCAGCTCGGCTACGCGGGCCGCAACAGCGGCGTGCTCGACGGGATGGCCGGTGTCGCGGTGCCGATCCTCGATCGCACTGGCTATCCGGTCGGCGCGTTGAGCGTCGGCACGCTCGCGTCACGCCTCGGTGACGACCGGATGCCGATGGTCGTCGAACTGCTGCGGCGCCAGGCCGACGCGATCGGGCCACGTACCAATCCGTTCGATGCCGCGTTGCGGCGGCCGATGCACGGGCTATCAGGGAAAACCGTATAGCCGCCTCGCGCGTCGCCGTTTCGTCAGCTTGCTTACGCAAGCCATTCACGTCCGATCAAAACGTACCGCGTCCAGCGGGCCTGCGTGCTTTCGTTTCCCTTGCGGGGTCGCGCGACCCCCGCTCATTTCCCCTCCATCGCCTCTCATTCGATTTTCAACTGCCGGCCAGTTGAACATTTCATTTCTTGATGTGATTGCGGCTGGATACCATCCAGCGACTGTCTATACAACCCGGTCGGGATGCATGGGCAGGACCAACAAAACACAACATCGATGAGCAGGTTTGGAGAGGAGATGACGGAGATGGTGCGAATGAAGGGTGGGAAGACGGGGGTGGCGACGGGCGCCGCGATCGCAATGCTGCTCGTCGGCGCCGCGCACGCGCAGTCGACGGTGACGTTGTACGGGATCGTCGACGCGGGCGTGACCTACACGAACAACGCGAAGGGCCATTCGCTGTGGCAGTTCACGGGCGGCAACGAATCGGGGCCGCGCTGGGGCTTGATCGGCTCCGAGGATCTCGGCGGCGGCCTGAAGGTGAACTTCCGCCTCGAGAACGGCTTCAACGTCGCGAACGGCGCGCTCGGGCAGGGCGGCCGGATGTTCGGGCGTTCGGCGTGGGTCGGCCTGAGCGGCGCGAACTGGGGCGCGGTGACGCTCGGCCGCCAGTACAACTCGACGCAGGATATCCTCGGTTCGCTGCAGATGAGCAGCTTCCTTGCGCAGTACTCGACGCACCCGTTCGACAACGACGACATCAACAACACGTTCCGTCTCAACAACGCGGTGAAGTACGTGTCGCCGACGATCGCGGGCCTGCAGGCGAACCTCGTGTACGGCTTCTCGAACTCGACCGGCTTCGCGAACGACAACAGCTGGAGCGCGGGCGTCACGTACGTGAACGGGCCGCTCAACGCGGGCGCCGCGTATGCGCGCGTGAACCATCCGGCGGTCAGCGCGAGCGGCGCAGTTGCTTCGGATAACTACTATCCGGCGTCGGCATCGGTGTTCGGTGCGCGCCTCGGGAGCGCGATCCGCCAGCAGATCTGGGGGGCGGGCGGCAGCTACGCGATCGGGCCGGCAACGCTCGGCCTGCTGTATACGGGCTCGAACTTCGGCCAGGCGACGGGCGGCGCGCTGCGTTTCAACAACTACGAAGGCAGCCTGCGCTACATGGTCACGCCCGCGCTGATGGCGGCGGCCGGCTACACCTATACACAGGTCGCGCGTGCCGGCGAAAGCGGCCATTACCACCAGGTATCGGCCGGCGTGCAGTACCTGCTGTCCAAGCGCACCGACGTGTACGTGAACGGCTTCTACCAGAAGGCGTCGTCGGGTGTCGGCCAGGCATGGATCGACGGCACCGACAGCGCGTCGACGACGACGTCGCAGGTGGCGGTGGTGGTCGGCATCCGCCAGAAGTTCTGATGTTCTGACGCACACGCGCGTCTTCCGGAGGAGGCACTCATGAAACTGAAACTGTTGCTGGCGGCGTTGCCGTTCGTCGGGATGTATGCGGGCGGCTCGCTTGCCGAGGCGCGTCCGCTGCTGTTCGGGCTGCCGTTCCTGCTCGTCTGGAACCTGGTCTGGATGGCGGCCACGGCCGCGATTCTCGCGATCCTGTTCCATCTCGACGAGCGCGATGAGCGAGACGCGCGCGACGCGGCCCGCGCCGGCCGTTCGGGAGACGCGCGATGAACGCGTCGATCGTCATCATCGCGGCGTTCGCCGTGTTCGCGCTCGCCATCGGCGTGATGGCGCGCCGCGGCCGCAAGCTCACGCTCGAGCAGTGGGCGGTCGGCGGGCGCGGCTTCGGCTCGCTGCTCACGTTCCTGCTGATGGCCGGCGAGGCGTTCTCGACGTTCTCGTTCCTCGGCGCGAGCGGCTGGACCTACAGCAAGGGCGTGCCCGCGTTCTACATCCTGTCATACGGCTGCCTCGCGTTCGTGATCGGCTACTGGATGTTGCCGGCGATCTGGCGTTACGCGAAGGCGCGCGGGCTCGTGTCGTTCGCCGACTACTTCGCGTCGAAGTACGACAGCCGCGCGATCGGCGTGCTGGTGTCGATCGTCGCAGTGTTCGCGATGGTGTCGCTGCTGATGATCCAGTTGCGCGGGCTCGGCGTGATCGTGTCGGAGATGTCGTACGGGCTGATTCCGCAGGCGGCCGCGATCTGGATCGCCGCGACGCTGATGGCCGTGTACATGGTCGTGTCGGGCATCCACGGCTCGGCGAGCATCGCGATCTTCAAGGACGTTCTGATCCTCGCGATCGCGATCTTCCTCGGCCTGTACCTGCCGATGCACTACTACGGCGGGCTCGGCGAGATGTTCGCGAAGATCGACGCCGCGCATCCCGAACTGCTGCGCATGCCGGAGCACGGCTTCAACCTGAGCTGGTACAACTCGACGATCCTGCTCACGTCGCTCGGCTACTACCTGTATCCGCACGGCTTCACCGCGATCTACGTCGCGAAGGACGAGCGCGCGCTGCGCCGCAACGTGATCCTGATGCCGCTGTACCAGGTGCTGATCGCGTTCCTGTTCCTCGTCGGCTTCGCGGCCGTGATGACCGTGCACGGACTCGAAGGCGCGCAGACCGATCTCGCTTTGCTGCGGCTCGTGAAGCAGACGTTCCCTGCGTGGTTCGTCGGCATCGTCGGCGGCACGGGGCTGCTCACCGCACTGGTGCCGGGGTCGCTGATCATGCTGAACGCATCGACGACGATCGCGCGCAACATCTACCGCGAAGGCTTCGCGCCGAACGCGACCGACCGCGAGGTGACGCGCGTCGCGCGCATCGCGCTGCCGATCTTCACGCTGGTGGTCGTCTACTTCGTGCTGCGCGGCGGCGCGACCTTCGTCACGCTCGCGATCTTCTCGTCGAGCCTGCTCACGCAGCTCGTGCCGATGCTCGCCTCGAGCTTCCTGAAGCGGCCGTTCGGCACGCGCGAAGGCGCGTTCGCGGGCATCGTCGCCGGCGCGATCGTGATCGCGATGACGAACTACTATGGCGTGACGCTCGCGTCGCTGTTCCCGGGCGCATCGAACACGCTGACGTCGATCAACCCGGGGCTCGTCGCGCTCGCGGTGAACGCGGTGGTGTTCGTCGTGATCAGCGCGGTGCAGCGCAAGCTGAAGGCGCGGGTCGCCGCGCCGGTCGGTTCGGCGTGACGGTTTTTCGTGCATGACGCCGTCGCCGGGCCGCCGGGGTTTTGCCCGGCGGCCCGGCCGCTCGGCCACTCTCGGCCACTGGATGGCAGCAAGGCCAATCGAACCACAACAGGACACTGAACAATGATTAACGAGGGCAAGCGAGAGGGCATGCGAGAGGACGACCGCGAAGCGATCGATACGCTGATCGCGAACGGCTGCGTGATTACGATGGACCCGCAGCGGCGCGTGATCGAGAACGGCGCGGTCGCGGTCAAGGGCGAGCGCATCGTCGCCGTGGGCGGCACCGATGAACTGCAGGCGCGTTACCGTGCCGCGCGCACGATCGATGCGCGCCGCAAGGCCGTGCTGCCGGGCCTGATCGATGCGCATGCGCACGCGGGCCACGCGATGCTGCGCACGATCGGCGGCGCGGACGGCGATGCGTGGTCGGCCGCGGCCGAGACGATCTACACGCGCGCGTCCGACGAGGCGTTCTGGGAAGCCGAATCGCATCTCGCCGCGCTCGAACGCCTGAAGGCCGGCGTGACGACCGGCGTGTCGCTGCTCGGCGGCGGCAATTCGATCATGCGCGTCGACGATCCGGTCTACGCGCGGCGCCATTGCGACGCGGTCGTGCGCACCGGTACGCGCTCGATCGTCGCGGTCGGCCCGTCGCGGCCGCCCGCGCCGCGTGCCTATACGCGCCACACGCCGGAGGGCAGCGACACGCGCGACATCGGTTTCGACACGATGTTCGACGTATGCGAGCGCATCGTCGACGAATGCCACGGCGATGCCGACGGCCGGATCCGCATCGCGCTCACGCTGCCCGTGTACGGGCCCGAACACGATCCCGAGCTTGCGCGGTACGAGCACGACTTTCGCGACCAGGCCGCACGCTACGGCGCGCTCGCACGCGAGCGCGGGCTGACGTTCACGCAGGACGGCCACCGCGCGGGCACGCTCGCGTTCGCGCATCGCGAGCTCGGCTTGCTCGGCCCGACGTCGTTCATGTCGCACAGCATCGACCTGACCGACGACGACATCGCGGCGTGCGTCGAGACGGGCACCGCGATCGTCCACAACCCGAGCGCGATCATGTCGATCATCGGGCGCTGCCCGGTGCCCGAGCTGATCGATGCGGGCGTGACGGTGGCGATCGCGTCGGACGGTGCGGCGCCCGATCGCGGCTATGACATGTTCCGTCACATGTGGCAGTGCATGCATTACCACCGCCGGCATTTCCGCGACCCGGACGTGCTGCCGCACGGCAAGGTGCTGGAGATGGTGACGATCGACGCGGCGAAGGCGCTGTCGATCGAGCACGAGGCCGGTTCGCTCGAAGCCGGCAAGCTCGCGGACCTCATCCTCGTCGACCTGTTCCGGCCGCACATGATGCCGATGAACATGCCCGTGTATCGCGTGACCTGCTTCGCGAACGCGGCCGACGTGTGCATGACGATGGTGGGCGGACGGGTGCTGATGGAGGATCGGCGCGTGTTGTCGGTCGACGAGAACGCGGTGCTCGAACGGGTGAACGAAGTCGCGGCAATCACGATCGAGCGCAGCGGGTTGCGTCATTTGCTCGAGGAGCCGAAGACGCTGTGGGGGCGCAGCCGCTATTGAGCGGGCAGGTGGGCGTTGTCGTGCGGTGGCGGGCCGGCGTGGCCGGCCTGTTCGTTCGGCAACGCCGCCGAATCGTTGGCGATGCCCGGGTTGGCCGACTCCAGTGTGGTTGAAATAACGACCGCATGGAACCTGCGCCATCGAGAGCGATCGTTGGCCTACTTCGTTCGCGACCGATAGAGCGTCGGCCAGTCGCCTCCTTGAACGCCGCCACACGTTTTCTGCTGCGACACAGTCGACATCCGGAACGCATGGCCGTCCCAGATCCAGCTGGCCTGAAAGCCGCAATCGGCCAGCCCGCGTCCCTTGCCGAAGGTGGACAGCGTGCCGGTAGCCGGGTCGAAGTCCGGTTCGACCAATGAAGGGTCTGAAAAGCCCCCTTCAGGAATCGGCAGCTTGACGGGCTCCGGTTTTCCGCCGCCGATACGCGGGGCGATGAACACATCCGACGAACCCTGGTAGGCGCCCATGATGCATGGAAGAAACACGAGCGCGTTGTGCTTGTCGAGTGCATACGCTGCTTCATGGAGATAGCGCGACGCATTCTCCTCGCAACTGCTGGCATCCCGGATTCGTTTCACGCGCGCGATCAGGTGTTCTTCTTCTTGATCGGACAACTGCGACGTGATCTTCCGCTTCGGTACGACGGGCAGTGACGGAGCAGGTGTGACCTGCGACGCAGGGGCAGGCCCCTTGCGGATCAACGCGGTAGTTCCCCCGATGCGCCCTTGCCGGTCATCGATACGCAGCAGCGCGGCGACCATGCCATCGAGCGGAACATAAGCGTCTGCATCCTCGCCGAACTGAAGCTTCGTGCCGTTGCGAAGCCGTGAGACGAAGGCCGCCACGGCTGCCGGTCGCGTGGTCGACAAAGTCGCTATCCCGTCGTCGAATTTCTCGCTCCAGGCCGAGTCGTCCAGCCGCAGCGGCGCGTCGTCGACGCGCAGGTCATCGAGATTGATGCTGGTGTTGGTGGCGACGCTCAGCCGTACCGTGAGCGCGCCGTTCGGCCCGGCTGAGCGAATGAAGCGCAAGTCTGCGCCGGTCTCGCCACCGTTCGCGAGACCCTTCGCCTCGCAGGTCAAACCGTTGTCGCAGGCGACCAGCCATGACTTGTAGGTGTCGTAGCTGGGCGCGCCGGGTGCCTGGGCAGGCGCTGCGCTGGCGGCGAGCGGTACGGTTGCGCTGGCGAAAAGCGCAACGAGTGCTGCGCTCGGCGCAATAGCACGAGTCTTCATGTGCTTCCGCGGAGTTGACGATGACGTGAATCGTAACGCAAGTGATGCGCCGGAAATGAAAGCATCCCGGAGTGGTGCTGCCTGAGTCGACGCAAAGGTCGAATCGTTTTACACACGTGCGCCTGCCCATTTCTCGTTCCGGTTACGTCGCAAACTCCGGATACCGTTCGATTGATTACAACGCGCCGGCACGCCCGAGCCGGGGCCGGTTGTAACATGCGCGGTGATGAATCGGAGCAACCCTGACGGAGCAAACCCATGGAGCCGGTAGGTATCTATGCTTCTGTATCGATTGGCAGGACACAGTTGAGCCGATTCTATGCCGACTGGGGTGATGCGCTGATCGACGATGTTCGATGCATCCTGGGTGGTAAGCCGGGGCTGCAGCCGGACAGTCAGGGCGGATTCGTGGATCCGGCAACCGGGTGGTATCACCATCCCGGCAACAAACTGGTGATCCGGTACGACGAAGCCACGGAGACGCTGTTCTATTTCTACCAGCTCGAATTACGCGATCCGGACAGCATGGCCGGCATTCCGTCCTTTCAGGCATTCACCCGCATTGCGGGGTATCGGGACGAAGCCGGTGCGGACTATGTCGCGTTTTCGCCGAGTGCGCCGAATTTCCTGAGCGACCGGCTCTGGCGTGTCTATCAATTCACGCATGACGGGCTGCGCACGATTGCGATCGATGCACTTCCGGGCGATCGACAACGCGAGATGGACAGGTTGTCCTGGCAATACTACTGGGGGCCGATCGAAGCGATGTTCCAGAGGGCGGACCGACGCGAGGACGTTTCCTATTTCAATCACTTCTTTCCGCAGCATTGCCTTGATCGGCAGCTTCTGTCCTTGCTGAATGTCGACATGCCTATCGACGATCCGCGAATGACGCCGGCGCCTTATCCGCGCGGTTACTGAAGGCGCGTCAATCGCACCGCGTCTCGATCCACCGCCTCAGCGCCGATAGATGAATTCCAGATCGGTCGATTCCCCGACCTTGAAATCGTACGTACCGACACGCGTGAACCCTGCCTTCTCATAGAAGGCAATCGCCTTCGCGTTGCCGGACCACACGCCCAGCCATACCGGGCCGGGCCGTTCCGTTGCCAGATAGTCCAGCGCGGAGTCGAACAGGGCGCGCCCGGCGCCGGTTCCTTGCGTACCCCGCCGAAGGTAGATCTGATGGATCTCGCCCGAACCTTCTGCGACGTCCGGGTGCGGGAGCTTGCACGGCCCCGCGTGCGCATAGCCCACCAGCGTGCCGTCGTCGCTTTCAGCGACCCATGTGCGGCATTCGGGATCGTTGAGCTGGTCCGTGATCGTTTCTACCGAGTAGGTTCGAGCCTCGTACGCAGCCAGGTCGTTCGGCGGGTAGTCGATGCCGAACCCGTCCTGAAGAAAGGTTTCGCGGAACGTGTCGCGCTTCAATTCGGCAAGCGGGATGGCATCGGACAGGGTTGCAACGCGGATCAACATGAAGGATGGCTCGGTTCGTTGGTCGGGCAGACAGTTTAGCCCGGGTGACGTCGGGCTCGCGCGCATCCGGTCGACCCGCGTGTACGGCGTGTGAAAGGTTGGGGGGAGCCTGACCGTCTCGGCGATCCGCGTCACATGCTCCGTGGCCATGTCGATGACGAAGACGGTGGTTGACCTTCGGCGGACATGCTAGGATTTTCCGCAAACAACCTCGGAGACTGCCATGCCGTTCATCTGCGAAAACGTTGAATGCCGCGCCGTGCTCGCTCGCGGGCAGGTCAGGCCCCGTCAGGAGGACGCGGGCTGGTGCTTCTACTGCCCGGACTGCAAAGCCAGGAACGAGTTGATGTACGTCGACACGGCCGGCGGTGCTGTCGAACTGATTCAGCCGGAGCGCGCGAGCCCGCCGCACAAGGTGGTGGCGACGGCTCGACCGCTTGAGGATGGCAAGTACGCAGCGCAGCTGAGCGTTCAGCGGGCGCTTGCCGTGAAGGGGACGTATGCGGCCGAGGAACACTGGGATCAGCTCGGTGTGTTCGGCGACGCGCAGGAAGCCGTCGAGCATGCGAGGTCTTTCGCGACGGATTTGTTGCAGCGAGCGGCGTAGTCGATATCGTTCGGTTAACGAAGAAGAGGCGTGCGCATTCATGCGTGACGCCTCTTCGTGTTGTCCGCTACGCGTCCGTCAGTTGTAGATATCGAACGAGAAATACTTCTTCGCGATCCGCTGGTACGTCCCGTCCTGGATCAGGCTCGCGAGTGCCTGGTTGATCTGCATACGCAGCGCGTCGTCATCCTTGCGCACGCCGATCGCGGAACCCACGCCGAGCGTCTTCGGGTCGTGCAGCGGCGGCCCCGCGAATTCGAAGTTCGCGCCCTTCGCGGTTTTCAGGAAACCGAGGTCGGCCTGCACCGACGATTGCAGCGATGCATCGAGCCGTCCCGACAGCAGGTCCTGGTAGACGAGATCCTGCGTCTGGTACGTGCGGACGATCACGCCCTTCGGCTCCCAGTACGTGCGCGCGTAAGTCTCCTGCGTCGAACCCTGCTCGACGCCGACGCTCTTGCCCCGCAGCGATTCGGGCGTCGGCTGCAGGTTCGAGCCGCGCCGCGCGACGAGCCGGGGCGGAACGTTGTTGATCTTGTCGGTGAATGCGATCTGCGCGAGGCGCTTCTCGGTCACGCTCATCGACGACAGCACGCCGTCGAACTTGCGCGCCTTCAGCGCCGGGATCATCCCGTCGAACGCGTTCTCGACCCACACGCAGCGCACCTTCATCCGTTCGCAGATCGCATTGCCGAGATCGATGTCGAAACCGACGAGCTTGCCGTCGGGCGCGAGCGATTCGAACGGCGCATAACTGGGGTCGACGCCGAGGCGCAGGACTGCCGGGTCCTTCGCGGCGGCGGCGCCTGCCGTCAGCGCGAGCGCAATGGCGAGAACGAGCTTTTTCATGATTGTCTCCAATACCGGTCGATGTTGTATGTGGTGAAGCGAACTGGCGGCCGACAGGCGTGACTGCCCGCGCCCGGCCACGCGCGGGCGGCTGGACGCTTTGCCGGAAGCGGCCGGCGAAGCGTCCGGATTCGAAAGGGGGCTTTAGCGGGCGGCGCCGGTGAGGCGCGCCATGCTGTGCCGGTAGCCGGCGGGCGAGAACGCGGCGTTCAGCGCGGCCATCGCGACGATCACGCCGAGATGCATCCACCAGGCGGTCGCGAAGCCGCCGCCCGCGTCGCGCAGCCAGCCGATCAGCCAGGGGCTCGCCGCGACGGTCAGGAAGCCGATGCCCTGCACGAACGCGGCGAGCGCGCCCGCGAGCCGCGCATCGGGCAGGTGGTCGAGCGTGACGATCAGGCTCATCGAGAAGAAACCGCCGAGACCGAGGCCGACGCATGCGACCCAGAACCACGGCGCGAACGCCGGCAGCGTCGCGAACCCGGCGAAGCCGGCCGCCTGCAGCGCGAGCGTGAGCCACAGCACGGCGCGGCGGTCGGGCGAACCTTTGGCGAGCAGCGGCATCGCGAGCGCGCCGGTTGCCTGGAACAGCGCCATCCACGCGAGCAGGTTGCCGCTCGCTTGCGGGCTCATGCCGATGCTGCGGTAGAACGCGGGCAGCCATGCGACGAGGCTGGCGTAGCCGCTGTTGCTGAGCCCGAAGAACAGCGCGAGCTGCCACGCGCGCGGAATGCGGGCGAACGCGGTGAGCGGCGCTGTCGCGGCCGTCGTGTGCACGGCGTCGCGCGGTGCCTTCGCGCGCCACAGCGCGAGCGTGACGAGCGCGGGCACGGCCCACACGGCGAGCGCGAGATGCCAGCCGCCGTGCGCGGCGAGCCACGGGCTCGCGACCGCGCCGAAGGCGCCGCCGCCCACCAGCGCGGCCGAATAGAGGCCCATCGCGAGCGGCAGCCGGCCGGCGAACCAGCGCTTCGCGAGGCCGGGCACGAGCGCCTGGATCACGGCGACGCCGGCGCCCGCGACGATGGCGGTCGCGATCAGGCCGGCGCTGCCGTCCGTCCACAGGCGCGCCGTGCAGCCTGCCGCGATCAGCGCCAGCGCGACGGTCAGCGCACGCTGCTCGCCGACGCGTCGCGCGAGCCCGACACCGACTCCGGCGACGATACCCATCAGCACGAACGGCAGCGTGGTCAGCAGCGCGGCCGCGCGAAAGCCGAGGCCGGTGTCGGCGCGCACGACGTCGAGCACGGGGCCGAACGCGGTCAGGAACGGACGCAGGTTGAGGCCGGCCAGCACCAGCAGCGCGAGCGCGCCATAGGACACGGAAGCCGCATGCGGGCGGCGGACAGCTTGCGCGGTGCCGGGGTCGGACATCGGGATGCTCCAGGGAGGGGCCGTTGGCCCTGTGATGCGATGCCGAAAGGGTAAGCGCGCGCTACGCCAGGTGAAAATTAAATATTCGACTGGGAATCAGTGCGGAATGCGATGGCCAGGCGGAGTGGGCTTGCCGTCGGTCATCGAGGCTCGATTGGCTTTGGCGTTGGCTTTGGCGTTGGAGGTGTTGCCCGTCAGAACCCGGGATCGCAGCCCCGAGGCTGACAATCGACGCGCCGATAGTGACGGCGCGTCGCACAATCAAGGAGATTCGTCGTTTGTTGAAGAGGGCGATTGTTACGCGGATCGCTAAATTTCGTATTTCTCGCGGGCCGCGACAAGCGCCCGAATGCGCGCGCGATCGTCCGCCGTCTCCGGCGTAAAGATCACGAGCGTCTGGTCGGGCCGGCCGCTCACGGCGAACGCCGAGTATTCGAGCGCGATTCGCCCGACGGCAGGATGGTGGATCTCCTTGGTCCCCTCCTCGTGCGAGCGGATATCGTGGTCGCGCCACAGCGCGTCGAACTCGGCGCTCGTCGCGCGCATCTCGTCCACGAATGCCTGCACGGCCTGCGTCGCGCCGCCGCGCGCGACGTCGGCGCGAAACGCGCCCACCGCGAACTGCGCGACGCGTGCCCAATTCGCTTGCACGCCGCGCACGTGCGGATCGACGAAGATGAGCCGCAGGATGTTGCGCCGTTCCGGCGATAGCGTCGCGTAGTCGGTCAGCGTCGCGGCCGCCGCGTTGTTCCACGCGACGACGTCCCACGTCGCCGAGCGCACGATCGCGGGGCTCGCATCGAGCGAATCGAGCACGTGCTGCACGCGCGGCGACACGTGGTCGGTCGCGTGATAGCGCACCTCGGGCGGATGTCCGACACCGATCAGGAACAGGTGCTCGCGTTCGGCGTCGTTCAGCAGCAGCGCGCGGGCGAGCCGGTCGAGCACGTCGGCCGACGGCGCGCCGCCGCGCCCCTGTTCGAGCCACGTGTACCACGCGGCACTCACATGCGCGCGCTGCGCGACTTCCTCGCGCCGCAGGCCCGGCGTGCGGCGCCGCGTGGCCGGCAGCCCGAGCGCGGCGGGGTCGAGTTTCTCGCGGCGGTCCCGCAGGTACGCGCCGAGCAGGTTGTCGGGGGCGTCAGCCATATCCTGTTAGTTCGTTTACCGGTAAACCGTCACGACTTCACCGCGAGCGGCCGTCGACAGATAGTAAGCCTCCATGCCATCCGGAGGTACTGAACATGCGTGTCTTTGTTACTGGAGCGTCGGGATTCGTCGGCTCTGCCGTGGTTGCCGAACTCGTGGCCGCCGGGCACTCGGTGCTCGGTCTCGCGCGGTCCGACGCGGCTGCCGCGTCGGTTGCGGCGGCGGGGGCCGACGTCCATCGCGGGTCGCTGGAGGATCTCGACAGCCTCACGCGCGGCGCCGAAGCCGCCGATGCGGTGATCCACACGGGATTCAATCACGACTTCTCGCGCTTCGCGCAGAACTGCGAACTCGACCGTCGCGCAATCGAGACGATCGGCGCGGCACTCGCGGGCTCGGCGCGGCCGCTGGTCGTCACGTCGGGCCTCGCGCTCGTCGCGCCCGGCCGTGCGGCGACGGAAGACGATCCGCACGTGCCGGTGTCGTCGGTCTATCCGCGTGCGTCGGAAGCGGCCGCGGTCGCACTGGAGGCGAGCGGCGTGCACGCATCGGTCGTGCGTCTGCCGCCGTCGGTGCACGGCGACGGCGATCACGCCTTCGTGCCGCGCCTGATCGCGTTCGCGAGGGAGAAGGGGGTATCGGCCTTTGTCGGCGATGGCGGCAACCGCTGGCCTGCCGTGCACCGGCTCGATGCGGCGCGCGTGTACCGGCTCGCGGTCGAACGCGGCGCGGCCGGCGCGCGTTATCACGCGGTCGACGATACGGGCGTGCCGTTCCGCGACATCGCGGACGTGATCGGCCGGCGGCTCGACGTGCCGGTCGTCGCGAAAACGGCGGCCGAAGCCGGCGAGCACTTCGGCTGGTTCGCGATGTTCGCGGGGATGGATGCGCCGGCAACGAGCGAGCGCACGCGCGCATCGCTCGGCTGGGCACCGACGCAGCCGGGGCTGCTGGCCGATATCGACCGGCCGCGGTATTTCGAAGGCTGAGCCGGCGGCGGTCGTGCGGCCGTTTGCAACGGCCGCGCTTGCCGCCCGCGTGACCCCTTTCAGACCGCGACGACGATCTTCCCGGCCTGCACGCCGGCTTCCCCGTATCGATGCGCGTGCACGATGTCGTCGAACGCGAACGTGCGATCGATCAGCGGCTTCAGCTTGCGCGGCCGCCCGCCGGGTCGCGCATCATTCGACCGGATGCAGATCCTGAAGCAGTGTCGGCACGAGCTCCGACACGGTCGGATGGATGTGCATCGCGCGGCTGATGGTCGTGTACGGCGCGCCCGCGGCCATTACGTCGAGCATCCCGTGCACGACTTCGTCGCCCGTCACGCCGAGGATCGTCGCGCCGAGGATCGCATGGCTGTCCGCGTCGACGATCACCTTCATGAACCCCAGGCTTTCGCCTTTTTCCACCGCGCGGCCGACGCGTGTCATCGGGCGCGTGCCGACGAGCAGCCGGCGGCCCGTCTGCTTCGCTTCCGCGAGCGTCATGCCGACGCGGCCGAGCGGCGGATCGACATACATCGCGTACGCCGTGATGCGGTCGGACACCTTGCGCGGGTCGTTATCGAGCAGGTTGGCCGCGACGATCTCATAGTCGTTGTATGCGGTATGCGTGAACGCGCCGCGCCCGTTGCAGTCGCCGAGCGCCCAGATGCCGGGCACGTTCGTGCGCAACTGCTCGTCGACCTCGATATAACCGCGTGCATCGGTCGCGACGCCCGCACGGTCGAGCCCGAGATCGTCAGTATTCGGCACGCGTCCGACCGCGAGCAGCAGGTGCGAGCCCGCGACTTCGCGGCCGCCGCCCGCGCAGTCGAGGCCGACCGCGATGCCGTCGCCGTCGCGCCGTGCGCTCAGGCAGGTCGCATCGAGCTGCACGTCGATCCCTTCGCCTTCGAGGATCTCGCGCACGGCCTGCGACACGTCCTCGTCCTCGCGGCGGATCAGGCGCGGGCCCTTCTCGACGATCGTGACTCGCGACCCGAAGCGGCGATACATCTGGCCGAATTCGAGCCCGACGTAGCTGCCGCCGACGATCACGAGGTGCGCGGGCAGGAAGTCGACGTCCATCATCGTCGAGTTGGTCAGGTACGGCACCGTGTCGAGGCCCGGCATCGCGGGCACCTGCGCGCGCCCGCCGACGTTGATGAAGATGCGTTCCGCCTCGAGCAGCGCGTCGCCCACGCGCACCGCATCGGCGCGCTCGAAGCGGGCGTGACCCTGAAACACGGTGGTGTTCGCGAGTCCGCGCACCCATTGCTCGACGCCGTGGTTCGAGCGGCCGGAGATCTGGTCCTTGCGCGCCTTCACGGCTTTCATGTCGACGGTGACGCGGCCGCCGACCGACACGCCGTATTCGCCGGCCCGCCGCGCGAGGTGCGCGGCGTACGCGCTCGCGATCAGCGTCTTGGTCGGGATGCAGCCGGTGTTCACGCAGGTGCCGCCGAAGCGGCCGCGCTCGATGATCGCGACCTTCATTCCAGCGGCGGACAGCCGCGCGGCGAGTGGCGGCCCGGCTTGCCCGGTGCCGATGACGATCGCGTCGAAGTGTTGCGTCATGACGTCCTCCTGTGCGGGTGCAGCGAGGGAAGGGGCGGGCGCAGGGTGTATGCCGTGCCGGCGGTCGCCCGACGGGCGACGAGCGCCTATGGTAGACCTGTTGACGGGGCGTCGCGAGCGGTCCCGATTCGCGCGATGCGTCCCCGCATCGATCGCCCGGGGCGGCGGGGTGTCAATTCTTCGACCGCCCGGCTTTCTTTCGCGTCGGCGCGGTCTTGCTCACGCCGACTGCAAATCGAGCCGGGCAATCAACCTGTCCTGCCTGTTTTTCAGGCTGGTTGTCGAGGGATGATAGCGATGACGACGATTGGCAAGGTGCGGCGGATGTTTGAAATTCAGTTTCCGAAAATGCATGAATCATCCAGACCGTTGCCATAATCGTGACGCTCGCATCAACGCATGACGATTCGCATGGGGAAATGCATTTCGCGACGACTTCGATTGACTTTTTCTCGGCACGATACAACAATTGCCCGGACATTCCGTTCCGCATAATTGCGACAATTAAATAATCGAGGATGGATTCAAACGAGGGTTCCACGGGGTGCCCTTCCTTTGTCTTGCCCGCCTTTCTCGAGTCGCCTTCCGACTCCCCTGATTTCCCGATTTCTGAAAAAGCAGCATTGATTCACGCGTATGTTTCGACGCAAAACCTCGACGGGTTTTTGCGTCGTTCCCGTGAGTGCGACTGAAACATCGCGAGGGACGGTTGCGCGCACGTCATTTGCCACTTCACAATGAAGGAGAACTGCAATGTTTCTCACGAGAGTCGAGCATTCGTTAAGTGACTGCAAGTGCGCCCATCAGAATATCTACGAAACCGAGATCTACGACGGCACGTCATGGGTCGCGCATGGGCAGATGGTTGTTCTGGAAGACGCGGTGACCCACAACGGTGTGCATGCGCACAATATCGGGTACAACGGTTCCAACCATTCATTGGTATTGCAGGGCGGCACCGGTCGGCAACGCTATAACGCTCGCTTGAATCTGACGGAATGCGGCTCGGCCTTCGTGGGAACGCTGGCGGTTGCGGGTGACGCACCTCAGGCAATCCGGGGCGTTGCGCTCGCGAATGTCTTCGACACGAAACGGTATCTCAGACCCAAACCGAAAACCAAAGACGATCCGGCTGTCAAATGCGATCCGAATGCACCGTCTGTTGCCTGGGATCAATTCAGCATCAAGGCGCAGTGGATTGACAATGTTCTGACCGTTACCTATTTACTGGGCCACGTCGATGTCAGCAACCGGGTTCGCGTCACAGCCGTCGATCGCAAAAAAGGCGAAACCACGCTGGAGATGGTTCCTCAACTTGATCCACCAGGACCGCAAGACAGCTTCGTTATCACGCTTTACTCCGGAAACCGAACCTTTGGCGGCGAATACACGTCTGACGACGAAGAAGCGTATTGCTGGTTCGGCAGTTCCACGCCATCGATATCCGAGCAGCGGTCCAGGGTTTTCGCGGAAGTGCGCGAGGGTGCTGCGGCGCTGGCAACGACTGCGCGCATCTCGACGCCTCTCGAAGGCGATGCCGCCACGCGCACGCTGCAGGATCTCGACAACATATCGTCACTGACTGTCGTCACCGACAAGGACGGCAACCGGATGACCATCGATCACGCGCAGACGACCTGCGGCGGATACTTCAACAAATGCCTGGTCAACGCGCTGGACAGCAAGTGGATTGAAGGGATATACGGGCATGCCTATTCGCTTCCGGGCGGCGTCCAGAAAGTATTCAACGACAAGAAGAGCTTTTTCCAGAAGAAGGCAGTCCTCGGCACCGGGCAAATGCTGTATGACAACCTGGGCACCAGTCCGACTTACGCCGACCTGATAAAGCGCATCAAGGGCGATGCGATGAAGCAGAGCTGGAAATCGCTGGGCGATACCAAGGGCGGCGACAAAGACGAGAGCCTCGCGTATCAGGAGGCGAGCAACGCGCTCTACATCGAGGGCTATCGCGACGGCGTTCCGGAAATGCAACCGTACTTGCAGGACAACCCCAAGAAGTGGGCAGCGGACTACTTCGCGTGGCTCTCGGACGAGGCCAACCTGTTGACCTGGTCGATCCAGGTCGCCAGCAAGATGTTCGATAACGTCCGCCAGCGCATGTACGAGTGGTACGTGAAATTGCAGGTTCTGGATCCGGACGGCAATTACGGCCAGCGTTTCATGACCATCGCTTATGCGGCGCTGCTCGGTGTCAATTACTCGAAGTCACGTTGGTCCGACGATCTGAAACCATTCCTCACGAGCCTCATCGAGCAAGCGATCGCCGGCAAGGTCGATCCGACACTCATGGATCAGATCCAGCAACAAGCGGCGTTGGAAAATCAGGAACTGCTCAAGACGCTGATCACGACAACGGATTCGATTCACAATCTGGTGGACGGCATCGCCGCCGCGATTACCGAGTACCAATTGAAGAAGGGAAACCAGCCCCTATCACGGATCGCGCAGGATCCCGAGCTGCAGGGAATGATTGGTCAAAGGCTGGACGGCCAGCAATACAAGGCATGGGGCGAACTCTCGAGGAAAGGCAAAGTCGGCGGCGTGTTGACAGTCGTGTTTTACGGCGCCTCGGCTGGATACCTTATTTACTCGCTTGCCGACAACCCCGGCAGGCCACTTACACCGAAGGAAATCATCGAGAAAATCAATCTCGGCTTGCTTGCGCTCGCGACATTGGTCAAGGGCGTGCAGAAGATGATGTCCATTGGCGTTGGAAGATTTCTCGAGAATTTTTCCAAGGCAGCGGAAGGCGGGGCGTTTCGCGCTTTCGCCGGAGACATTGCCACATGGTTCAAGGCGGGCGGGAAGATCGTTCCCGAGGGCAAACTCGGGAAAGCATTCGTGACCATTTTCGGAGAGAGTAGCGCCGAATTCATGGCACGGCGAATCGGGCCGGCGTTGGCCGTCGTCGGTATGATCCTGTCGTCCTTCATGCTTTACGACGCAATCAAATCGGGCGCGGTGAGAGAGATTGTCTTTGAAGCGTTGAATACGTTTTTTGCGCTGGCGGACGTCGTGTTCATCGGACTCGAGTTGTTCAGCGTCGGCTGGGCAGGGCCGGTGGGTCTCGCCATTGCAGTGGTCGGCGTCATTGTCATCCTCGTGCAGTTCATCTGGAACCTGATCGAACCGCCTACCCCGGCACCGGATCCGATCACCGAGTTCGTCAACGGCCCGATGGTCAACCAAGGGTTCGCTGTTTCCGCGTAACGGCAAGTGTCGAGCCCCCGCACGGCGGCTCGACCCCCACTCTCTTTCAATCGCACGTTGCCAGGAGATTGCCTTGCTGCTTACCGTTCAACGAACCGCGATTCGGCTGAGCGGGTCTTCCGACTCGGCTCCCGACTCCGTTATCGAGCAATTGGTCAACTTACTGCCTGACTACAGCGGTGGCCGCCGTCTGCATGCGCTACTGGTCAATCGGCTGAAGGGAGCGCTGCCCGGCAATTATTCACAGATATTCGGAACGGGGCCGTCGTTTCGCAGCATTTTCTTCGCCGATTACCAACCGGATCCACTGCTGCCGCTCATGTCCGACATGGGTCTCGATGACGGCTGGTGGGCGAATTTCTCTGTCGCGGTACTGTGCCAGTCGATTCAGGATCTTGGCAGTCGGATTCGAGGGCAAATGAGAGCGGACAAAATCAATCATGACGTTGCTTCGTTCAACGCGACGGTGCGCGGCCGCTGCGCGCGGCCCTACGCACGCGTCCTCGCAGCCAGTTTTCCGCCGTTGATCAATTTGTTGAATCAGGTCGACCATGCAACGGCCAGACAGCAGTTTCACGACGCGTTGCTCGGCAACGTCATCAATCGGCAGCTGTGGTACCAGGCGGGTATGTGGACAAGCCCGGATTGGGAGATGTTCAACCAATATGCGAAATACATCGCATTAGGCGCGGATGACGCCCAAGTGGATGCATTGATCGATGAACTGACTGCAGCGGGCCTGCCGATCCCGCCACAGGTCAATCGCAGCAACTGGCGAGGCTATGCCGAAGCACTGCGCGACAAACCCGATATCGACCTCGACGATGTCGGCGGCGATACGGCGAAACCCATTCAGGAAACCACTTATCTTCCCAGCTATGGTCGAGGCATGCCCGCACGGATGCCGAATGGCAACTGCTATGAGTTCACCGCCGGTGGTCAGCCGGGAAGTCCCTTTCGGGCTCCGCCAAGCAGTTGCTGCTTGACCGGCGACACGGAAGTCCTCTCGGGGGCAGGGGTTCCGGTGCCGCTGAATCAGGTAAAACCGGGCGATACCGTGATGACGCGTGACGGTGCGGCTGTCGTGGCTTTTGTCGCTCGACCTCAACTCGGCGAACGGAAACTCTATCGGATCAACGGCGGTGGCCCCGTGTTTACCGATACGCATCCTTTCCTGAATGCGTCCGCGTCCGATTCCCGTGCAACGGCCCCCGCGATTCTTGCCGCCGATCCGTCACATCTGGCCTGGATGGTACCGACACTGAGCGAAGACGGCATAGGAAAACTGACCACGGGATGTGTGTTGACCGGCCGTCGTCCCGAGTCAAGCGAGTCGTTTCCGGTGGACGTGACCACGGTAGAGCCGGTGCCCCGGGGAACTGGCGACGACTACTTGTACGACCTGAATCTTCTTGTCACGACAGGCGCCAGACAGGAATTCTGGGCCGGCAAGGACGGCCGGTTCTATCTCGTGTCGCCGGAATTCCCCGTGCTGGCTCAGGCGGGCGCGGCTGCCGTCGCGGTGGTTGCCGCGCTAGAGGGGCTGATTGCTGCGGGCGGCCCGACGCTCTCCGGTTGGCCGGTGACAACGCGGGAACTCGTGCATCGATTTGGCGCGGCGATTTTCGATGCCGGGCTCGACGCAGCACTTCGCACGGTGCCCTCGTTTGGCTCGCCGACGCCCGTGCGGCCACTATTCGAGCGGATCGACAAGCTGTATCGGGATCTCGGTTCGGTCGACGTCGTCGGCGCCAGTGCGATCGCGGCATTCTTCGACGGATTCATGTCCACCATCGTCACGTGGCTGACGGCATCGGTGGCATTGGGCTGGAGAAAACCGGCCGAGCCCTCCGGCGAGATCGTCGTGGTCACGATATTCGATATGGCGCTGGCGCCCGGCACGCCTGTCCAGACCGCCAGCCAAATCCGGATGGAAGTTCGCGCGCAAGGACAGAGCGAATCCGCATCCACGACGATGTGGAACCGCAGCGGCAGGGCGAACACCCGTTTTCATCACTATTTCGATCAGTTGATTCACCTCGACAGAGCCAAACTGGGCGCGACGGGCGGCCTGACTTTCGCGGTCGTGATGGATGGCGCCTCCGTTCCGGCGTTGTCAGGTGCGGCTCCCCTCGTCATCGGCGATCGAGCCCATTGCTTCCAGTCGGCACAGCTTTTCGACGCGGCCGGAACGGCCGTCGGCACGATCCGATTCGATACTCGCTTGCTTACGCGGCGGACGGCCGAGGACGAATTGGCACACAGCGGTCTTTGGACAGAGGAGGCAGCCCTGGCATATTCCAACGCGCTCGGGACAGCAATGGTCGCGCCGATACTCACGACGCTCGAAGGCTTGGCCGGCAGATGATGAAGTTCCTGGATTGCTGATGCTGTCCGTTCCAGAGCGGAACGCGGGCAGAGCGCGCAGGCGAGCGCGCCGGGCATGCAGTCGACCTTCCGCTGTTCGCGCCGTTCTCAGTCCTTGCGCTTCCACTGACCGAACGACACCGGCCGGTGCGCGTCTGCGCGCGTGACGGTGACGTGATCGGGCTGGTCGTCGAGCGGAAACGATTCGGTGACGATCCGGTTCGAAAACACCCAGCCATGCGTGTGCGGGTCGTAGCGGAACGTCACGTAGTCGGTCCAGTGCTGTCCGCACGCGACGAAGTTCTGCACGGTGAAATAGCGGCCTTTCACCGCGAAGCCGTTGTCGGCGGCATCGTCGGGATCGAACGGATCGCACTGGCCGCCTTCGTTCGCGCGCAGCACGACCTGGTCATTGCGCGCGGCGAGCCGGAACGCGTGGTCGGCCTGCTCCTCGAAGATCAGCAGCGGGCGCGGCGACGGCTGCTCGCGCGTATCGACCGCCCGGTGCACGACGACGAGGAAGCTGTGCCGTCCGTTGTCGAGATCCGGCCCGGCTTGCGCGAGCAGCGGCTGGTAGCCGGCTGGCAGCTGCGCGGCGATCGACTTCGGCAGGTCGCCAGCGCGGGCGTCGAGCGAAAGCACGGCGAGCAGCGGGGCGAGCACGATGGGCAGGTGGAAAACGCGCATGACGGGGTGTCCGGTCGAAAAGAGGAAGAGGGTGGCCGATCGCACGGGGCGACAACTCCCGCCCGCGAAACGCGGTGCCCGGCACCGGATTGAACGCGACGGGCGGCGCGGATCTCGATCATGGTGGTCGGCGCGACTGACGGGAAAGAGGGCCAGCATAGCAGCGCAAGGCGGCTTTCGGCCATGCGCGAAGCGTGCCAGAATCGGCGGCTCGACCGTCGGACACGACACGCAGGCGCCGGCGCTTCGGCGTCGCTCGACAAGGAGACTTCGATGACCGCATCGGCTGCCGTACTCGCCATCCTGGCTGCGCTGTTTCTCGGCGCGATGATTCCGGGCCCGAGCTTCGTGCTGGTGGCACGCAATGCGATCGGGCTGTCGCGCCGCGACGGGCTGGCCACCGCGCTCGGCATGGGCATCGGCGGCATCGTGTTCGGCGGCGTCGCGCTGGCCGGGCTCTACACGCTGCTGCAGGCCGTCGAATGGCTGTACGTGGGCCTCAAGGTGGCGGGCGGCGCGTACCTGATCTACATGGCGTCGAAGATCTGGCGCGGCGCCGACCGGCCGATCGCGATGGACGATCCGCAGGCGATGGGCGGCGGCAGCGCGCGCAAGTCGTTCTGGACGGGCCTCACGACCCAGCTCAGCAACCCGAAGACGGCGATCTGGTACGGCAGCATCTTCGCGGCGCTGCTCCCGCAGCATCCGCCGCTGTGGTGCTATCTGGCGCTGCCGCCGCTCGTGTTCGGCGTCGAGTTCGGCTGGTACACGATCGTCGCGCTGTGCTTCTCCACGCGCCGGCCGCGCGAGCTCTACCTGCGCGCGAAGAAGTGGGTCGACCGCGTCGCGGCCGGCGCGATCACGCTGCTCGGGCTGCGGCTGATCCTGAACGCGCCGAAAGCGGGAATCTGAGCGCTTCCATTCCTGTTCTGCATCGCACGGCGGCCGGCCATTCCAGCGGCCGGCCGCCGGCGCGCATCGCGCGTCGGCATCAGGCTTCGCTGAACCGCTCCAGCAGCGCCGCGAACCGCGCGTCGTCGGGAAACACCTTCACTTCATAACGCACCGGGCGATGCCCGGTGGCCGTCATCAGGTCGCCGCACGTGTTCAGCAGCTCGGCCATCGGCACGTAGGCCGACTGTCCGGTCGACTCGCGATGGAGCGCGACGATATCCGTCTCGGGCAGCAGCGTGTGCACGCCGTCGCTCCATACGCCGACGCTGAACAGGCTGCCGTCCTGGCGCTTGTACACCGAGTAGGTCGCCACGAAAACGTCGGTGCCGTCGCGTTCATGCACGTCGTCGAGGAGCATCCGCTGATCCTGGTAGTCGCCCGCGAGCTCGCCGATGCGCAGCGCGGCCAGCTTCGTTTCGAGCCCTTCCGGCACGAAACGCCGCCACGCGGTGCCGTCCCAGCGCAGCATCAGCGGCGGCAGCGGGCGCGGCTGCGCCTGCGCCTGTTCGGCGAGGTCGACCATGGCGGCGAGCCCGGCCGGATTGCGGTCGCCGGTGAGCAGCAGCACCGCGCGGTTCGGTGCCATTACGACCGGCGCGCCGGCGATCGGCTGCCGGTGGAGCAGGTCGGTCAGCAGCAGCCGCGCCGCGTCGTAGGAATCGTTGAATTGCGACAGGAACACCCCGTTCGGCAGCGCGGCCCACGGCGCCGACGATTCGGCCCGCAGGTTGTCGATCGCGATCTCGCATGCGTCGTCGAACGAGATGCCCCATTCGTCGAGCGTCGAGGTCGGCAGGCGCGCGATGTTGAACTCGCCGTCGTACGCGATGCCGATTTCGATGTTCTCGCACAGCGGCCGGAATGCCAGTTCCGTTACGCCGGGCTGCCCGGCCAGTTGCAGCGCGGTCACGCCGCGCTCGGTCGCGCTGCGGATCACGGGCCGCAGCTTCGCGCGTGCCGCGGCGAAATCCTCGGGGATCTCGTGCTGCATCATCGCGCTCGCTTGCCGTTTCAGCACGGTGTCGCGCTCGGACGGCTTCGCGGCCGCGTAGTCGCGGAACAGGTTGTGCAGGTTGATGATGGTCGACGGAGCATCCGACTGGACGAGACAGCCCTTCTCGTCCTCGTGGCGCCAGGTGCGCGTGTCGCCCGATGCGCGCAGCGTGGCGATCAGGCGTTCGGCGAAGGCCTGCGGGGTCGGCGGTTTGCCGAAACGGTCGCGCAGGCGCGTGACGAGGTTGGCAAGCATCGTGTGCGGTCGGGCCGGGCCCGTTTGTTGTTCGTTGTGGGTCGGTGGCACCCGGTCTCGGGGGCGCAGCCCGCGGCCGGCACGCGTGGCCCGACGGGTGCTGCGATGGTAGCGCAACGCGGCGGGTCTCGGCGGCCCGAATTCGCAACCGGCGGGCGATGCGGCGGCGGGCAAGGGCGGCAGAACCGTCGCGGCAGCAGCCCTCGGCCGCCCGCCAAGCCTTGTGTGGCGGGCGTTCGCGAGTGCCGCACGCGCCACCGGGCGGTGGCGCTTCCCCGATTCTGGCGGTCGACCTCCCGGCGACGTGTAAACTGCTGCCTTTTTTGACGGTTTGCAGCATGGTGCAAGCACCTTCGCGCCCGGCGCTGAGCGGCCCGGCGCTCGTCCGGCTGCTCGCGCGCCTGGCCGATGCCGACGTCGCGGAATCCCGGCAGACGCTGTCCGACCGGCTGAGCCAGTGGCTCGGCTGGACCGATGCGATCACGCTGTCGTCCGCGCTGAATGCGAGTCCGCCCGGCGTCGCGGCCGGCGTGCGCGGTTACGACGCGGAGCGCGACTGCGCGCGCGTGCGCCACGAGCTCGCGCAGGCGATCACGGCCGCCAACCGGCCGCGTGCGCGGCGCCGGCCCGGCGATCCGCCGCCGCCGGCCGCCGACACGGCCGATTTCGCGGACTTCCGCCAGCGTTACCTGTCCCTGCAGCAGGACATGGAAACGGCGATCGGCCAGTTGCGTGGGCGCCTGCGGGTCGCGCTCGCCGCGTGCTCGTCCGGGATGGCGCGGCTCGCGACGCTCGACGCGATCATGGAGCGCGTGCTCGGCGCGCGCGAGCGCAGCCTGCTGTCGGCCGTGCCCGCGCTGCTCGGTACGCGCTTCGGGCGGCTGCGCGACGCGGAGCGGCAGGCGCTGGCCGATGCCGAAGCCGCGGCCGCAGCCGCAGCGGAATCCGCGGCCACGGCCGATCCCGCCGATGACGGCGCGGCGATCGTCAACAGCCCGGCCGTCGCGGCGATCGTGCCCGGCGCATGGCTCGATACGTTTCGCGACGAGATGCAAAGCATCCTGCTTGCCGAACTCGAAGTCCGGTTTCAAACGGTAGACGGGCTGCTCGCGGCCCTTCGCACCTGCTAATCAACACGCTATGTCCAGAATTCGCCTTGATCTCGTTGTCTTCGTCGCCGGTCTGCTCGCTGTGGGCTGGATCGGCGTCGGCTATGTCGCGTCGAACCCGCTGGCGTCGGCCGTCACGCTGCTGATCGCCGCGTGCTACGTCGCCGGCGCATGGGAACTGCTGCGCTACCGGCAGGCCACCGCCACGCTGTCGCACGCGGTCGCCGGCCTGACCGAGGCGCCCGCGAAGCTCGACACGTGGCTCGATACGCTGCACCCGGGCCTGCGCGGCGCCGTGCGCGCGCGGGTCGAAGGCGCGCGCGTCGCGCTGCCGGGCCCGTCGCTCACGCCTTATCTCGTCGGCCTGCTCGTGCTGCTCGGCATGCTCGGCACGTTGCTCGGGATGGTCGTCACGCTGAAGGGCACGGGCGCCGCGCTCGAAAGCGCGACCGATCTCGACGCGATCCGCGCGTCGCTGATCGCGCCGGTGAAGGGCCTCGGCTTCGCATTCGGCACGTCGATTGCCGGCGTCGCGGCGTCCGCGATGCTCGGCCTGCTGTCCGCGCTCGTGCGCCGCGAGCGGATCGACGCGGCCCAGCAGCTCGACGCGAAGATCGCGACGACGCTGCGTGTGCACTCGTCCGCGCATCAGCGCGACGAGTCGTTCCGGCTGCTGCAGCGCCAGGCCGACGTGATGCCGGCGCTGGTCGACCGCCTGCAGACGATGATGACGTCGCTCGAGGCGCGCAGCGTCGCGCTGCACGATCGCCAGATCGAAAGCCAGCAAGCGTTTTTCGATCGGACCGAGCGTGCGTATGCGGGCCTCGCGTCGAATGTCGGGGACGCACTGAAGGAAAGCGCCGCCGAAAGCGCGCGCGTGGCCGGTGCCGCGCTGCAGCCGGTCGTCGCCGCGACGATGACGGGGCTCGCGCAGGAGATGGCCGCGCTGCGCGACACCGTGACGGGCGCCGTGCAGCGTCAGCTCGACGGGCTGACGGACGGCTTCGAGAAGACCACCGGCAACGTGACGGCCGTCTGGAGCCGCGCGCTCGACGAACAGCGCCGCGCGGGCGACGCCGTCGCGCAGCAGTTGCAGACGACGCTCGGCCAGTTCACCGAGACCTTCGCGCAGCGTTCGACGGACCTGCTCGACGGCGTCGCGACGCGCCTCGAATCGACCGAAAGCCGCCTGTCGGATGCCTGGCGCGATGCGCTGGCGCGCCAGGAGCAGGTCGGCGAGACGCTGGCCGGCCAGCATGCGCGTGCGCTGGGCGAGGCCGCCGCGACGTTCGAACGCCATTCGGGCGCGACGCTTGCCGCGATGCGCGAGTCGCACGCGGGGCTGCAGACCGAGCTGGCCGCGCGCGACGAACGGCGCCTCACCGCGTGGAACGAATCGCTCGCCGCGATGGCCGCGAAGCTGGGCGACGAATGGCAACGCGCAGGCGAGCACAGCGCGGGCCGTCAGCAGGAAATCTGCGATGCACTGGCGCAAACGACGCGCGACCTGTCCGCGCAGGCTTCGGCTTTCGAACAGCGCTCGAACGACCTGCTGTCGACGATTCGCGAGTCGCACACGGGCCTGCAGACGCAACTGGCGGCGCGTGACGAAGAACGCCTCACCGCGTGGAACGAATCGCTCGCCGCGATGGCCGCGAAGCTGGGCGACGAATGGCAACGCGCAGGCGAGCACAGCGCGGGCCGTCAGCA